>NZ_JBIAWE010000016.1:198709-238714 GCF_042895235.1 Streptomyces sp. NPDC001410
CGCCGTCGTGGGAACCCTTGTCGGAGCTGCCGTCGTGGGAACCCTTGTCGGAGCTGCCGTCGTGGGAACCCTTGTCGGAGCTGCCGTCGTGGGAACCCTTGTCGGAGCTGCCGTCGTGGGAACCGCCAGAGGAACCGAGCCCGGCTGCGGCACCTGCGATTGCGGCTGCCGCGGCTGCTGCGCTCCCGCTCACAGCACCACCACCTGAAATACCGCCGCCCGCGCCGTTCTCGACCTCCCCTGTATCGGAACTGTCGGAGTCGCCATCTCCGCCGTCCGTGCTCCTGCCACCGTCAGAAGGCTCACCGCTGTCGGCCCTGGGAGAGCGGGGGTCGTCAGCGGCTTCAGGACCCAGCTCGACATAGCCGTCATCGCTCCCGGCCCTGTGAGGGCGGGGGTCGTCAGCGGCTTCAGGACCCCGCTGCACGTAGCCCCTGACGAACTCCTCCGCATCTTGTTCCAGGGTCTGATGTATCTCATCGAGAAGGCTCTGCACGTCATCCGACCGGTCGTGGGGCGCAAGATCAGCCCCATCACTGTCATCCAAACCTGGAGTGGGAGAGGAGTGATGCACCCTCTTGGCAACGCTCGTCGGCTGGGCCGCAGCCCTCGCCATCGACGCCACCGGCACCACGAAGGCCACCAACGCGACAGCCACACCCCGTCGTACCGCGCGCCACGTCCTCACCGCGTGCACCCGTCCGTCGCTCCCCTGCAGGGTGCCATCGAAGAATCCATCGTCTGCCCCTTCATACCTGCCAAGCCCCGTTCACCAGGTGCCTCGGCTGCCGCTACAGGACCAGGACGGCACGCTGGCCGCCCCCGCTCCGAGCCAACGGTGCCGCCAGTTCCGTCCCGGACGCCATGGTGGTGAGGATCATTGGGACGCTGGAATGAACACATCCCCTCTCACCTGGACCTTTCGCAGCGGCCTGGAACAGGGATCTGGGACGAGCCGTCTCAGTTTCCGCCCTCATCCGCCACGTCGCCCGCCACACGATCCTGGCAGCACCCGGGACGACTTCCACATCGACTTCGACCACAAACAGGTCACCTGCCCCCGAGGCCAGGTCAGCAAGGACTGGCACGGCCCCTACCCGACATCCTCACCCACCGCGGCACCCCTGATCGTGGCACGGTTCACCAAGAGCCAGTGCCAGCCGTGTCCGGACCGCCCCCGGTGCACCAGCTCCCATCAGAGCGCCCGGAAGGTGGGCTTCCCTCCACGAGAACTCCGCGACCTGCAAGCCCGCGTCCGCACCGAGCAGCAGACACCCGACTGGAGGCTCGCTACGCGGTTCGCTCCGGAGTGGAGGGCACCATCAACGAGTTCGCCCACGGACACGGCATGCGCCACTGCCGCTACCGAGGACTGCCCAGAACCCACCTGCAGCACGTACTCACGGCCATCGCCGTGAACATCGAACGCCTCAGCAGCCGGTCAGTGACCGAGGAAGTCCCTTCAGTGCGGCCGCCGACCACTTTCCAGACCTACCTGGACCAACAGGGGATCCCCCGGTCGAAGTCCTGGCGGACCCTCGGCACCTGATCTCAACCACTCCAAGATCCCCGACAGAGTCAAGCTAAGGGCCCGGGGGGAACCCCAGGCGGCACGGGTGGGCGCAGCGGCACCTCGAGCGCCAGTAAGCGTCCCCGCCCCGCCCCCACCCCCGCCCAGCAGCAGTACCGGCCTACGCGGCCAGGTCCTTCTCCTCGGATTCCACCGGCCTGCGCGCGCCGGGCACCAGCGCATCTCCCCGAGCCCCGCTCGCCGACCGACTCCTGACGATCCGCCCCGCCCGCGGTGACCGCTCGACCGCCTTCATCAGCGGGGTCAGCAGGGCCGTGGCCAGCGGGGAGAGGAGCAGCACGACCGCCGTGCCCAGGGCGAAGCCGCCGACGACGTCGGTCGGGTAGTGCACGCCCATGTACACCCGGCAGAACCCCTCCAGCAGGGCCAGGCCGATGCCCGCGAGGCCGAAGCGGCGGTTGGCGACGAAGAGGCCGACGCCGAGGGCCATGGTGATCGTCGCGTGGTCGCTGACGAAGGAGAAGTCGGTCTTGCCGGTGACCAGGACGTCCAGGTTCTGGTGGTCGACGAAGGGGCGGGGGCGTTCGACGAAGCCGCGGATCGGCACGTTCACCAGCACCGCGATGCCGGCCGCGAGCGGCGCCCACACCAGCGCGGCGACGGAGGACGCGGCGTCCTCCTCGGCCCGGCGGCGCACCGACCACCAGCACCACAGCACGAGCAGCACCATGGCCAGAAGCAGTCCGTACTCACCCACGAACTCCATGACCCGGTCGAACCAGTGCGGCGCGTCCTTGGCCAGGCCATTGATGTCGTAGAGCAGGTCGACGTCGGGGTTCGATCCGGATTCGGCGAGTACAGCCATCGTGCTGCGGCCCCTTCGTCGTCTTCCCGGACGCACCTCGTGTGCGTCGCTCCAGCCCCCCGTGGTTCGTAGATCCGCTTCCGCTGCACTGCCGCTGACGTCCGCTCGGCTACGTCATCAGGAACGCACAGCCCCCATTGATACGTTCCACTCTCCACCGAATGATCACTCAGACGTTATCGAAGAGAGACTCATCACCGCAGCTCAGGGGGTGGGTTCACAATCGGTTCACACCGCGGTCGGGAGCGCTTTTGCGCCATCTTCGGTGACCCGCGTGGCACCGAAGTAGTCGGGGGTGTCGACCGGGTCGAACCGGATCACGGCGCCCGACCGCGGCGCGTCGATCATGTACCCCCCGCCCACGTAGATCCCCACGTGCCGGATGGCCCGCGAGTCGGTGAGGTCGTCGGAGAAGAAGACGAGGTCACCGGGGAGCAGTTGGTCGCGCGAGGGGTGCGGGCCCGCGTTGTACTGATCGTTGGCGACCCGGGGCAGGGTGATGCCGACCTTCTCGTACGCGGCCTGGGTCAGACCCGAGCAGTCGAAGCGTCCCCCCTGGTCGGCGGTGCCGTTGCCGCCCCACAGGTAGGGCGTGCCGAGCTTGCTCTGGGCGAAGGCGATGGCGCCCGCGGCCTGCCGGGTGGGGTCGATCCGCCGGAGCGGCGCGGCGAAGCTCTTCTCCAGGCTGCGGATCCGCTGGACGTAGTTCTGCGTCTCGCTGATGCCCGGGACGCCGCCCGCCTTGATGACCCGGTAGGCACCGGCGTTGTAGGCGGCGAGCATGTTGTCGGAGACGTTGCCGGGAACGTCCTTGACGTACTTGGCGAGTTCGCAGTCGTACGACGCGGCCGACGGGATCGCGTCACTCGGGTCCCAGATGTCACGCTTGCCGTCGCCGTTGCCGTCGATGCCGTGCGTCGCCCAGGTGCTCGGGATGAACTGGGCGATGCCGCGCGCGTCGGCGGGACTGACGATCGTCGGGTTCCAGCCGCTCTCCTGGTACAGCTGGGCGGCGAGCAGGGCCGGGCTGAGCGCGGGGCAGAGGTTCCCCCACTGCTGCACGAGCTGCTTGTAGGCGGCCGGCACGGCTCCCTTGGCGAGCCCGCGGCTGCCCGTGGTGACGCTGTTGACGAGGTTCCCGGCGACGACATACACGCCGACGACGAGCAGCATGACAAAGGCCGTCCCGAGCCCGACGGCCGCCCCACCGATCACCCATACCTTCCGCACGGTTCAACTTTCCCCCATACCAGTGCGGTTCATGACGCTATCCGCGCGATGTGGCGTCATTTCACAGCGAAACCCAGGCACATGATGCTGCTGTAGTCGTGGGGCGTGCGGATGTGGTGCCACTGGACGGTCCAGTCACCGGGATCGTTGGTGAGCGGGATCGCGGGCCACGTCTTCTTCCCGTTCGGTGACCAGGAACGGAAGTCGTCCGGGTAGGTGAGGTACTTCCAGGCGGACTTGTCGCCGCCGTAGAGGTCGATGGGCTTGCTGGTGTACCCCAACGTCACGTTCTGCTGAAGCGCCCCGGTGACGGGCTTTCCGGTGGTCGGGTCGATGCTGTGCGGCGGCTTCACGCTGACGGTCACGTAGTACGGCGCGTCGGTTCCGGATTTCCCGGGTGTCACGGAGTAGCCGCTGCTCCGGATCCCGATCCGCACCTTGTGGTCGAAGACCGGGTGCTCCCCGCCCTTGCTCGGGTCGTCGGGGTCGGACTCAGAGCCCTGGAAGCCCTCGGGCGCCCGCTCCTCGGCCGGCAGCTGACACTGTCCCGTCGACGACTGCCAGAAGGTGCGGTCGATGTCGTCACCGGCGTAGGCGGGCGCGCCGTCCTTGCCGTCGTCCGCCTTGGACGCCGTGGCCTTCGGGCTGGACCCCGTGGCCTGCGCACTCGCGGAAGCCCGCCCTTGCGGAGTGTCCTTCTCATCGCCCTGCTGGGTGAGCACCACGGTGGCGGCCGTCCCGACGCCCACCACGAGCCCCACTGCCACGGCCACCATCCACCGCTTGCCCGAGCGCCGGCTCGGCTGGGCCAGCTGGGTGGGCGTGTAACCGGGCGCGCCGTACGGCGCCGGTCCCACCGTCGGCAGGTCGTGCGGCCCCACCGGCGGAGTCGTCGACGGCGCCACCGACTGCCGTACCGGCGTCGGCGGGGTCTGCGGTGCGGCCTCGCCCAGCGCGGCGAGCCCGGCGTAGACCGGGTCCTCCACCAGTGCGGTGCGCACCCCGCAGCGTGCGATCACCTCGGCGAGCCCCGGCCGGGCGGCGGCGTCCTTGGCCACGCACGCCTCGATCAGGGCCGCCAGCTCCGGTGCGACACCGGCCAGGTCGATGGGCTCGTGAACGGCGCGGTAGCTGACCCCGTTCGAGTCACCCGAGCCGAACGGTGCCCGGCCGGTCGCCGCGTAGGCGAGGGTGGCGCCGAGGGCGAACACATCGGCCGGCGGTCCGACCTCGTTGCGCATCAGCACCTCTGGGGCGGTGAAGCCGGGTGTGCCGGACGCGAGCCCGGCATCGGTGAGGGCTGTCTGGCCCACGCCGCGTGCGATGCCGAAGTCGATGAGCTGCGGGCCCTGGGCGGCGAGGATGACGTTCTGGGGCTTGAGGTCCCGGTGGGTGACGCCGTGTGCGTGGACGGCGGCGAGGCCCTCGGCGAGCGCCGCGAACAGCCCTCGGCAGGTCTCCGGCGGCAGCGGGCCGCGTTCCGCCACGGCCTTGGCGAGGGTGGGCCCGGCGACGTACTCGGTGGCCAGCCAGTAGGGGGTGTTGTCCAACGAGGCGTCAATGAGGTTGGCCGTATAGGCACTCCGGACCGTCCGCGCGGTCTCCACCTCGCGCCGGAACCGCGCCAGAGCCTCGGGGTGATCGATGATCTCGTCCCGGATCACCTTGATGGCGACGAGCCGACCGCCGGGCGACCGCCCGAGATAGACCTGTCCCATCCCACCCGCCCCGAGCCGGGCGAGCAGCGTGTGCGTGCCTATGTGCGGCGGGTCCTGAGGCTTGAGTGCGTCCACGGACCCACCTTGCCACGAAGATCACTCAGCCGAGCGGGGTGTTTCACAACCCCGTTCCGCTCCCCGGCCGCTGCCCTCGCCCCGCCTCAACCCCGCAGCCCCTCCAACACCACCGCCCGCAACTCCCCGTACCGCTCCGCCAGATCGGCCCGCCGGCTGAGCACGTCCGACACGTGCTGCATGCCGAAGAACGCGGAGACGATGACCCGGGCGGCCGAGCGCGGGGTGACGCCGGCGCGCAGTTCGCCCGCCTTCTCGACCTCCTCGACCAGGCCGGTGAGGAAGTCCTCCCAGCCGACGTACGGCTCGGGCAGGTCGGCGGCGATCAGCGACCGCTCGATCTGCAGCCGGGCACCGGCCTGCACCACGACGTCGTCGCGGAAGGCCTCGGTGACCCGGTCCAGGACCGCCACGAGCGCCTCGAACGGCGGCAGTTCGCGGGCCGAGACCGCCTCCAGGATCACCGGCCAGCGGGCGTAGTGCTCCTGCACCACGGCGACGGCGAGGTCTTCCTTGTTCTTGTAGTGGAAGTACACCGCTCCCTTGGTCATCGACGCCCGTTCGGCGACGTCCTGCAGCGTCACCGTGGCGTAGCCGCGCTCGGCGAAGAGTTCGGCCGCCATCTCCAGGATGTGGGCCCTGGTCCGACGTGCCCGTTCCTGCTTCGGCTCCGCCCTGCTGCTTGGCATGTACTCCACCTTCCCGAGGATCTCCATTGCAATATACATTCCCGAAGGTATATTTCTTGGGCGGGGGGCGCCAGGCAGCCGATCAGGCACCCCTCATCTGCGCGTAACGCAAACAGCCTTGGGGGGAAACAGGCATGTCTGTCAGCACGCTGCGGTCCGCGTCTCCGATGGAGCACGCCCGGGCCGGTCTCACGTTCGACCGCACGGTTCCACGCCAGTTGGTGCACCGTGCCTCCGTCACCGAGGTCTTCCTCACCGACGCGGCCGCAGTCGCCGGCGACCGCTTCCTGGTGGGCGCACAGTGGCCTCGCCACCACGCGCTCTACCACCCCGACGAGTCCGGCCGCTGCGACTTCATGCTGCTCGCGGAAACGGTTCGCCAGGCGGGGATCTACCTGCTCCACCGCTTCTACGACGTTCCGCTCGGCCAGCACTTCGTCTTCAAGTCCCTCGACCTGCACATCGACGACCACGCCGCCCTGCGGGTGGGGGGCACCCCGCTCGGCGCCGTCCTGGACGTCTGCGTCACCCCGGCCGGCAGCCCGGGCTCGGGCCGCTTCGACGCCCGGATCGACATCACCATCGAGGTCGACGGGCAGCCGTGCGCGCACAGTACGGTCGCCGTCGTCGTGGTCGACGCGCGTCGCTACGAGGTCCTCAGGAACCGCGGCCGCGACCTCACGAGCGGCATCACGGCCACGGCCACGGCCGCGGCGACGCCCTCCCGGGCACCGGTCATCGCCGGCCGTCAGGACGCCAACGTGCTGCTGCGCACCGCGGCCGACGACGACTCCTCGACCTGGCTGCTGCACGTCGACCTCCAGCACCCGGGCTACTTCGAGCACCCCTCGGACCATGTGCCCGGCATGATGCTGCTGGAGGCATTCCGCCAGGCGGGTCATCTGACCGCGGCCAGCAACTGCGTCCTCACCGCACTGGATGCCAGGTTCCGGTCCTTCGGCGAGCTGTTCCAGCCCATCGTCATCCGCTCGGCCACCGGCTCCGACGGACTGCTGCGGCTGACCGCCGTACAGGGCGAGCGCACCCTCGCCGAGGCCGACGCCCTCTTCGTCCGGGACTGACCATGGACCTCCAGCGTCTGCGCACCTTCCGGGAAGTCGCCCGCGAGCTGAGCTTCACCCGCGCGGCCCGCAACCTGCACTACTCGCAGCCGACCATCACGGCCCAGATCAAGGGCCTCGAAGAGGCCGTCGGCACACCTCTGTTCGTGCGCCGCGGCAACCGCGCCGTCGAACTCACCTCGGCGGGCACCCGGCTGTGCCCGTACGCCGACCGGATCCTGGACCTGGTCGAGGCCGCCCACACGGAGCTGCATTCCGGCCGGTGACACCGGTCCGCCGCACCGCGCTCCGTCCCCACACCATCCGCAAAGGGTTTCCTACGTCATGACGACCGACCCCGTCAGAGCCGCGTTCTTCGACGTCGACGAGACGCTCATCACCTGCAAGAGCATGCTGGGCTTCCTCGGCTTCCACTGGGGCCGCGAGGGCCGCTCCCCCGCCCGGCTGACCGCGGCACGGGCCGCACTCGGCCACCAACTCCGCTCGGGCGTACCCCGGGAACAGGTCAACCGCGCCTTCTACCGCCTGCTGCGCGGCAGCCGCGAATCGGACCTGGAGGAGAGCGGCCGCCTCTGGTTCGCCCGCGAGAACGCCCGCGGTCTCTTCCACCCGCCGGTCCGCGAGGCCTTACGGCAGCACCACCGGGCCGGCGACCTCACGATCCTGCTCTCCGGCTCGTTCGCCGCCTGCCTGGCCCCCATCGGCCAGGCGGTGGGAGCCGACCTCCTCGTCTGCACGACCCCCGAGGTCACCGACGGCATCCTGACCGGCGACCTCACCGACGGCCCGATGATCGGCCAGGCCAAGGCGGAATGGGCCCACCGCATCATGACGGCCTTCGCCCTCGACCCGTCCGACTGCCACGCCTACGCGGACGACGCCACCGACCTGCCGCTCCTGACCAGCGTGGGCCACCCGGTGATCGTGGGCAGCGACCCCACCCTGACCACAAGAGCGACCAGGGAGAACTGGCCCCGCCTACCGGGCCCGGCCCTCAACGGCCTTCTGGCAAAGGCAGCCTGAGAAACGGCCACTCCGCAGTTCCCTGTGTTCCGCCGCCCTAGGGGCGCGGGGCTGTGCCGATCAGCGGCTCCGCCGCGGGGCGCGACAAGCCACGACGCACCCGCACCCGTGAACGCACATCACGGCCCGAACTCCTAGGCACCCGCGTCCAAGGCCGCAAACACAACATCCCAGAGGTCACCCACCTCGTCACCGCCGACCTCCCAGCGGGTCACGTGCGCCCCCATCAACAAGGTCACGACCAACCGAGCCAAGACCTCCGGCCGATGGGACGCATCGATCCGCCCCTCCCGCTGAGCATCCCGGACCAACTCCAGCAGTCTCACCCGCAGCTCGCCGACAGGCACCGGCTCCTGCCGGGACACCCGGGCCGCATCCGCGGCAAGCCGCAGCCCCGCCGCGAACCGAACGTCCTCGTCCATCCTGCGCGCCAGCCCCACGGTCAGCTCGCGCAGCGATCGCAGTGAACTCCCGGCCGAGGCGAGCAACTTGGCCCACTCCGCCTCGAACGCCCGGGTCAGCTCCTCGGCCAGCTCCGCCTTGGAGGCGAAGTGGCCGTAGAGCGCGCCCTTGGTGAGGCGGGAGCGGGCGGCGACGTCGGACAGGTTGGTGCCCACGAAGCCGTGGAGAACGAACTCGGCCGCCGCCGAATCGAGGAGTACCTCGTGTGTGCGCCGTGCTCTGTCCTGCTTCACCTCGTCCGTCCCCGTCTGTCGACCTGGTGCAACTGCAACCACCAAAGAAAATACCTTCTCGATCGAATCTTTTTCTACCCGTCAGCGTTTCTTCACGAAAGGCACCCAATGACCACGGCCCTGCCCGCCCCGCCCCTCGCCCCGACCGCCGTCACCGCCCTGGCGGCCCGGCACGCCCGCGCCACGGAGGAGGCCGCGAACCTGCACCCGGACGTGGTCGACGCACTGCCGGCCACCGGCTTCGCCCGCCACTTCGTGCCGCGCCGCTGGGGCGGACGGGCGGGCGGCTTCACGGAGTTGGTGACCGCCGTGGCCGCCGTCGGCGAGGCGTGCGCCTCCACCGCGTGGTGCTGCGCGCTGCTGGCCGGGCACGCCCGGCTGGCGGCCCATCTGCCCGAGGAGGCACAGGCGGAGCTGTGGGCCGACTCGCCCGACACAGCGATAGCGGCGGCGGTGGTCCCGCCCGCCGGCCGGCTCACCCGCGTCCCCGGCGGCTGGCGCCTGACCGGGCGCTGGGCGTTCGCGAGCGGTGTCGAACACGCCGACTGGATCCTGCTCGCCACGCTGGACGAGCAGCCGGCCGGTCCGCCCGCCTACCGCATCCTGCTGCTCCCCCGCCGCGACGTACGCGTGCACCGCACCTGGGACAGCGTCGGCCTGCGCGGCACGGGCAGCCACTCGGTCGGCGTCGAGGACGTGTTCGTACCCGAACACCGCTCCTGCCTGCGGGACGCCCTGATGACGGGCGTGCGCGAGCCGGAAGCGGCGCCCTGCCACCGGGTGCCGTACCCCCTGGTCGCAGCGCTGCTGTTCTGCGCGCCCGCCCTCGGCACCGCCCGGGGTGCGCTGGACGCCTGGACCGCGCTGACCCAGGAGCGCGGCGCCGCGGCCGACGCCGGCATCCAGCGGACCCTCGCGCGCTGCTCCGGCGACATCGACGCGGCCGCCTTACTCCTGGAGTCGGCGGCGCAGCGCGCGGACCGGGCGGCGCTCACGCCTCCGGCGGCGTTCGAGCCGGAGACCGCGGCCCGCAACCAGCGTGACGCCTCCCGCGCCACCGACCTGCTGACCGACGCGGTGGAGCACCTGTTCCGCACGGCGGGCGCCCGCGCCCTGATCCGGTCGAGCCCCCTGCAACGCGCCTGGCGCGACATCCACGCGGTGGCGGCCCACGCGACCCTGCAGCCGGGCCCGGCGGCAACGGCGTACGCGACGACGGTGTTTCCGCAGGACAACGCGTAGTAACGCGTAGTCGGGACACACCTGCAGGGCCCGGGGCGGCGGTCACCCCGGGCCCTGCGACGTACTCCCGCTCGACCCCGGGCCCTGCGACGCACCCCCATCGGCCCCGGGCCCTGCAGCACACCCCCACCCCCGCTCCATCAGCGTTCCCGATAATATTTGATACCTTCGCGAAGGTTTTGTTTTATGGAGGCATGACCGAACCCACCAGCTCCACTCCCGCCTCCGGGGAGGGCCCGCAGGCGGCGCTCCCCCGGCGTCACGGGGCGAGCAGGACGCCGCTGGCCGATGCCGTGCTCGCGGTGGCCCGCCGGGACATCGCCTCCTTCCACGCCCTTCCGCTCTCGCACGGCCGGTCGATCCGCGACTCCCGCATCCGGGAGTCCTACGAGGCCCTCTTCGGCGCGGCCCAGCTCGCCGCCGACGTGTCGTACAGCGGCACGATGCTCGACTCGTTCTTCCGCCCCCGCGGCCCGCTCCGCGAGGCCCAGCGGCTGGCCGCGGACAGCTTCGGCGCCGACGCGACGTTCTTCCTGTCCACCGGCACCAGCACCGCCAACCGGGCCGCCCTGACCGCGCTGGCCCGCCCCGGCAGCCGGGTGCTGGCCGACCGCAGCTGCCACCAGTCGGTGCACTTCGCGCTCGGCGCGCTCGGCGTGGACGTCACCTACGCGCCCATGCAGAAGTGCTGCCCCGGCTGCCCCCGCACCTTCGGCGACCTGCCCCGGCTGCTGGAGACGTTCAGGACGGCGGTGGCTCAGGGCCGGCCGTACGACACGGTCGTGCTGTCGGCGGTGTCGTACGACGGGGTCCGCTACGACCTGCCCACGGTGCTGGCCGAACTGGCCGCGGCCCACCCCACGGTGTCGGTTCTGGTCGACGAGGCCTGGGGCGCGGTGCACCGCTTCCACCCCCAACTGCGGCCGCTGACCGCGCTGCACGCGGTGGAGACCCTGCGCCGCAGCGAGCGCCCGCTGCCCCTGAGGGTGGCCGTGACACACTCGGCGCACAAGTCGATGTCGGCGCTGCGGCAGGGCTCGTACCTGCATCTGATCGGCGACGGCGAGGCCCAGGAGCGCACCGCACAGGCGCTCTTCCAACACCACACCACCTCGCCCAGCTGGCCGGTGCTGGCGAGCCTGGACCTGGCCCGGCTGCAGGCCGAGACCGAGGGCGAGCAGCTGCTGGAGCGGTCCCTGAACCTGGCCCGCACCCTGCGCACCGAACTCGGCACCGACCCGCGCCTGTCGGCGTACCGCGCGCTCGGCCCGGAGGGCCATCTGACCGACCCGGCGCTGCTGGTGAGCGACGACCCTACCCGCGTGCTCGTGGACATCAGCGCGCTCGGCATCACCGCGGCCGACTTCCGCCGGATCCTGTTCGACGAGTACGCCCTGTACGTGGCCCGGGAGAGCGGCGACGCCGTGCTCTTCCACGTCCACATCGGTGTCGACGAGGCCACGCTGCTACGGCTGCTGGACGCGCTGCGCACCATCCAGCGCACCTACCGCACCGCGTCGGCGGCCCTGACGCAGGGCACCTCGGACCACTTCATCATCGCCTACCCGCCGGGCATCCCGATCACCGTGCCGGGTGAGCGGCTGTGCGACCGGACCCTCGGCGAGATCGACGCGCTGCGCTCCAGCGGCTGCGAGATCTACACGCTGCAGCAGCCCGGCGCCTCCACCGCCGCGTACGGCGTCCCCTCGGGCCCCGCCGTCCCCGCCGTCCCCGCTGTTCCTGCTGTTCCTGCTGTTCCTGCTGTTCCTGCTGTCTCTGCCGTTTCCGCCGGAAGGAAGTGACCGTAAATGATCAAGCTCTCGGACATCCGCAAGCACGCCGGGCGCCGCCCCGGACACGTCGCCTTGGTCGACGGCGAAGTCCGGCTGACCTGGGCCAATCTCGCCGACAAGGTGGCCCGCGTGGCGACCGCGATAGAGGAGCGGCTGCCGGACATACGGCCCGCCCGCGCGGTGTTCGTCGCCGAGAACCGCTGGGAGCTGGTCGTCGCCATGGCGGCGGTCTCCTCGCTCGGCATCCCGTGCGTCGGACTCGACTACACCGCCGGGCCCGAGGCCACCGCCGGCGCGCTGGAGCAGCTGCAGCCGACCGTGGTCATCAGCACCTCCGCCCAGCGCGCGGCGCTCACCGAGGTCGGCTGGCCCGAGGGCCGGGACGTCCTCGACATCCGGCTGGACAGCGACCCGCCGAAGAACGCGCCGGGCATCGCCTTCACCGATCTGCTGCTGTCGGAGCCGGGCGAACCGCGGCCGGTGGAGCAGCCGTTCGAGGCGTTCTCCTTCACCTCCGGCACCAGCGGCATCCCCAAGCTGGTGATCCGCCGGGCCTCCTTCGAGGCGCGCCGCTTCGCCGACCTGGTGGACCAGTACTCCTTCGACGAGGACGACGTCCACCTGGTGACGGTCCCGATGTACCACGCGTCGGGTCCCGGCTGGGCACGCATCTTCCTGTCCCTGGGCGGCACCATCGTCCTCGGCCCGTACGACGACACCGCGGCCCTGATCCGCCTGATCCAGGACGAGGGCGTCTCCACGACCCTCATGGTCCCGCCGGTCCTCAAGCGGGTCGTCGCCCACCCGGCCTCCGAGCACCTGCACAAGACCTCCCGGCTGCACTTCGTGCTCTCCGGCGGACGGCACCTGAACCGCTGGGTCGTCAACAACACCTGGGACCGCCTCGGCCCGGTCCTGCACCTCTATTACGGCACCACCGAGACCGGCGTGAACGTCATGATCGGCCCCGAGGAACTGCATGTGGCGCCCTGCCGCTCCGGCCGGCCGATGCCGGGCAACACCATCGCCGTCCTGGACCCGGAGAACCGCCCGGTGCCCAAGGGCATGCGCGGCCGGGTCGCGATCGCCAGCTACCAGCTGATGGACGCCTATGCCACCGCCGAGCCGGAGTTCCTCGACCTCGACCACGGCGGCCGCACCCAGCGCTTCCTGCTCACCGGCGACAGCGGCTTCATCGACGAGGCCGGCCGGCTCGAACTCACCGGCCGCAACGACGGCGTCTCCAAGGCGGTCGAGGGCAAGCCGCTCGACGTCAACATCTTCGGCCTCGAGAACGACCTGATGGACCTGCCCTGCGTCCGCGAGACCGCCGTACTGCGCACGAAGCTGCAGGACACGGGCGAGCAAGTGCTGATCGTGCCGTTCGCCCCGGTCGCCCCGGAGCGGCTGGAGAGCGGCCGGCGCGCGGTCGCCGCCGCCTGCGCCCGCCGGGTGCCGTGCCTGCCCGCATACGTGATCCCGGTGGAGGCGATCCCGTACAGCCCGACGGGCAAGGTGCGGGCGGCCCGCCTGCTGGAGACGGTGCTGCCGCTGGTCCACGCCGAGGCAGCGGCCCGCCACACGGACCTCGTCCCCGCCTGACCCGACCCGAACACCACTGCCCACCACTGCCCTTGCCGTCCCCCCACTCGACAGGAAGAGTCATGAACGATCAGAAGAACTACGGCCGAGGCGTGCTGCTGTGCCTCCTGGCCACCGTGTCCTGGGGAGCGATGTTCCCCCTCATGGACGTGACCCTGAAGCACATCGACCCGTTCACCTTCACCTGCCTGCGGTACGCGATCGCCGGCGCGATGTTCCTGGTGTTCCTCAAGCTGCGCGAGGGTGCGGCCGGGTTCAAGCTGAAGGGTGAACGGATCGGCCTGGCCTGGCTGTTCGGCACGGCCGGCTTCGCCGGCTTCCAGTTCCTGGTGTTCTTCGGTCAGGACCTCATCGGTGCGCGGGGCGCCCTGAACGCCTCGATCATGATGGCGACCATGCCCATGATGGGCTTCCTGGTGAACTGGGTGCTGCGCAAGGTCGTTCCGCCGAAGGGCGCGCTGGCCTTCATCGCGATGTCCTTCGTCGGCGTCATCCTGGTGGTCTCCGACGGCAGCCTCAGCACCCTCCTTTCCCACCCGTCCGACCTCGGCCCCGACGCGCTGCTGCTGTTCGCCGCGCTGTGCTGGGTGATCTACACCTCCGGTGCGACCTACTTCCCGACCTGGTCGCCGATCAAGTACACCGCGATCACCACGGTCCTCGGCCTGGCCAGCGCCTCCGTCATCACGGCGGTCATCCTGGCCACGGGCGGCGTCCCGGTCCCGACCGCCCACGCGGTCACCTCGATCCTGCCCGAGCTGGCCTACATGAGCGTCATCGCCGGCTTCGTGGGCGTGCTCGGCTGGAACTTCGGCAACAAGTACCTCGGCCCGCTCAACGGCGTCCTCTTCATGGACGTCGTCCCGATCACGGCGTTCATCATCTCGGCGCTGACCGGTGTGATCCCGGCGGGCATGCAGGTGGCCGGCGCCGCCCTGACCGCGCTGGCGCTGGTCCTCAACAACCTGTACCTGCGCAAGGTCGCCAAGCGGACGGCGGCGGAGGCGGCGGCTGCTGCGAAGAAGCCGGCGGTGACGCCCGCAGCTTCCGAGAAGCCCGCACCGGTGCCGGCGGCGCGCTGACCCGGCTCGTGGTGAACGGACGCGGCTGCCGTGGGGGTACGACTCCCACGGCAGCCGCGCTGCTGTGTCCGCATGCGCTCCCCGTTCCGGAAGCAGTCGTCCGAATTGCAGTCCGCGTGACGTCACCTTAGCGTCAGGGCGTCGGATTATTCCGATAAGCCGCATAGGACATCTATGTCGGAATCTCCCAAGGCGCATCGAACGGAGTATTCATGTCGGTGATGACCGCTGCCCAGCCCCAGCAGCAGTTCGGCCAGCAGATCGGCACTGCCCAGCAGCCCATCGCGCAGATCGTCCAGCAGACCATCCAGCAGGCCTGCCAGCAGGCGAGCGTGCAGATCGCGCAGCGCATGCAGCAGACCCTGCAGCAGATCCAGCAGGTCCAGCAGCAGCTCCAGCAGCAGGGCATGGCCCACCAGGCGCACCCGTACCTGGCCCTCGCACTGCACCACACGCTGCAGCAGGGCGTCCGCAGCGCGGTGGAGCAGTCAGTGCAGCAGGCGCTGCCGACCGCGATCGTGACGCTGCTCCAGCAGAGCCAGCAGGGTCTGCAGAGCCAGCAGGGTCAGCAGGGTCTGCAGCCGTCGGGCGGCGGCTTCGGCCAGCAGCCTTACGGCCAGCAGTTCCCCCAGTACCAGCAGCCCGGCTTCGGCTACGGCCAGATGGGTCAGCCCTTCGGCATCGGCTGACATCAGGCGGCGCGCGCGATGCGGTGTGCCCAGGAGCGATTCCCGGGCACACCGCATCACTGCGGATGCGCGAGCCGGCCGACACCGGATCAGGAGCACAAGGACGACGTAGGCGTGGCGAAGGTGGACGTGATGGTGAAGGAAAGGCCGGCAAACAACCGCGAGAGCGGGTCCCAGGGTGCAGGAGTCGGGGGGCCGGGCCCTGAGGGCCCCAAGGGCAAGGAAACCGAACCGCGCGGGAAGGGTGCCCCCGCACCCATCGCGGTGCAGCCGCGCCGGGCGCGGTACATGGTGACGCCGCTGCCGCAGAGCATGCTCCCGCCCGGGGTGGACGAACTCGGAATGGACGCCGTGTGCGACCGGCTCGACCGGCTGCCCGAGGTCACGGTGGTCCGCAGGCTCCGGCCGTCGGAGAAGCTGCAGGGCGCCGGTCTGTACCCCTCCTGTCCGGAGATCGCGGTCGTCGAGGCGGCGGAGGCCCAGGTTCCGGCGATGCGGTCGCTGCACGTGCACATCGAGCCGGATCTGCCGCTGTCCGCGGCCGTACCCGCCGCCGCGCCGACCGCGGGGATGCCGCCGCTGCTCGATCCGGGACTGGTCGCGCCGCTGGAGCAGCCCCTGGAGATCTCATTGCGCGTCTGCGGCCCGGACGACGAACCGCTGGCCGGTGCGGGAGTGTTCCTGATCGGCGCGACCTGGCCGAGCCAGGGCATCACCGGGGCCGACGGAACGGTCACCCTCACCCTGGCGACGGAGACCGCGGAGTCCGTCCAGGCCCTGTACGTCCGGCCCGCGGGCGGCTACACAGACCGCTGGATCCACCGCCCCGACCTGTCGGCGAGCCAGGAGAATCTCGTCACCCTCACCCCGCTGGCCAAGATGTATCCGGAGCTGGAGAAGCGTCAGCAATACGGCTGGGGCCAGCAGGCGATGGGGCTGGACCGGTTGCCGCCCACATTCCGCGCCTTCGGTGTCAGGATCGGCCTCATCGGCTCCGGCGTCAGCGCCGAGCACCCCGATCTGGCGCAACGGGTGCACTCGGGCGCCGATCTCGTGCGCGGCACGGACAAGGGCTGGACCCACGACACGATGGGCACCGGAACCCACGCGGCGGGCGTCATCGCCGGAGCGGACACCGGCCGGGGCATCATCGGCATCGCCGTCGACGCCGAGATCGAGGTCTGCCAGGTCATGCCGGACGGGCACTTCAGCGACCTGATCGCCGCCCTGGACCACTGCATCGAGCGCGAGGTCGACATCGCTCACATCGCGGTCGCGACCCCGTACCCCTCGGCGCTGGTCTCCCGCAAACTCGCCGATGCCAGCGCGGCGGGCGTCGCCTGCGTCGCCCCGGCGGGCGACACCGGCGGACCGGTCGCCTTCCCGGGTTCGCTGCCCACCGTGTTCACGGTCGGCGCACTCGGGGCCTACGGTTCGTACGCACAGGAGACCTCCCAGGCCACCCACTCCGGACCACAGTTGACTCCGGAGGGACTGTTCGCCGCGCCCTTCAGCTGCTACGGCTCCGGAGTCGACGCGGCCGCCCCCGGAGTGGCGGTCCTGTCCTGCGCCGCACAGGGCGGATACACGGCCCTCGACGGCACCGGCACGGCATCGGCCCATGTCGTCGGCCTCGCCGCACTCGTCCTGGCCCACCACGAGGACTTCCACGGCCAGTTGCTGCCCCGCGGCCCCGGCCGGGTACAGCACCTGTTCGACATCATCGGCACCAGCTGCCGCCAACTGACCGCTCCGGGAACCATGGAAGCGGCCCGCGTCGGCCGCGGCCTGCCCGACGCCCTGGTCGCCCTCGGCCTGGCACCCGGAGTACAGCTCGCTCCGGCCTTGTCGCCCTACGCCCCGTCCATGGCCGGTTAGCCGACGCTCGGCCTGCGGGAAAGGGCGGTTGGGCGGACGTCGCTGCGGTGCGTTGAGGCTGGGTGGCTTTCACCCTGCCCTCAGCCCACCGCAGCAGAGCCGACGCCGCTCACCGCCCGCTCGCTGCATCCCTGTACAACTCGGCCGCCTCCGCGCCCAGCACCACGCTGTAGGAGATGTCGGCGGTGGCACCACCGTGCTCATGCCCGCCCAGCACCCCGACGACCTGCTTGGCCCCGTTCACCCAGGGACTGCCACTGGTCCCTCCGGTGAACTCGGGACAGTTGATCCGCTGCTGGGTACGGCTGTGCAGAGCCGGCTTGTTGGTGCAGGTGATGGGCACCTCGCGCTCGTCCGGATACCCGCTGACGGTGACGGCGGTGGCCCCGGTGGCGGTCCCGGTGACGAACCGGTTCCCACCCACCACGTCCTCGACCCGCTTCCCACCCAGCTCATCAACATAGGCAAAGGCGATGTCACTGTCCTCGCTCTGCCCCTTGGCCCACCCGTCGGGCAGGAACCGCTTCCCCACCTTCCACACCCCGTAGGGCGCGTGCCCGTCGCGGTACCCCGGCGCGAACACCAGATCCCCGGCGTCCCCATCCACACAATGCGCGGCCGTGACAATGAGATCCCGCTGCCGACTGTGCACGACCGAGGCGGTACAGAAGTGCCCGCCGACCAGCTTGCCGACCCGGTCCGAGCCGAACAGCGCGCCGACCCGCGCGCTCTGCCGCGACGCGACCGTGGCGGCGGTGACCCCGAAGGGCCCCGGCCCGTCGGAGGCGGAGGCCACGGACGCCGATGTCAGGCCGAGCGTCACCACACCGCACAGCAAGGTGGGACGCGAAGTGAGCCAGATGCGTGAGATGCGCTTCATCAGGCGTCACTCTCTCCCATAAAGGTGAGAAACCCGTCCCGACTTCACTGAGATTTTCCTGTGAACCGTCCCTATGGCTGCGCGACGCCGACCGCTGGGCTCAACCGTACTGTGGGGCATCCACTCCCGCCTGCTCACTCGTCACGCCGGGTCATCTCCCCTGCACTCCGCCCACAACAGCTTCCCTCCCTTCGACGCGCCCAGCTGCCGCAGCACGGAGACTCCCCACGAGTCGGCACACGCTCGCACGAGGTGCAGCCCACGTCCGGTTTCGGCGTCGTCCGGGGCTACGGCGACGTCGGCGACCTCGCCCTTGTCCTCGGTGAAGCCTGGCGGTACCCGGGGGTCGGTGTCCCACACGGCGATACGCAGCCGACCCGGTTCGCTGCCGAGGAGGCGGAGGGCGTAGGGGCCGGTGGTGTGGAGGTGCGCGTTGGTGAGGAGTTCGGCGGCGAGGAGTTCTGCGGTGGGGGTGAGGGCGGAGAGGTCGTGTGCGGCGAGGACGGTACGGAGGGTTGCTCGGGCGATCCCCGGTGCGCGTGGATCGTGCGGGAGTTGGAGGGTGCAGGTCCAGGGCGGGGATACGGTGGACATGGAAGTCTCCGTTCAGTGAGGGGGGTTGAAGGTCTGAGCGGGACCCCAGTTGTAAGGTAGCGGCGCCCAGTGAAGGTCTTCACTGAAACGTAGGGATCTCCTTCACTACCACCCATGTGAGTGACTGCAAGGAGGCGGCAAGCCCGTGAGGAACCCAACGGGTCGCCAACTGCGCTTCGGCACGGAGCTGCGGAAACTGCGCGAGCGTGCAGGCTTGAGTTCCACCGAGGCCGGTCAACTCCTCGGCATCAAGCAGGCGCAGGTCAGCAACATGGAGGCCGGCCGCGTAGGCGTGAGCCCCGAACGGGTACGCACGATCGCCTGCCGCTACGACTGCTCCGACAAGCCCCTCATCGAGGCGCTCAGCTACATGACCTCGGAGCGCACCCGCGGCTGGTGGGAGCAGTACCGCGAACTCCTGTCCAGCTCACTCGTCGACCTGGCCGAACTGGAGCACCACGCCCTGTCGTTGCGTGACTCGACCACTGCTCGCATCCCAGGTCTGCTCCAGACGCGCGAGTACGCTCTCGAGATCTTCCGTCAGGCCGTGACCGAACTCTCGCCACCCGACATCGAGCACCGCCTGTCATTCCGCATCAAGCGCCAGGCGATCCTCTTCCGCGAGGAGGCTCCGACCCCGTACGAGGCGATCATCCACGAGGCCGCCCTGCGCATGAAGGTCGGCGGCTCCGCAGTTGCCCGAGCGCAGTTGCAGCACCTGCTCGACATGAGCGACCGAGACCACATCACCCTGCGCGTCATCACCTTCGACGCCGGCGCCTACCCGGGATCCGGGCAATCGATCCATTACGCGCACGGCCCGGTGCCGCAGCTGGACACCGTCTACCTAGACCAGGCCCACGGCCTCGCGTTCCTCGACGCCGAGGCCCAGTTGCACAAGTACCGCACACTGTTCGACCGGGTCGCGGCTGTCGCACTCGCGCCGAAGAAGACCCGAGACCTCATCCACAACGTGATGCGAGAGCTGTGAAGGGAACGCCCGTGAAACCGCGCTGGCAGAAGTCCTCGTACTGCTCCGAGGGCGCCTCCTGCATCCACATATCCGCCACCCCCGAAGCGGTCCACATAACCGAGTCCGCCGACCCCAGCGGAGCGATACTCACCACCACCCCCGCGGACTTCGGCGCCCTCCTGGCCGTACTCAAGGGAGAACCGGGCAGAACCGCACCCATCGAAATCACCTTCGGTGCAGGCAACGGCGCAGAAACCCCCGTCCACCTCCACGAGACCAGCACCCCGAACACCGTGGTCACGACCACCCGCCACCAGTGGGACACCTTCGTTCTCGGTGCCCGGGCAGGCGAGTTCGACCATTTTCGTGGGCGCGTCGAGGAGTAACGGTCCATAAGATCCCAGGCTGGCGGTCAGCGCTCAGGCCGGTGGAAGACCGCGAGCGGGCCGTACTCTGTGGACTTCACGGCGGCGAGTTCGGGGTGGGCGGAGAGGCGGTCTCGCCGGGTCCCGACGATGTCCGGCCATGCGGCCAGCTGCTCCCCGGGACCGACCAGGATGCGGTCCCAGTCCTGCCCGCCGGATGTACCCACACGGTCGATGACGAACCCGAGGCAGTGCGCGGCATCCTGGTCGAGCGTTCGCACCAGGGCGGCAACGACTTCCTCTCGATCGGCTGCGGGGACGTCGGCGATCTGGACGGTGACCTTCTGGGTGGACGGGTCGAGGCGCCGCACGTGTGCCGTGACGGGCTGGTCGTACCCCATCCAGCACTGGAACTCGACACCCCCGTACTGACCGTCGGCCAGAGAGGCCGCCAGCACGTCAGGACCGCCCACGAGCGGCTCTCTTCTGCCGTCCGCCGTCTCGCGGGAGCCGAAGAGGGCATCCGTGAGCGGATGCGCGACCGAGAGACCCGCGGTGCCGAGCTGTTTGATCAGTGCGCGGCTCGAAACGCTCGTCAGCATCGGCAGGTACCAGACGAAGAAGGGCTTCAGAGCAGCGGGCTGCGCGTCGGCACCATCCTAGGCATCCCGGCCGAAGTGCTCGTTGAAGATTTCAAGGGCCCGCTCGTGGGAGAGGACAGGGCCGGGGCCGGCGTAGTCGTTGCCCCGGATGTGGGCGACGAACTCGGCGGGGAGAGCGATGTGATACCGACGTACGTAGTGCGCCAGCTCGACAGGCCACAGCCATGTTCCGTCGGTGACCAGGGACCCCGCGCCGGGAATCCATGCGTCACCGGTGATGACGTCCCGCTCCGCTCCCATGACGGAGTAGATCTCGCGGGACGATTCCAGGTAGGCGACGATCCGGTCCTCATCCCACTCCCCTGCAGTTCTGACCGCATCGCGAAGGGAAGGGGCGGAGACCGACGGATCGCCGTGGTCGCCGAACTCCTGGTAGAAGCCCACTCGCTCAGAGCGAGGAGAAGGAGCAGGAGGCGTCATTTCAGGGGCCGTCCGAGGCGGACGATGGTGGAGCAGTCCAGGTGTTGCTGGTACTCGGTGGAGCCTTGCCGGTACGAGTACGGCAGTCGGAGAGGTCGTCGTGTATCGGGCCGGTGACCTTGACCCGGGCCACGTAGTACACGTGGGAGCTGGTCTTTGCCTTGACGGTCACCGGGTGACCGTCATAGTTCCGCACCTTGAACAGGTCGCCCATGGTGCTGTCGCCGTCGGTACGGGCGAAGACGACGTTGCCATCGGTTTCGTCACCGTTGAAGGCCCGGTATTCGATGACCTTCAGACCCTTGGGGACATGAGTGAACTCTGCTGCGGTGAGCTGGATGTCCTGACCGGACTTGTTCCAGGGCAGCGGCAACCCGGCCCAGTACTCGTCACCGATCTGGGCATGCTCGTAGCCGACGTTCCCGGCGGACCGCATGCCTCCGTCGAGGGCATGGCCCTCACGGACGCCGCCCATGAGGGCGGCCATGCCACTTCCGTCGGCCAGCAGGTACACGGCTGCCAGGGCGAGCAGGGTCGCGGCGGTCAGAGCCGCGCCCTTCCGTCTGGTTGGAGTAGACCACATTGGTTCCCCCGATGTGCAGGCGAGCGGTGGTCGGTGCTCGCCTGCACATCGAATCACGACGGAACGCCCAGGTAATCAGCACATCCGGTCGGCTGACGATCCCTACTGGCGGAGAGGGCAGGATTCGAACCTGCGTGGGCCCCCTGAGGGGCCCGACCTTGAGGCGTGCTCGCTGGTCCCCGATCAGCCACTCCGGGCACCTCTCCCCGTGACCGGCTTCCGGTATCCCGTGCCGTTCACAAGTACAAGAGTGGCAGGAGGAACTGACAGCCCGCTGACGGAGCGCTGACCGTCAACGGGCGTCCGGGGAGGGGGACTAGTCGACGTCGACCGGACCGTCGTCCGACTTCTTCTCGTTCCTCGCGGGCAGCTGGATCAGGCCGTTGACCTTGCCCTCCTCGGGGCGGCGGCCCTCGGAGTCCGGCCCGTTCAGGTTCTGCCGGACCGAGTCGAGGATGGTCAGGCCCTGGGACACCAGGCCGGCCGCGATCTCGCCGAGGCCGTCCGCGCCGTTGAGGACGTTGACGTTGGCGCCGGCGAGGCCGCCCGCGGCCTCCTTGACGATCTGCGGGAGCTGGTCGATCAGCATGCGGTCGAGCGCGACCCGGTCGTACGAGGCCGCCGCCTCCGCCTGGATCTTCATCCGCTGTGCCTCGGCGGCGGCGAGGATCCTGACCCGCTCGGCCTCGGCCTCGGCGGGCTTCACGACCTCGGCCACCAGCTGCTGCTGGCGCAGCTTGGCCTGGCGCTGGGCCAGCTCCGTCTGGGCGGCGAGCACCTCCTGCTGGGCGTGCGCCTGCGCCAGCGGTCCGGCCTGCGCGGCCTGCGCCTGCGCACGGTCCACCTCGGCCGAGTACTCCGCCTTGACGATGGCGGTCTGCCGGGCGTACTCGGCCTGCTTGCGGGCCGCCGCCTGCTCCGCCTCGACCGAGGCCTGGGTGGCCTGCGCCTGGGCGATCTGCGCCTGCCGCTGGATCGCCGCCTTGTGCGGCGCGGACATCGCGTCGATGTAGCCGGTGTCGCCGTCGTCGATCGACTGGATCTGCAGCGAGTCCACGATCAGGCCGATCTTCGCCATCTCCGTCTTCGAGGTGTCCAGGACCTCCGCGGCGAGCTTCTGTCGCTCGGTGACGATCTCCTCGACCGTCATCGAGCCGATGATGGCCCGCAGGTGGCCGGCGAAGATCCGGCCGGTCAGCACCGACATCTGCTCCTGGTCGGAGAGGAAGCGCTGGCCCGCGTTGATGATGCTCTCGTGGTCGTTGCCGACCTTGAAGGCGATGACCGCGCGGACGTGCAGCGAGATGCCCTGCCTGGTCACACAGGTCTCGGTGACCTCGGACTCGCACATCGACAGGGTGAGGAAGCGGACCTTGCGGAAGATCGGCAGCACGAACTTGCCGTGCCCCGTCACCACTCGGAACGGCGCGCCCCCCAGTCCCCGCCGACCGCCCGAGATCAACATCGCCTCGTCGGGTGCGGGAACGCGGTATCCGAACATCCTGTACTCCTCAGCCGGCGCCGGCGGGGTCGCCGCCGAGCGCATCCAACGGATCCACCCACTCGATGACACCGACTTCGCGGCATCCACGGGATTCGATCACGAGGACCGTCGCGCCCGTCGGCAGGGGCTGCTCCGACCACGCGAGGAAGGTCTCGGAGCCTCCTCTGACCCGCACCAGGACCTCACCGGGGCCCGCGGATCCACGCGTTCCGATGAGCACTTTCCCCGTGCAGCCGATCACGGCCTCGTCCTGCGGCATCACCGGCCGTCCTCCCGTCCTGGCCCCAGATTCCGACGATAGACCCAGTCGGGGCAGGGGCCCAACGGACAGTAGGACAGTTCCGTAGTAGTACTCGGTTCCGTAGAAAGACTCGATTCCGCAGGACTCCCCAGGACTCCATAGGGCTCGGTTCCGCCGCCGGGATGGAGCGGCCATGCCGCGCCTCCTCCGCCCTAGCGCACCCCCTCCACCCCGGCCGGTCTCGCCACCGCGGCGAGCCCCCACTCGACCCCGGTCATCTCCTCCGACAGCACCCACAGCCTCCGCGCCCCCTCGGGATCGCTCGCCGCCGCGCTGCGGCCCACCAGCGTCGGCGCGCCCCGCACCTCGCCCAGCCCGTCCGGGCCGACGTACGCCGCCCCCGGCAGATCCTGGCTGGCCGCGTAGAGCGTCGGCAGGGCACCGGACTTGTCGTCCTGGGCCATGACCTTGTTGCCGACGGCCATGAACGCCCGCATGAAGGGGTTCGCCGTGTGGCTCTGCAGGTTGGTCGCCGCGTAGCCGGGGTGGGCCGCCAGGGCACGGACGGAGGAGCCCGCCCCGGTCAGGCGGCGCTGGAGTTCCAGGGTGAACAGGAGGTTGGCCAGCTTGGACTGGGCGTAGGCGCGGGTCGGGGAGTAGCGTCCCTTCAGGTTCACGTCCTCGAAGTGGATCACGCCGTCGCCCCCGCGGTGGAGGCCCGAGGACACCGTCACCACGCGGTCCGTGACGTACGGCAGCAGCAGGTTGGTGAGGGCGAAGTGGCCGAGGTGGTTCGTGCCGAACTGCATCTCGAAGCCGTCCTTGGTGCGCTGCTCCGGCAGCATCATCACGCCCGCGTTGTTGATCAGCAGGTCGATCGGCCCCTGCCATCCCGCGGCGAACTCGCGCACCGACGTCAGGTCCGCCAGGTCCAGGCGGCGCACCTCGACGCTGCCGCTCACGTTCGCCGCCGCGGCGCCGCCGCGCGCGGGGTCCCGTACGGCGAACACCACATGCGCCCCGGCCCGGGCCAGCGCCTCGGCGGTCGCGAGGCCGAGGCCACTGTTGGCGCCGGTGATCACGGCCGTACGGCCGGAGAAGTCGGGGAGGTGGGTCGCGTTCCACTTGCGCGCAGGGCGCGTCGTCTTGCTCGTATCAGCCATACCCTCAATGTAGGCATCGCCTACAATGCTGTCAATGACAACAATGATGGCAATGGCAACTATATAGACGCCGTCTACATCGGGATACGATGGTCCCCATGTCGCGCATGTCCTCGTCGTCCCCGTCATCCACGGCCCGCCCCTATCACCACGGAGATCTGCGCGCCGCCCTGCTCAAGAGCGCCGAGCGCACGCTGCGGGAGAAGGGGGTCGGCGCGCTGTCGCTGCGCGAGCTGGCCCGTGACATCGGGGTGAGCCATGCCGCCCCGGGCCGGCACTTCAAGGACAAGCAGGCCCTGCTCGACGCCCTCGCGCTGGACGGGTACGAGCGCCTCAACCAGGCCCTGCGCGCCGCCGCCGAGCAGCCCGGCCTCACCTTGGAGCAGCGGATGACGGCGCTCGCCCGGGCCTACCTCGGCTTCGCCGTCGAGAACCCGGAACTCCTGGAGCTGATGTTCGCGCGCAAGCACGACCCCGACAGCTCCGCGCAGCTCGCGGCGGCCGTCGACGAGTCCCTCGGCTCCTTCGCCCGAATGATGGCGGACGCCCAGGAGCGGGGCGAGATCATCCAGGGCGATCCCGAGCGCCTCACGATGGTCGCCGCCGCGAGCCTGCACGGACTCGCAGCCCTCATCGCCAGCTGCGCCCTGGAGGCCGAGGAGGCCCTGGCCGGCCTGGACGAACACGTCCATCTGCTGCTGCACGGCCTCAAGCCCAGGTGACCAACTGACCAACTGACCATCTGCTGCTGCACGGTCTCAGGCCAAGGTGACCAACTGACTATCTGTGCGCTCCCTGTGCGCCCGGTCAAGCACAGGCCAGCACAGAGCCAGCACAGAGCCATTGATCAGTAAGTCCCCAACCCCCTTCGGTATGGCGGAAGTCAGGATTCCGAAACCTGTCTTGTTTGTCGCGTACTCAACAAGCGATCGTCGTCGCGGGCCGCCGCCCCCACCGGCAACCACCCCGGTGTTCCCCCCACCCGCAGGCCTCTGTCACCCCACTCACAGGAGGCTGTACGTTGCGTACGCCCACCCCCACCACCCCCCACATACACGGCAGATGGCGCCGCATCGGCTCCGCCACCGCGGCCACCGCGGCGCTGCTCCTCGCCGGACTCGGCACCGCCGCCCACGCGGACGCGGCCACCCCCACGGCCACGAAGTCCGTCAGCGCCAAGGCCATCGCCGCGCAGGTCGCCAAGGCCCACGTGCACTACACCAACGCGTGTGACGCGACCCCGAAGAAGGGCTACGCGTCCTGCCACGCGCTGCGCGTCACCAGCGGCACCACCGCCTTCCAGGAGGAGCAGGCCGCCAAGAAGGGCGTCGCGCCCAGGACCGTCTCGCCGGAGGCCTCGTCCGACTCCCCGACGGGGTACGGCCCGAGCGACCTCCAGGACGCCTACGGCCTGACGTCCGCAGCCTCTTCCAACGGCTCAGGCGAGACCATCGCGATCGTCGACGCGTACGACGACCCGAACGCCGAGGCGGACCTGGCCACCTACCGCGACCACTACGGCCTCCCGGACTGCACGACCTCCAACGGCTGCTTCAAGAAGGTCGGCCAGACCGGTTCGACGACCTCCCTGCCCAGCGCCGACAGCGGCTGGGCCGGCGAGATCTCGCTCGACCTCGACATGGCCTCCGCCGTCTGCCCGAACTGCAACATCCTGCTGGTCGAGGCGAAGTCGTCGAGCATGGCCAACCTGGGCACGGCCGTGAACGAGGCCGTCAAGCTGGGAGCCAAGTTCGTCTCCAACAGCTACGGCGGCTCCGAGTCGTCCAGCGACACCTCGTACGACTCCTCGTACTTCAAGCACCCGGGCGTCGCCATCACCGTCAGCGCGGGCGACGAGGCCTACGGCGCCGAGTACCCGGCCGGCTCGAAGTACGTCACCGCCGTCGGCGGCACCGCCCTGAAGACCTCCTCCAACAGCCGCGGTTGGACCGAGAGCGTCTGGAAGACCTCCAGCACCGAGGGCACCGGCTCCGGCTGCTCCGCGTACGACGCCAAGCCCACCTGGCAGACCGACACCGGCTGCACCAAGCGCGTGATCGCCGACGTCTCGGCCGTCGCCGACCCGGCCACCGGTGTCTCCGTCTACGACACCTACGGCTCCGACGGCACCGGCTGGAACACCTACGGCGGCACCAGCGCCTCGGCCCCGATCATCGCGGGCGTCTACGCCCTGGCCGGCACCCCGGGCTCCAGCGACTACCCCGCCTCCTACCCGTACGCCGCGGCCGGCACGTCCGCCCTCAACGACGTCACCAGCGGCAACAACGGTACCTGCGCCACCAGTTACTTCTGCACCGCGAAGTCGGGCTACGACGGCCCGACCGGCTGGGGCACCCCTCAGGGCACGGACGCCTTCACCGGCTGACGGGCATGTGAACCACCCCGTCGGGTCACGGGGAGGCGCCAACTGAGGGGGACGTGGGGTCCCTTCGGCGGCAAGGAAAAGGAAGACGGGTCACGGCATCCGGCCGCGGCCCGTTTTCCCGTCCTCACTACCATGCCCCGCAGCACACTTGGTCCATGACACCCACGGGGGAAACCACATGAAGCGCACGCTCGCAGTCCTGCTCACCGTCGCCGCGCTCACCGCGCCGCTGGCCGGTTGCAGCAACACATCGAAGAACGTCACCGGCACCGTCGTCAGCAAGGACACGGACTACGAGTGCAAGACGAAGAAGAAGGGCACGAAGAAGACCCGCAGCTGCCACACCGAGTACGAGCTGACGGTCCGCACGAAGGGCGGCGACGAGGAAGAGGTCGACGTCAGCAGCAGCGCCTACGACAACTGCGTCGAGGGTTCGAACTACCCCAAGTGCACCACGCGCTAGCGGTTCAGCATCAGGCCCGCTTCGGTCCCGTGATGCTCTCCTCGATCACGAAGCCCTTGGCGGGGCCTTCGGGAATGATGGCATCGGTTCCGTACGGAACCCGGTGCTCATCCTCGTAGCGAGCGTGCTCGGGCACTGGTGCGGTCAGGATGCTCACCGTGCCACGGTTGTCGTAGTCGTCGATGATCACGTATACGGGGATTCCGGCTCGGGCGTACTCGCGGCGCTTGCGAACACGGTCACGGTCCTGGTTGCGCTTGCCAGGAGAGACAACCTCGACGATCAGCTGCACGGAGTCGGCCCTGACCCCCATGTCGTCCTCGTCGCTGCAGGACTCCGTGTCCTCCGGGGCGACGAAGACGTCCGGGATCCACGCCTTGAGGTTGTGAATCACGTTCCCATCCTGGTAGCAGGCGTACTCACCTCCGTCCAGGAACTTGTCCAGGGCCTTTCGCACTCGATTGGCGATCTGCATGTGCGAGCGGCGAGCGGTGGGCGACACCTCGATGGCTCCCTCGATGATCTCAGCGCGGTAGCCCTCGGGGAGTTCCATGGCCTTCCATGCCTGCCACAGGACCTCGTCCAGGTCGGGTTCGTTTACGAATTCGGTCTGAGCCTCGGACATGGCCTGGGGCCTCTCATGTGCGAGAGCGGTCAAGGTGGCACCTCCTCCTCAAGTGTGGGCTGGGCGTGCACGAGGCACAAGCAACGCGATCACGGTACGTACAGCGTCTTAGAACCCCTAACGAAATGAGCGACGGGGGGGCACTAGGCTCACTCGGCATGAGTCAGAGTGGTTCGCAAACGGCAGCATTCTTCCGAGAGGCCCGCCAGAGCGGAGTGGTCTGGTTTGTTCGGGATGACGAGGGAAGTCCGGCTCCCCTATCCGCGGACGGCACGCGGAGTCTTCCCTACTGGTCGACCGCGGCCCGTGCTCAGAGGGCGGCGAAGATCTGGGGGCATGGCCTACGTGTTGAATCCATGTCCCTGGATGCCTGGCGCGATCGTGATCTGCCTGATGCCGGTCGAGGGGGATACATGATCGGCATCAACTGGAGCGGACCGCGCCTCGTCGGCTGGAGCTTCACCCCAGGGGAAGTTCTCAACCGACTCGCAGCGGTTGATTAACCCACAGCGCCGCACAACACAGAGCGCAGTCGCCGCCAACAGATCAGCGCGCATCCGAGGGTGAGGAACGCTTCGTGGATGTCGTCGCGGATCTCCCAGCGGATCCGCAGGCGACGGAACCAGTGCAGGTGGGCGAACGCGCTCCACGACCCAGCGTTGAGCGCCGAGCCCGGATCCGTGCTCGGTTCCCCGGCGGGCGATCAGCGGCTTCACGCCGAGATCCCAGACCAGACGGCGGTACTTGTCGTGGTCGTAACCGCGGTCGCCCAGCACCACGTCCGGACGGCGCCGAGGCCGGCCGCGCTTGCCCCGCACCGGCGGCACGGCCTGCAGCAGCGGGATGAGCTGGGTGACGTCGTTGCGGTTGCCACCGGTGAGGGTGGCCGCGAGCGGGATGCCGGTGGCGTCGGTGATCAGGTGGTGTTTGCTGCCCGTCCTGCCCCGGTCAACGGGGCTTCGTCCAGTCTTGGCTCCCCCTTTAACGCCCGGATGTGGGAGCCGTCGACCGCCGCCCGGGAGAAGTCCAGGGCGTTCGCACTGCGGAGTTCGGCGAGGAGAACCTCGTGCAGCCGGGACCACACGCCGGCCTCGGTCCACTCGGCCAGGCGGCGCCAGCAGGTCATCCCGGAGCCGAAGCCGAGTTCCTGCGGCAGGTGTTCCCAGGAGATCCCGGTATGCAGCACGAACAGGATGCCCTGGAACACCAGCCGGTCCGGATGCCGCTTGCGTCCCGGATGCCGGGCTCGACGCTCAACCCTGGGCAACAGCGGCTCGATTACAGCCCACAGCTCGTCGTCGACTTCCCACGGCTTCGACCGCGCCACTGCCCACCCCCGGATCATCGCTCCGGGAGGCATCCAACCACCTCAAAGATCATTTCGTTAGGAGTTCTTAGCTGACCAGGGGCAATACCTACGACTCACCCGCTCGGGCGAGAGCGACACGTCACCGACACTCGGCACTCGGCACTCGGCACTCGGCACTCGGCACTTCACTGAATCGGCGTGTGTCGAGCCCGTGCAGATCGCCGGAGCCTGCTTGCCGGGCTCGGCCGGGCACCTATGCTGCACTGAACATCTCAAGATCATCTGAAAAAACTCACGGGGACATGAACAAGTACACAGTGACGGCCGTCGGCCTCGTCCTTACGCTCGGACTGGTCGCAGGCTGCGGTTCCTCCGACGGCGACGACTCCACCGCCGGGCCGAAGGGCGGCAGCTCGGCCGACCCGACCGCCGCGAAGCCCACAGGACCCGCGTACAGCGGCCCCGCGATACCCGGCCTTGCCGCCCGGCCCGCATGGAGCCTGCCGCCCGCCCACGCCATCGACCTCGGTGACACCCTCCTGTTCGTCAAGGACGCCCAGGGCAAGTACGCCATCGGTCACGGATACGCGTGGGAGCCGGCCGACGGCTCGGTCGGCACCCTCCACTTCACCAACGACCCGGAACCGGCCACCTTGGAGTTCCGGGATGTGAAGACCGGCCGGGTGCGCAAGACCCTCAGGGTGAAGACCGATCGCGTGGCCGCCACGACCTGGCACAACGGCGTCCCGGCGGTCGCGGTGTTCGCCGGTGCCACCACGGAGTCCGACGGTCTGAGCGAGGCGAAGACCACCACCAAGGTCACCGTCTACGGCAGTGACGGCACCGAACTGGGCAAGGCCACGGCCGAGGGCGACAAGTTCGACGTCCACGAGGGCTACATCGTCGAGCAGGACGGTGACGCGAGCCTGAAGCTCACGCCCATCGACGGCGGCGCCGCCCGCAAGGTCACCTGCACCGGACAGCTGGCGCAGTGCTCCTTCGACTCGCGCACCAACGAGATCGACGGTGGTCAGGCCCACGCGCCCTTGATCACCGGCAAGTACGCCTTTTACGTGGAGAACGCGTCCACCTACGAGGACGATCCCGAACAGCTCGTCATGACGGACCTCGCCACCGGAAAGAAGGCCTGGAGCACCGCGGACGTCACCCCGCCGGCGGGCGTGGAGCTGGACGAGGACGGGAAGCGCACCAGCGGCGCCCTCCGGGTCCTCGACGTGCGCGACGGCCGTGTCCTCACCGCCTGGGGTGCGGGCGCCTTCTCGCCCGACACCTGGGTGACGGCGACGTACGACATCGCGAGCGGCAAACAGGTCGGCGGCTCCTCGAAGTACTCGTACGAGGACAGCCCTGCCGACACCATCGACACCGAGGGCTCTTCCGTCTTCACGCCCGACCACACCCTGGCCGCCGCTCACACGGAGCAGGGCACCGCCGTGTGGCAGCCCGCCGACGGCAAGGAGGTCTGGGCACAGAAGGAGGGCGAGAAGGCGATGCAGCCGCTGCGCTTCTCCCCGAACGGCATCCTCTACGGCACCACGAAGGACGACTTCAGCCCGAGCGTGTTCCTGGCAGTCGACGGCCGTACCAAGAAGGTGCTCGCCAAGAGCCTGCCCGAGGAGAACATCCCGCTCTTCTCGCAGCCGTCGGGGTACGGCTACATCAGCACACAGAAGGGCTTCTTCGTGTTCCCGGCCCAGGGCTGAAACGTGTGCCCCGGTAACGGCCAGGGGGGGCCGCGCGACCGCACGCCGTGAGCGGTACCTTCGTAGCGCTTGCGATAAGCGCGGCCAGGCCCCATTCACTCGTACGAGGGGGATGACGGCCGACCGCGCCCAACCGTTGCCTGCCCGACCGGCCGTCAGAAACCCTGCCGGGCCGTAAAGGGGGTCAACGACCGAACCGCACGACAGGTTCCGCTCAGGCCTCGTTGCCCGGCGTGACCTGCCGTGATACACAGAGTGACCGTACGAGGTATTCGTACGAAACCCGCCAGTCAATGACGTCAAGTCGACATACGACGGCGACGTTGTCAGCGACAATGATGCGTGACCTCTGCACACCGCAGGGTCCAGCGGAACTACCCACCAGGGGCGGTGACTTACATGCTCTTTGCGGCCGACAAGGGAGACATCAACACCATCATCGGCGGGATCGCTCCGGACTGGGGCCCCTTCGGCAGCCTGGGCAACGAGGCCAAGGTGATGATCGAGGTGGTGATGGCCGTGGCCATCCTGCTCTGCCTCGGCATCGCGGTCTGGGGTGCGGCCAAACAGCGGATCGGCGCGACGGCGCTGCGCGACACCTTCAGCGCGGAGCAGGGCAAGGGCCTGATCATCGCCGGCCTCACCGGAGTCTTCATCATCGGCTCCCTCGGCACACTGTTCACCATCGTGTACGGCATGGCGGTCTGACGCCCCTTCTGCTCCCGGGCGCGCCCGGTCGTCCCCCTCCACCCCACCCACCCGTCGTGCCCACCGGCAGAGGTTGCGTTTCCCTGATGTCGAGTCACCACACCGCGCCCGCGCGGGAACCAGCACGGCTACCGTCGTATGTCTACAAGGTGGAGGGGGCGTACGCGGCATGAGTCCCACAGACGAGCAGGATTACACCGAAACCGGCCAGACCCGAACCCGCCTGCCCGGCGGCGACCCCTACGGCGGCGCACCCCGCAGAACCGGCCGCTCCTCGTCCCGGAGCCTGGTCACGGTGGTCGGCGTGGTCGTCCTCCTCATCGCAGCGATCGCCTTCGCGAACCGCGGTGACGGCTCGTCCACCGACAACTCCTCCGGCAAGAGCGACCAGCCCCGAACCTCCTCCACGGCAGCCAGCGGCACGAAGCCGGTGGAGACGAAGAACGGCGGTATTCCGTCCGGGTTCGCGCACAGCGGGCAGGGGGCGGAGAGTGCGGCGGCGAACTATGCGGTGGCCTTGGGGTCGGCCGAGATGTTCAACACCGCCTGGCGGCACCGGATCGTCGACTCGGTCTACGCCCGGGATGCCGCCGCCGCCAAGCAGTCGGCCATGGACAGCGCGTACTCCAACGAGAAGTTCCTCTCCAACATCGGCCTGGCCAAGGACGGCACCGCGCCGAAGGGCCAGACGTTCGTCTCCCGGGTCGTCCCCGTGGGCACCAAGGTCACCTCATCGGGAACGGACGCCACCACGGTCGAGGTCTGGTACACCTCGCTGTTCGGCCTCTCCGGTGACGGCTCGAAGAACCCGGTGACCGAGAGCTGGTACACGACGACGTACGAGCTGAAGTGGGTCGACAACGACTGGAAGATCACCGACTTCCAGCAGAAGGACGGGCCCGTCCCCGTGGGCCGTGACCAGACGGCCTCCACCGCCGACGACATGACGAAGGCCGTCGAGGAGTACGGAGGGTTCACGTATGCGCGCTAACCACCGCATCCTCAAGATCACGGCGGTCCTCGGAGCCGTGCAGACGACGACACTGCTGCTGGCCGCCCACGCCGTAGCCGCGCCCAGTCCCACGCCGTCCGCTACGAAGAGCAACGACCCCTGCGACCTGATCCGGGGCGCCGCCAAACAGTTCTGCGAGAAAGACAACTCCGGCGGAGGAGGCTCCAGCGGCGTCACCCCCAACAGTCCCCTCGGCGACACCCTCGACCCCCTCGCCTCCCTAGCCAAGGGCTGTGCCGACGCTGCCTCCTGGACCATCGGGAAGCTCAGTGGTGCCGTGAAGGAGACGGCGAACGTCGACTTCACGAACACGAAGTTCCTGCAGCAGTACGCGGTGGTGTTCGCGGCGTCCACGATCCTGACCCTGCTGCTGTGGCTGCTGGCCGTGGCCAAGAGGGCCGTGCGAGGGGTGCCCCTGACCACCGCGATCGGCGAAGCCGTCGGCTTCCTGTGGCTGACGGTGCTCGCCTCCGCGTTCACCCCGCTGATCCTCTACACGGTCGTGTCGGCGACGGACGGCGTCACGGACGTACTCGCGAAGGCCACCGGCGACCAGACCGACACCTTCTTCGGCACCTTCTCCGGCGCCCTCAGCAAGGGCAACGACATCGGCGGCGGCCCGATCATGCTGATCGTCGTCTCCCTGGTCAGCATCCTCGCCGCCGGCGTCCTCTGGCTGGAGCTGGTCATCCGCGCCGCCCTGCTCTACGTCGGCGCCCTCCTCGGCACCGTCGTCTACGCGGGCCTGGTCGACAAGAACCTGTGGGGGCACGTCAGGCGCTGGGCCGGGATCATGATCGCCGTCATCCTGGTCAAACCGGTGATCGTCATCGTGCTCGGCCTCGCCGGCGCCCTCTCCGGCGACAGCGGCCCCGACGCCTTCTCCGCCGTCGTCTCCGGCCTCGCCATCATCCTGCTCGCCATCTTCGCCAGCGCGATGATCTACCGCTTCGTCCCCGGCTTCGGCGACGAGATCGCGAGCGGCCGCAACAACCGCATCATGCAGGGCGCCGAGGGCAAGGCCGCCGCCGTCATCAGCTCGCCCGCCACCCTCGTCGCCCAGGGCATCAAGACCCACAGCACCCGCGCCGACAACAACGGAGGAGGCGGAGGCGGCTCCAGCAGCGCCCGCCCCGCCAACCCCGCCTCCGGCGGTGTCGCCGCCCACAGCAGCCGTACCCCCCAGGGCGGCGGCGGAGCAGTCCCCTCCGCCGCGCCCGCGCCGCGCGCACCCAGCCCGGCCAACACCCCGCACGCCAGCAACACCCGCAACAGCAACCGCTCGGGAGGTGAAGGGCGTTGACGACCGAGTCCCACCTGTCCCATCCGGTCACGCCCCGCCGTACGTATCTCATCGGCCGCGCCCGGCCGAACGCGATCGTCGGCCGGAACCGCGAGTCCGGCGAGATCGCGCTGATCATCGCCGGCGCGTTCCTCGGCATGATGTGCGGCCTCCTCGTCCCGGTCCTGTCCCTGCGGATCGTGCTCCTGACGGGCTTCCCGCTGCTCGCGCTCGCCGCGGTCTACGTGCCGTACAAGCGCCGCACGTTCTACAAGTGGTTCGAGGTCAACCGCTCGTACAAGCGGACCGTCAAGCGCGGCGCCATGTACCGCTCCGGTGCCGTCGAGGCCGGTACCGGGCTCGACGGGCGCGAGGTCGAGATCGGGCCGCCGCCGGGAATCGGGCGGATCAACTGGCTCGCCGCCCCCTTCGGACCCGACGAGATCGCCGTACTCCTGCACGCCGACCGCAGAACCGTCACGGCCGCCATCGAGATCGAGGGCCCCGGCGTCGGCCTGCGCGACTCCGAGGACCAGGAGGCCCTCGTCGACCGCTTCGGCACACTGCTCAAGCACGTGGCCAACGGCGACGGGTTCGTCACCCGCCTGCAGATGCTCGCCCGCACCCTCCCCGCCGACCCCGACGCCCACGCCAAGGACGTCACGCTGCGCGGCGACGAGAAGGCACCCGACTGGCTGTCACGGTCCTACGACCAGCTCCAGTCCATGGTGTCCACCAGCAGCGAGCAGCACCGCGCCTACCTCGTCGCCTGCATGCACTACACCCGCGAACTGGCCGCCGAGGCCCAGGCCATGGCACGGGCCGCACGGCCCCAGGCCGGCCGCAAGCTGGACCGCGACGCGGGCCTGGCCGTCGTCATGGCCCGTGAGCTGACCGACATCTGCTCGCGCCTCCAGGAGGCCGACATCCGCGTCCGCCAGCCCCTCGGGCAGGGCAGGCTCGCCTCCCTCATCCACTCCATGTACGACCCGGACCACCCCATCGACCACATCCAGGCGATGACCCGGCGCAACGCCTGGCCGGCCGAGCTGGACGCCATGGAGCCCACCTACCTCCAGGCCAAGACCCGCGAGTCCGCCACCCGCGCCCCCTGGTGCCACGCCACCGCCTGGGTGAAGGAGTGGCCGATGACCCCGGTCGGCGTCAACTTCCTCGCGCCCCTGCTCGTCCACACCCCGGACGTCATCCGCACGGTCGCCGTGACGATGGACCTCGAACCCACCGAGGTCGCCATCGAACGCATGCTGACCGAGAAGACCAACGACGAGGCCGAGGCGTCCCGCGCCGCCAAGATGAACCGCACCGTCGACCCGCGCGACATCGCCGCCCACAACCGCCTCGACCAGCGCGGCGAGGACCTGGCGAGCGGCGCGGCGGGGGTGAACCTCGTCGGCTACATCACCGTGTCCTCCCGCTCCCCGGAGGCCCTCAACCGCGACAAGCGGACCATAAGAGCCTCCGCCGGAAAGTCGTACCTGAAGCTGGAGTGGTGCGACCGCGAGCACCACCGGGCCTTCGTGAACACACTTCCCTTCGCCACCGGCATTCGAAGGTAGGGGCTGATGCGCTGATGCGGGACCCGCTGTCCGTCCTCACCGACGCCTTCACGTCCTTCCTCTTCGGCAAGGTCGAGACGACCCGCCTGCCGGTCCGCACCTCCACGGGCCAGGCCCAGGCGGTCTACCTGCCGACCGCCGCACCCGGCCTCGGCGACTCCGGCGTCATCATCGGCCGCGAGGTGTACTCCGGGAAGGGCTACATCTACGACCCCTTCCAGCTGTACGGCCAGCAGCTGCCGGCGCCGCACTGGCTGGTCCTCGGCGAGTCCGGCAACGGCAAGTCGGCCCTGGAGAAGACGTACGTCCTACGGCAGCTGCGCTTCCGCGACCGCCAGGTCGTCGTTCTCGACGCCCAGGGCGAGGACGGGGTCGGCGAATGGAACCTCATCGCCGAGGAGCTGGGGATAACTCCCATCCGCCTGGACCCGACGGCGGCCCTGAACCACGGCATCCGTCTGAACCCGCTGGACCCCTCGATCACGACGACGGGCCAGCTGGCGCTGCTGCGCACCATCATCGAGGTCGCCATGGGCCACGGCCTGGACGAGCGCTCCGGCTTCGCCCTCAAGGTCGCCCACTCCTACGTCAACGAGTCGATCCTCGACCGCCAGCCGGTCCTCACCGACATCGTGGAGCAACTGCGGCACCCCGAGCCGGAGTCGGCGGAGGCGATGAACGTCGCCATAGACGACGTACGGGCGTGGGGCCTGGACGTGGCCCTGGTCCTGGACCGTCTGGTCGACGGTGACCTGCGCGGCATGTTCGACGGCCCGACGACCGTCGGCATCGACCTGGACGCCCCGCTGATCGTCTTCGACCTGTCCCACATCGACCGCAACTCCATCGCCATGCCGATCCTGATGGCGATCGTCGGTGTGTGGCTGGAGCACACCTGGATCCGCCCCGACCGCAAGAAGCGCATCTTCCTGGTCGAAGAGGCCTGGCACATCATCAACAGCCCCTTCGTGGCACAGCTGTTCCAGCGCCTGCTGAAATTCGGCCGACGGCTGGGCCTGTCCTTCGTGGCGGTCGTCCACCACCTGTCCGACGTGGTGGACGGCGCGGCGGCGAAGGAGGCCGCGGCGATCCTGAAGATGGCCTCGACCAGGACCATCTACGCCCAGAAGGCGGACGAGGCGAGGGCCACGGGCCGGGTTCTGGGCCTCCCCCGCTGGGCCGTGGAGATCATCCCCACCCTCACCCCCGGCATCGCCGTCTGGGACGTCAACGGCAACGTCCAGGTGGTCAAACACCTGGTCACGGAGACGGAACGGCCACTGGTCTTCACCGACCGCGCCATGACCGAGTCCTCCAGCGAACTGTCGGCCGACGACGCCCTGCGCGCGGCCGAGCTGGAGGCCGAGCAGCGGGCGGCGGCCTTCGTGGAGCAGCACCTGGGCGACTCCGAATCGACGGTGGCGTAGGGGGAGAACGTGAGACCGGACGACCGCGACCGTCGCGACAGCCGTGACAGACGTGACAGCCGTGACAGCCGTCGGGAAGGCCAGGGAGGCATCCCCGACGGCCTGCTGATCGGCATACTCGGCTTCCTTCTCAGCATGACCATGCTGGTGTGGACGGCAACGGGTCTGGCGGGCCTCTTCGCCAAAGGCGCCTGGCCCAAGGGCGTCACCTTCACCCGCACCCCCCTGGCCATGCGCCATCTCATCGGCCGGCCCCACGACATCACCGGTGCCTGGCCGGACACCCCCGCAGGGCAGCTCTCCGGCTGGGGCCTCTTCTGGGGCCTGTTCATCGGCCAGTTGATGGTCCTCTTCGTCCTGGCCCTGTTCGTGATGGGAACGGTGGCGAGGTGGCGGGCGGGGAAGGTACGGCGGGCGTTCGAGCGGGGGGCGGCGAAGGGGCGGGCCCAGGCGACGGCACCCGTTTCCGCTCCAGCACCGGAACAGCGTTCCGAGGTCCCGGTGCCGCGCGAAGAGCCGGAGCCGACCGAGGTGCCGCGACCGGCGCAGCCGACCGAGGCGCTGCGAGCGGCGCAGCCGACGGAGCCCCTCCAGGCGGCGGCTGCGCCGGACCCCTTGGGCACCTTCTCAGCCAACGGTGAACGGGTGGGTCGGTGGGAAAAAATCCTCATCGCACCCAGGGGAAGCCGCCACGCAACCGCAACCCAGGCCATCCAGGACGCGCCAGGCCCCACCCTTGTAGTCACGTCAAACCCCGCCCTCTGGCAGGACACAAAGGACGCCAGAGCCAAACTCGGCCCCACCCTCCTCTACGACCCCACCCACCTCTGCGACACCCCGGCCCGCCTCCACTGGTCCCCCACCATCGGCTGCGAGGACAAACAGACAGCGCTGAGCCGAGCGGCAGCGCTCCTCAGCCCCGTCCAGCCCACAGCCAAGATCGACCAAGCGGTCGCCGACACGGCCATAACGCTCCTCCGGAGCTACCTGCACGCCGCCGCCCTGGAATCCCGCACCATCCGCCACGTCCACCGCTGGTCCCAGGGCACCCAGATCCAGGACGCCGTACGAACCCTCCGTACCCACCCCAAGGCCGCCCCCGGCGCCGCGGGCGAACTCGAGGCCGCCCTCACCGCGCACCCGGAACGCCGTGACATGGCCCAGGAGTTGACCAGCCGGGCCCTCGCCGCCCTCTTCACGGTCAACATCCGCGAGGCCTGCACCCCGAACCGAGCTGATGCGCTCGCCTTGGATTCCTTCGTGGACGAAGGGGGCACGCTTTATCTGGTAGGTGAATCCATCGAGGACCCCAGGACCAACCCTGGTGCGATGCCCCTCCTGACGGCCCTCGTCTCCAGCGTGGTCGAGCGCGGCCGGCGCATGGCCGAACGGTCATCCTCCGGTCGGCTCGACCCACCACTCACCCTGGTCCTGGACGACGTCGCGGCCGTGGCGCCGCTCCCCCAGCTGCCGGACCTGCTCGCCACCGGAGCCGACCGGGGCATGCCGACCCTGGCCCTGCTCCGCTCCCGCGAACAGGCCAGATCCCGCTGGCCCCACCAGGAACTGCCGGCCTGACCCGCACCGGAACCACGGCTCCGGACCTACCGCTCCAGAACGAACTCCAGCTCGTTCGCGGCCTCGTCCTTCTCGAACGACACGACCAGCCCGCTCGGCGCGAATCCCACCTTGCGGTACGCCCCCTGCGCCCGCGCGTTGTCCGCGTGGACGAACAGCCGTACTTGCTCGGCACCCCGCTCCCACGCCCAGGACACACCGGTGTCGAACAGGGCCTTGATCAGCCCGTTCCCGCGGTGCTCCGGCCGTACGAACACACCGACCACATGTCCCTGCCGGCGCTCGACCGGATACCCTGCCCAGTCCTTCGTCCCGGCCTCCTCCAGGAGCACCGTGACGGTGCCGGCCCAGCTCCCGTCCGGCGCCTCGGCGATGAACTGCCGTGCGGAGACGCTCCCCTCGCCGGAATTGACGGCCCGTTCCTGGTAGAAGGAGTCCGGCCTTTCCTGGGCGTCCTCGTAGGTCTCCAGGAAGGCGATGGGCGCGACCGGATCCCGCAGCGCGTCGAGACGCAACTGCTTCACGGCGGCCCACTCGTCGGGTCGTATCGCTCGGACGACGTAGTCATCGCTGGTCGGGCTACTCATGGAGCCACGGTAGCCCGCACCCCTCACACGCCTCACCCGATATTCGGCCCGACTGTCAGTCCGACTGTCAGTGGCCGGTCCTACTGTGGCCCCATGACCACGCTTCCCGATCGACCCAACACCGCAGTACTCGTCATCGACGTCCAGAACGGCGTGGTGGCGAACTCCCACGACCGCGACGGCGTCATCGCGAACATCAACACCCTGATCGACAAGGCCCGCGCGGCGGACGTGCCGGTCATCTGGGTGCAGCACTCCGACGAGGAGCTGGCGTACGGCAGCGAGACCTGGCAGTACGTGCCGGAGCTGACCCGCCGGGACGCCGAGCCCCTGGTCCACAAGAAGTACCCGGACTCCTTCGAGGACACCGACCTGGAGACCGTGCTGGCCGACCGGAAGGTGGGCCGGCTCCTCGTCACGGGCGCGCAGACGGACGTGTGCATCCGCTCGACCCTGCACGGCGCGATCGTCCGCGGGTACGACGCGACGCTGGTCGCCGACGCCCACACCACCGAGGACCTGTCCAAGTACGGCGCTCCCGCCCCGGAGCAGGTGATCGCCCACACCAATCTCTACTGGAGATGGCACAGCGCACCCGGCCGCGAGGGCGGGACGGTGGAGGCGGCTGAGGTGGCCTTCTAGCCACCTGTCCCGAAGGACCCTGAACGCAGAAAACCCCCGCATCCGGAGATGCGGGGGTTTTCCCAAAATTTGTTCGGCGGCGTCCTACTCTCCCACAGGGTCCCCC
>NZ_JBIAWE010000017.1:0-237891 GCF_042895235.1 Streptomyces sp. NPDC001410
ACGGAACCAACGCGGCTCCTGCGCCTGTGGGTTGAGACTTCGAACACCTCCCCCAACGGCACGGGAGCCTCGTGCGTTGCGCACCCCGTCGGCGTTACCCGATCAGTGGCCGTGCTGAAAACGCTCATTGACCGATCTGCATGCGTACGCCGACAAGCCGCAGCCTTACACCGTCAGCATCGGATTGCTCCAGCAGCCCGGCAATTACGATTTGAATCCGGGTGAAAAGCTCACACAAGAGAAAGTCATCGAATTGCCCACCAAGCTGTACCGGGCCGTCCAGATCACAAGCGAGGCTTATTTGCTGAGGAAGGACAGAATGACCTACAGCGCCACCCCGACCACCTATTATTCATGGTCCGGCAAGAGAGAAACAATTCCCAAGTGGGTCACGGATTACGCGGAGGCGGACGCCGGTTCCGACTACATCAGGTACCAGGTGCCAGTCCACTACAGCAATCAGATCCTGAACTTCACGAGAAGGTCCAGGCATATCACTGTGTGGTGGGTGCTGGGCAAGGAGAACAGAACTCCCATCACACCACTGGTCGCTGATCTGGAGACTCCGGGAGGAGAGCAGACGGAACCGACCTTTTCCGAATGGGAGCAGGAACGGGAGAAGTATGGATTCACCTATCTGATCAGCGGACCCACTGAGGCGGTCCTGTAGCCGACCGCCTCCGGAAGGCTGTGCCGACTTCAGTGTTTCCGCTGTGCGGTGCTGATCCGCTCGACCTGTTTACGCATCAGGTCGGCCGGGAACGAGGCGTGCTTGCCGAGGTCCTGTGCGCTGAAGGTGACGATGACGGAACCGACCCGGACGACGGTGTACTGGTAATGGTTGAGCCGCTTGTCCTCCGGCATGGGGATGGTGACCTCGTAACTCACGGCTTCGTCCCCCAGGCGGGGCGCCTTCTCGGGCGTCGACTCCGCCTTGAACGGGCCGACCCAGCCGGTGCCGGTGTAGGACCGGCAGGTCTTCAGACCGCCCTGGAGACGCCCGAAGGCCGCGACAGCCTTGCCCCCCTCATAGGACGCGAGGGTCGACGCCCCCGGCCAGATGCTGTCCTTCCAGTTGAAGATCTGCGAGATCCGCCTTCACCCGCTGGTCGATCCGCAAGCTGCTCGCCTACCTGCGCCGAGGTCACGGCCGGGTGATCCGCATCGGCCGCGAGGCCCTGCGCTGCCTGCTCGCTCGACGTGGCGTCACCTTCCAGCGCACCAAGACCTGGAAGGAGTCCACCGACCCCGCCGACGACGCCAAGCTCGACCGGATCGAGCACGTCCTGGAACACTTCCCCGATCGTACGTTCGCGTTCGACGAATTCGGCCCACTCGGCATCCGCCCCACCGCTGGGACCCGCTGGGCCGAGCAAGGCAAGCCAGACCGGCTCCCCACGACCTACCATCGCACCCACGGCGTCACGTACTTCCACGGCTGCCACTCGATCGGCGACGACAAGCTGTGGGGCGTCAACCGGCGCTGCAAGGGCACCGCGAACACCCCGGCCGCGCTCAAGTCGATCCGCGCAGCCCGCCCGGACGGCGCCCCGGTCTATGTGATCCTGGACAACCTCTCCGCCCACAACGGCAAGAAGATCCTCTGCTGGGCCAAGAACAACAACGTCCACCTGCGCTTCACCCCGACCAACGCCTCTTGGGCCAACCCGATCGAGGCCCACTTTGGACCGCTACGACAGTTCACGCTGGCGAACTCGAACCGCCCGAACCACACGGTCCAGACTCGCACGCTGCACGCCTGCCTGCGGTGGCACAACGCCAACGCCCGCCACCCCGACATCCTGGCCGCCCAGCGCAAGGAGCGCGCCCGCATCCGCAGCGAGAAGGGCCTGCGCTAGGCCGGCCGGCAGCTGCTTGATCAGTCGCTGACGTTGAGCGTCGCGTACTCCTTGACGCCGAGATCGGCCAGCACTCGAAGCCGGTCCAGTGCTGCATCCGGGGCCGGGCACATCTTGATCTCCAGGTCGAGATGGCAGCGTCCCATGACTGTGCCCACGCCTGTCTCACCATCGGAGCCGAACGCAGCCTCCAACGCCTCCTCGACCTCATCACGGTTGATCGGCAGGTGAGAGAGGACGATCTCAACGAACACGCCAGTCCTCAACTCCACCCCGGCGAACCATACCGGTCAGAACTGAGGGGCCTGTCGCACCTCCATGGCTGGAGCGCCACGGCGCCGACGCGATCACGACTCTGTCACGGATTGGCGGCCATAACAGACACACTTCTGTCACTGTGAGTCATTGGTCATCATCAGTCCGAAATCAAAGGAGTGCAGATGCCTTTCTCCGCGTTTTCCGCGCGCTTCTCGCGTGACCCGTGCGGTCGGCGCAGACGCCGCTCGCGGCTGATCGCCGGCGCGGCGCTGCTGGCCACCTCGCTGGTCACCGGATCGGCTTCCGCCACCGCGGCGACTGCGGACAGCGGGTACGGGCACACGCACTACTACCTCTCGCTGGGGAACTCGCTCGCCGCCGGATACCAGCCGGACGTCGGACACGACGTGCCCGGCGTGTCCTATGCGGACCAGCTCTACGCCCGCCTGAAGGCCAAGGATCCCAGCCTCGTCCACGTCAACCTCGCCTGCAGCGGCGAGACCACCACCACGATGATCAACGGCGGCGTCTGCACCTACAACGACGCCGCCTCGCAACTCGACGCCGCCGTCGCCTTCCTGAAACACCACCGCGACCGGGTCACCCTCGTCACCCTCGACATCGGCGCCAACGACGTCGATGGCTGCGTGACGGACGGAACGATCGACCAGACCTGCATCAACCAGGGCCTGGCCACGGTGGATCACAACATCCCGAGCATCACTCACGCGCTGCGCGCCGCCGGAGGACGGTACCCGCAGTACATCGGCATGACGTACTACGACCCGTTCCTCGCCGCATGGCTGACCGGCCCCAGCGGCCAGGCCCTGGCGAGAGTCTCCGTGCAGCTCACCGACACGTTCAACGACATCCTGGCCCGCGGGATGCACCAGAACCGCTTCCGCATCGCCGACGTGGCCCGCGCCTTCGAAACCGACCAGTTCAGCCCCCTGGTCAACCTACCGCCGTTCGGGGAGCTGCCGGTGAACGTGGCGAACATCTGCCGGCTGACCTGGGAATGCACCCCGTTCCACGACGTCCACGCCAACCCGCAGGGGCAGGCCGTCATCGCCACCGTCTTCCAGGACGTGCTCTTCCGCGACTCCAAGGTCCGCGACTTTGCCGCTGCGGCGAACCACACGAACATCAGCGCCGCGCAGAGCCGGTAGATCCAGCCCAGCGCGGACCGTACCAGACGCGGCCGAAGGTTGAGATGGACGGCTGCGGCCTGAGCAGCAGGGTGACGGGACCTCACGGGCGTGACACTCTCTGCCGCTTTGGACTGGGGCGGCCTGCTTTTGGGGCAGGCCGCCCCACGGCTAGTGCTTCGCCCCCTCCCAGCATCGCCGCAGCTCCTTGGGGAGAACTACTGGAACCCCAAGGTGTCTCAGCCCGCTGCTCTGGCGGTGATCCGGCCCATCTCGTCCTTGTTGAAGGCCCCTAGTGTCGCGCTAAGGGCGTAGCCCGCGGCACCGGCGGCAAGGGAGTCGGGGGCGGTGGCCAAGGCCTGCTCGAAGCCTCGCGGTCGCCGGGCAGCCCCTATCGGCTGAGCGCGGTGCGCAGCTCGTGCAGGATGGTCGGCCTGGGCGGGGCCGGGGGCCGGCTGCGGTCGGCCAGTCACCGGCTTGCTGGCCCGTTGGATGTCTCCTGCATCCAACCGGTTCTGGCCCCATCATCGCCAAGCCGGTGAACGTTCCCGGTCACAGCACTGGCGTCGTCACCGAACGGGAGTTTGAACGTGGGTACTTGTGACCTCGGGGGAGGCAGGAACCGGGCATAGGGACGGGATGTTCCTGCCTCCCTCGGGGTGGGCCGGCGGTGCCGGGAGCCGTCGGCCCCGATCGGTGGGTCAGGCCGTGGTGACCTGGAGTTCCTTGACGCCGTTGATCCAGGCCGAGCGCAGCCGGCGTGGGTCGCCGACCAGGCGGAGGTCCGGCATGGCGTCGGCTATCGCGGTGAAGATGAGGTCGATCTCCAGGACCGCCAGGGACTTGCCGAGGCAGAAGTGGGGGCCGCCACCGCCGAAGCCGAGGTGGGGGTTGGGGTCACGGGTGATGTCGAAGGCGTCGGGCGAGGCGAAGACCTCCGGGTCGTGGTTGGCGGAGGCGTAGAAGAGGCCCATCCGGTCGCCCTTCCGGATCTGCACACCGCCGAGTTCCGTGTCCTGGGTGGCCGTGCGCTGGAAGGAGTTGACCGGGGTCGCCCAGCGGACGATCTCCTCGGCCGTCGTCGCCGGGCGCTCGCGCTTGAAGAGGTCCCACTGGTCGGGGTGGGTGAGGAAGGCGTGCATGCCGTGGGTGATGGCGTTGCGGGTCGTCTCGTTGCCCGCCACCGCCAGCATCAGCACGAAGAAGCCGAACTCGTCGGAGTTCAGGTTGCCTTCGTCCTCCGCGGCCACCAGTGTCGTCACGATGTCGTGGGCCGGGCACTGCTTGCGCTCGGCGGCCATGTTCATCGCGTAGGCGATGATCTCGGTGGCCGACTGTGCGCCGACCTCCTCGGTGATCGCGTACTCGGGGTCGTCGTAGGCGATCATCTTGTTGGACCAGTCGAAGATCTTGGACCGGTCCTCCTGCGGTACGCCGATCAGCTCGGCGATGGCCTGCAAGGGCAGTTCGCAGGCGACCTCGGTGACGAAGTCGAAGGGCCCGGAGCGGGCGCGGGCCGACTCGACGATCGCCCCGGCGCGCGCCCGCAGGCGCTCCTCCAGAGCGCGGATGGAGCGGGGTGTGAAACCGCGCTGCACGATCTGGCGCACCCGGGTGTGCTCGGGCGGGTCCATGTTCAACAGGATCAGCCGCTGCGCGTCGATCGCGTCGCGTTCGATGTGCTCGTTGAAGCGGATGATCGCGGTATTGAGGGTCGAGGAGAAGATCTCGGGGTGCGTGGAGACGTACTTGACGTCCGCGTGCCGGGTCACGGCCCAGTAGCCGTCGTCGGCGAAGCCCGCCAGTCCGTGCGGCTGCGGGATCCAGCGGACCGGCTCGGTGCGGCGCAGCTCGGCGAACTCCGGGAAGGGCACACGGTGGTGCAGCAGGTCGGGGTCGGTGAAGTCGAACCCGTCGGGCAGCGCGGGACAGTGCATGGGCGACTCCCAGCCATCTGACGGCCCATCAGCAAGTGCCGTGAACGTAGTAACGGGTTCTAAAACTGGCAAGGGGTGCGGCACCCCCAATCCGTGCGGAGTTCGTGCAGATCGCGACTTCGGCACCTGCAAGACCCTTGCGGTGATGGACATCACGTCAGCAGACTGCACAGAGAACTAGAACGCGTACTAGTTCTGGAGGAGAGCCCTCTCGGAGAGGACCCGCACCCATGGCCGCCGAACCCGTGATCGTCGAAGCCGTACGCACCCCCATCGGCAAGCGCGGCGGCGCGCTCGCCAATCTGCACCCCGCCTACCTCCTGGGCGAGACCTACCGTGAACTCCTCGGCCGCACCGGTATGCCCGCCGACGCGGTCGAGCAGATCGTCGGCGGCACGGTCACCCACGCCGGCGAGCAGTCCATGAACCCCGCGCGCACCGCCTGGCTGACCATGGGGCTGCCGTACGAGACCGCGGCGACGACCGTCGACTGCCAGTGCGGCTCCTCGCAGCAGGCCTCGCACATGGTGGCCAACATGGTCGCGGCGGGCGTGATCGACGTGGGGATCAGCTGCGGCGTCGAGGCCATGTCGCGCGTACCGCTGGGCTCGGGCTCCAAGCACGGCCCGGGCAAGCCGTTCCCCGACGAGTGGAACGTCGACCTGCCCAACCAGTTCGAGGCGGCCGAGCGCATCGCCCGGCACCGGGGCCTGACGAGGGAGAACGTGGACTCGTTGGGACTGCTCTCGCAGGAGCGGGCGGCGCACGCCTGGGCGGAGGAACGCTTCAAGCGGGAGACCTTCGCCGTACAGGTGCCCACCACCGAGGAGGAGCAGCACGCCGGGCAGGGCATGTGGCGCCTTGTCGACAAGGACGAGGGGCTGCGGGACACGTCGATGGAGGCACTGGCGGGGCTGAAGCCCGTGATGCCGACGGCGGTTCACACGGCCGGCAACTCCTCACAGATCTCGGACGGCGCCGCGGCGATCATGTGGGCCTCCAAGCGGATGGCCCGCGCCCTGAAGCTGAAGCCGAGGGCGCGGATCGTGGCGCAGGCGCTGGTGGGTGCCGACCCGCACTTCCATCTGGACGGCCCGATCGACGCGACCAAGGCGGTGCTGGGCAAGGCCGGGATGTCCCTGAAGGACATCGACCTGGTCGAGATCAACGAGGCTTTCGCGTCGGTGGTGTTGAGCTGGGCTCAGGTGTTTGAGCAGGACCTGGAGAAGGTCAACGTGAACGGCGGTGGGATCGCCCTCGGGCATCCGGTCGGGGCGACGGGGGCCCGCCTGATCACCACGGCCCTGCACGAACTGGAGCGCACGGACAAGGAGTTCGCACTCATCACCATGTGCGCGGGCGGTGGGCTGGCTACGGGGACGATCATCCAGCGGCTGTAGTCCAACCGAGGAACGCGTTGAAGGCCTCGGGCCGGAAGTCGAGCCGCTGGCCCGTGGGATTCTTGGAGTCGCGTACGGCTACGGTGGCGCCGGGGAATTCGGCGACCTCTACACAGTTGCCGCCCTGGTCGCTGCTGTAGCTGGACTTACGCCAGTTGCTCTCCATAGCGGTCCTCCATCACGCGCCGGATCAACTCCGCCGAGTCCTTGAGGGATAGGGCGGCGGCCTGAAGATGATCGTAACGGAGCGAGCAGTCCTTGACGGTGTCCGGGTTTGCAGTCGGGTGCCCGCTGCCGTAGCCCTCCGTATAGACGATGGCTGGGTCACTGGCGTAGCGGTAGACATCGAACGAGCCTGTCATTCCTGCGTGCGCCCCGGCCTTGAACGGCAGCACCTGGACGTTGATCAGGGGGTTGTGCTCGAAGGACAAGAGGTGGGCCAGTTGCTCCCGCATGGTCTCGGGTCCGTCGATCTCCAGGTTCAGAGCCGCTTCGAAGAGGACCAGCCAGAAAACGGGCGGCTCCTCCTTCTCGAAGATGCGCTGTCGGTCCAGTCGTACGGCGGTACGGTCGTCGAGGTCGGTCTGGTCGAGCGCCCCGAGCACCGCCCGCGCGTATGCCCGCGTCTGCAGGAGACCAGGCACCATGCCCATCTCGAAGGAGTAGATCCCCGCTGCCCGCGCTTGGAGTTCCGCCACCTGCTGAAACCAGGCCGGAAGTTGACTTCGCATCACCAGCTCAACGAGGCGCGAAAATAACCCACCCGTCCCCAGCGCCGCGTCCACCCGTTCGCTGAACTCGGGCGTCGGTAGCTTCCGGGCCGTCTCCACCTGCCCCACCAGCGACCCCGTGTAATTGAGGATCTCCCCGAGCTGCCGCTGCGTCAGACCGGCCGCCTCTCTACAGCGGCGCAGCTCATAGCCGTAGTAATCGAGCGGTGAGGCGCCCGGGTCGAGGGTGTTGATGTTCACCATGCCAAGTCCCCTCTCGGACCCGTTGTGTTCAACCTGTAGCCCACCGTAGTGATCCGAGGTCAGTCTCGTCCCGTGAACTACCACTTCCCCCACTACCGCATGAGCCTGACCGTCAGCGAGCACTCGGTCCGCCACATCCGCCGTATCGTCCGCTCGCTGCTCGACGACTGGGAGCTGCCGGAGCTGACGTTCACCGTGGAATTGGGCGTGAGCGAACTGGTCACCAATGTCGTACGGCATGTGCCCGACCGCCGCTGCACCCTCGTCGTGGCGCGGCAGACAGTGGGAGTGCGGGCCGAAGTGACCGACGGCTCTGCTCGACTCCCCTGCCTGGAAGCCGAGTTGGACCAGGAATCGGAAGGCGGGCGGGGCCTGTGCCTGCTCGACGCCGTGGTCGACAAGTGGGGCGTGGCACCGAGCCCCGGCGGCGGGAAGACGGTCTGGTTCGAGTGCGGCGTCGGAGGGGGTCAGGAGTGGCGGCTCGGGCAGAATCAGAGCCATGCCCGCCTCACCTGATCCCACCGTCGCGGCTTGCGGCAGTCTCGCCACAGCACTTCGAGCCCAGGCGGAAGGCTGCCTCGACACCGTCCCCGTCACGGCCTCGATCTCTGATCCGTTGCGCTTCGCCAGCGTCGCAAGCGTCCTGCCGCACCGCGCGCCGCTGCAGATCAGTCCCTGGTCGCACGAACAGCAGTGGTCGATCCGCGGTGAGGAATCCTTCCAGGGAGTGCCCCTCATCGACGGCAGGACGGACGACCTGGCGCAGATCGCCAAGGCCGCCCGAGCGTGGCACGACGGGGCGGCCCTGAAGGACATCCGACAGGTGGCACCATTCGTGCACCTGACGGGCCGGTTCGAGGTGCCCGACAACGATCCCGCGCGCCTGACGGAATCCGAATGGCAGGGCATGCTCCAGCAAGCGGCCGATCTGGAGACCGCCTGGCAGGCGACGTACCAAAACCTGATCGAGGCGGCACACGCGGAGTCGGCGCTGCGCGCTCTCTACCCGTTCACGAGCCAGTGGGTACTGCGCTTCTCGACCACCACCCGCCCGGACCTGACCATCGTCGGACCGAGCCTGACCGCGAACGACGACACGTACGGAGTGGGCAGGGGGTTCATCACCCAGGACCTCGGCGTATTCGCCACCGCGCAAGAGGCCGTGGCAGTGGCAGTGCGTCGGCTGCCGTCCGGCCTCGGCCCAGTCACGCTCGGCACACACAGCTGAGTATCGACACAGCCCCGCGCCCCTCAGGGAGCTGCAACGCCGGAACCGATCACGTACCGGCACCGTCTGTAGCCCCGTGAAACGCGCCCGTCTGCTCTCCGTCGTCCTCGCGCTCCTCGGCATACAGCTCGGCTGGTTCATCGCCCCCGCATACGCCTGCGGATGCGGCGCGATGGTCCCCTACCCCTCGCAGCGGATCGCCGTCTCCAGCGAGCAGTCCGTGCTGCGCTGGGACGGGCGGCAGGAGCAGATCGTGATGCGGCTGACGGTCGGCGGGGACGCCGACCGGGCCGCCTGGATCATGCCGGTCCCGCACCGGGCGACGGTCCGCCTCGGTGACCCGGCCCTCTTCGGCCAGCTGGCCGCCGCCATGGCTCCGGTGCACCGCACCCGGTACCACTTCTGGCCGGAGAACGGCGACTGGCCCTTCGACAGCCACGACGAGGCCGGCGCCGCCGCGCCCCCCGCGGCGGACGGCGTCGGCGTGGTCGGCCGGCAGCGGCTGGGCCCGTTCGACGTGGCCCGGCTGACCGCGACCGACCCGGCGGCGCTGGACACCTGGCTGCACGAGCACGGTTTCACCTTCCCGGCCAGGCTGAGGACCGCACTGCAGCCGTACGTCGACCGGCACTGGGAGTACGTGGCCGTCCGGCTCGCCCCGAAGGCCTCGCGCACCCCCCTCTACGGCGCCCTCGACCCGCTCCACCTCACGTTCGCCAGCGACCGCGCGGTCTACCCGATGCGCCTGTCCCGCCTGGCCCGCACCCCGCAGTCCCTGGGCCTGTACGTCCTCGCCGCGCACCGTATGAAGACGCGCACGACGATCGGCGGGGAGCAGCCCGAGGTCGTCTTCGCGGGCCGCCTCGACAAGCCGGGCGGCACGCTGGGCACGCTCGCCAAGGGGACGCCGTACCTGACGGCCCTGACCCAGCAGTTCCCGGACCCGGCCCGGATCTCCGGCGACCACGAGCTGCGCCGCGCGGCCGTCGACACCCGGGTCCAGAAGGTCATCTACGAGGACCGGTTGCGCGAGGTGGCCGGGATCCCGGCGTGGCTGATCACCGTCGGTGGGGGGTTGCTGGGGTTGCTCGCGGCCCTCACCGTCGTCGCCCTGGTCGTCGTACGACGCTCGCGGCGGTCGGTGACTCCCCCGCCGCCCGCGCAGTCCCCGCCGACTTTGCCCCCGTCCGCGCCGATCGGCTGAGACGATGCAAGGTGAAGGTAAGAAGCCTCGGGAATCGACCCGAGGGACACTCGGGAAAGGCAGCAGGCGATGAGCGGGTCGCAGCTCTGGGACGACGTCGACTTCTACTTCAGCAGCCATCTCTCACCGGAGGACGATGTGCTCCAGGCGGCCCTGCGCGAGAGCGAGGCCGCGGGGTTGCCCCACATCAGTGTCACGGCCCCCCAGGGCAAGTTCCTCCAGTTGCTCGCCGAGATCCAGGGTGCCCGGCACATCCTGGAGATCGGCACGCTCGCCGGTTACAGCACGATCTGGCTGGCCCGCGCCCTGCCGGAGGACGGCAGACTGATCTCGCTGGAGTACAGCGCCAAGCACGCCGAGGTGGCGACGCGCAACATCGCCCGGGCGGGCCTGGACCGGATCGTGGAGGTGCGGGTGGGCCCGGCCCTGGAGTCGCTGCCCAAACTCGCCGACGAGAACCCGGCCCCCTTCGACCTGGTCTTCATCGACGCCGACAAGGCCAACAACCGGCACTACGTGGAGTGGGCGCTGCGGCTCTCCCGCGCGGGCAGCCTCATCGTCGTGGACAACGTGGTGCGCGGCGGCCGGATCGCCGACGCCGACAGCACCGAACCGGACATCGTCGGCACCCGGGCCGCCGTCGAACTGATCGCCGCCCACCCCAGGCTGACCGGCACCGCGGTCCAGACGGTGGGCAGCAAGGGGTACGACGGCTTCGCGCTGGCCCGAGTGCTGGGCTGACAGCCCGCAGGCCCTTGCGGGACCCAGGCTCTTGCGGGACCCGGGCTCTTGCGGGACGGGGCTCACGCCTCGTGGAAGAAGCCCACGTTGATGCTGCGCGGCGCGGTGCGGTCCTGCACTATGACCTCGCCGGAGCCGCCGCGCGGCAGCGTCACGACCCCGCCGTAGGCGATGGTCTGCGCGTACTCCCCGACGATCAGCCGGACTTCGGCGGACGGCTCGGCCTGCGAGCCGCGCAGCCAGGACAGTTGCCAGCCGCCGTCGGGGCCGCACAGGAACTCCAGGTGGACCCGGGAGACGAACAGCCAGTCGTCGGGCGTGACCAGCCGGCACACGGACGCGTCCCGGCCCACCCGGAGCACGGCGCCCGGCTCGCTGGGCGCGTCGGCCATCGTCATGCCGGCCGTGGCGCCCGCGTCGGCCCCGGAGACGGTGGCCATGGTCAGTTCGAGCACGTGCGTTCCCCCTGGAGGACCTGAAGAAGCTGAGACGTCGGAAACGTCTTGTGCGGTGACTGTGTGCACCGCCGCCGCATGATAAAACGCCCGGCCGGGTCGCGTCCGGCACAATGGGTTCATGACCGAGCGAAAGCCACCGGGTGTCCCGTTCGAGTCCTGGGTCGATCACCAGATCCGTGTCGCCCAGCAGCGGGGTGAGTTCGATCATCTGCCGGGCGCGGGCGAGCCGCTGCCCGCCGGCGTCGACTCCACGTACGACGAACTGTGGTGGGTCAAGCGGAAGATGGCCCGCGAGGGTCTTGCGGTGCTGCCGCCGGCGCTGGCGCTGCGCAAGGAGGCCGAGGACGCGCTCGCGGCGGCCTACGCGGCACCCTCGGAACGGATCGTCCGGAAGATCATCACCGACGTCAACGTGAAGATCCGCGACATGATGTTCAAGCCGCCGCCCGGCCCGCCGCTGGGCAAGAAGCCGTACGACGTCGAGGAGGTCGTACGGGAGTGGCGGCAGCGGAGGGCTGCCGCCACGGAGGACGTCTCGGGGGACGTTCCGGGCTCGCACGGGTAGCCGGTCAGAAGTGCAGCAGGCGTCCGGCCAGCTCCTCGTAGTCCCGCAGGGCCAGGCGCAGCTGCTCGGTGTCGCTCTCCACCCCCTCCTGCCAGGACATGCGCAGGGTTCGGCGGCGCCGCGTCACGGCCTCGGTGAACCGTGTGGCGATCTCCTCCAGCTCCCGGTCGGCCTCCTCGACCGCGGTGCGCGGCGCGTCCACGAACCCGGCCGCCGTCTGCAGCAGCCGCCGCTCCCACTGCTCCCGCTCCTCGTGCGGCAGCAGCGGGACGCGCAGCGCCATGCCCTCCGGGCCGGGCGGCGCCGGCCAGGCGTCCGCCGCCCGGCCCTCCGTCGTCGCCGCCTCGCGTGCGGTGATCCCACCCGGGGAGGGCACGCCGAGCCCGTCCTCGGGCATCTCGTCGTCCATGGCGGGTGCGGGCCGCACGGGCCCGGTCTCCCAGTCCTTGACCATGGCCCACCTCTCCTTCGGCCGGTTCTCCCCCCGGGTGACCCCGGCGGGCGGGCCACAAACGGCCGTCAGGACGCGAAGCGGCGCAGCCCGGTCACCGACCACACGGTCGCGATGCGCCCGTCCGCCACCTCGATCAGGTCGATGCCGCTCTTGTCGGCCCCGTCCGGCCCGGTCACGTACCAGCGGACGGCGGCCTGCCCCAGCCCGCCGTCCACCAGCGCGGTCCCGTCGACGACGAACCGCAGCCCGGGCTTCTGCGTGCGGAAGGCGGAGATGAAGGCGACGATGCCGGTCGGGCCGTGGATCTCGTCGGTGGCCGCGTTCTCGGGGTCGTTGCCGAAGCGGATGCGGAAGTCGGGCGCGAGGAAGGCCTCCGGGTCGCTGAAGTCGCCGTTCCACAGGGCGGTCCAGCGGTCGAAGAGGGTGCTGCCGAGGGCGGGGGTGAGGGTGCCGGCCGTCGGGGTCGGGGATGCCGTGGTCGTCATTTCTGGTGTCTCCGGTATTGGTCGTCGGTATTGGTCGTCGCTGATCGGAACGGGCACCAGCCTCCGCCTCCCCCGCGACACCCTCCTGTCGGTGATTGCCGTCACATTCCCAGCTCGCCGAGGGGGACGAGGTCCGAGCCGAGGGTGTCGAGCGCGGCCAGGTCGACGGCGCGCTCCGGGGCCCGCTCGTCGAGCCCCGCGACCGTACGGATGCGGTCGAGGCGGAAGCCGCGCGGGGCGTCCCGCAGCCGGCACCAGGCGGCCAGGTACCAGTGCTCCTCGCCGCCGAGGAAGGCGAGCGGTTCGACGTCGCGGGCGGTGGCGGCGCCCGCCGCGTCGGCGTACTGCAGGCGCAGCACCTTCCCCGCCGACAGCGCCTCCCGCAGCGCGGCGGGCACCACCGGCTCGGCGCTCCGGGCCGGGCGCGCGGCCGGTACGAGCAGCCGCACCCGCCCGGCCAGCTGCGCCGCCGCCCGCCGCTCCCGGCCGGGCATCACGGCCAGCACCTTGTGCAGCGCGCTGCGCGCGTCCGCCGCGAACGGCGTCCCGGCGAGGGCGTGCAGCCCGACGGCCAGGGCGGTCGCCTCGGCCGGGGTGATGGTCAGCGGGGGCAGGGTGCGCTCCCGGTCGAGCACGTACCCGCCGGTGCGGCCCGGCTCGGCGTGGATCGGTACCCCGGACTGCTGCAGCGCCAGCAGGTCGCGCTCGATGGTGCGGACGCTGACCTCGAAGCGCCGGGCCAGCGCGCGGGCGCTGCGCGGGCGGGGTGCGGCGGCGCGCAGCTCCTCGACCAGGGCGTAGAGACGGTCGGTTCGGTTCACGACAAACAGTCTCCGCACGCAGGTGCCGGACTCGCCGCAGGTCACGCATATTCGCTTGCGGAGGGTCCGCGACGGCGCCCGAGAATGGCTCGCATGACCTGGACGATCGCCCCGGAACCGTACGACTGCCCGGCCGCCGCCGCACTGTGGCGGGCGTACTACACGGAGGTCAGCGACCGCTGGTACCTCCTGCACGAGGGGCACCGCACCGACCCGGACGAGCTGGAGCGCGAGGTCGCGGCCCGGACGGGTGCCGAACTCGCGCCGCCCACCGGGCAGTTGCTGATCGCCCGGTACGACGGTGCGCCGGCCGGCTCGGCGGGCGTACGGCTGCTCGACGCGGACACGGCCGAACTCACCCGGGTGTTCGTGTACGAGGCGATGCGCGGCCGGGGCGGCGCCGCGCTCCTGGTCGGCGCCGCCGAGGAGGCCGCCCGCGCGCTGGGCGCCCGGCAGCTGCTCCTCGACACCCGCAGCGACCTGGTGGAGGCCCGCGCCCTGTACGCCCGTCTCGGCTACACGGAGACCGGGCCCCACAACGACGGCCAGTACGCCGAACACTGGTTCCGCAAGGACCTGTCGGCCCCCGAGACCGTCAACTGAGCCTGGTCGAAGCCCCGTCGCGGGGCCGCTCGCGCTCCGAGCCGCACAGTTCGCCGGTGAGTTCCTTCACCAGCTGGACCAGGTCGGTGGAGCGGCCCGGCTGCCACCAGTCGCCGAGCAGCTCGGCCAGGGACTCCTCGCGGGCCTTGGCGAGCCGTTCGGCGGCCTCGCGGCCGGACTCGGTGAGGGTCAGGTCCAGGCCTTGGCGGTCGACCAGGTGCCGCTCCTCCAGCTGGCGTTCTGCGGCGAGGACGGCCTGCATCGGGACGTCCGTGCGCTCGGCGAGCTGCCCCGGCTCCACCGAGCCGTACCTGCGGATGCGCAGCAGCATCCAGCTGGCGGCGGGCAGCAGGTCGTACCCGGCCCGCTCGGTGATCTTCCGGTAGATCTCGCGGCGTCCGTCGCGGGTGCCGAGCACGGACAGCGCGCGGCACACCTCGTCGTAGGAGGAGCGCTCGACCGGGTTGGGCGCGATGGTCTCGGAGACGTCCGGCGCGGTGACCGAGCCGCGCAGCCGGTCCTCCTTCAGGAACCACGCCAGCACGAAGCCGAGGAAGGCGACCGGGGCGGCGTACAGGAAGACGTCGGTGATGGAGGACGAGAAGGCGTCCAGGGCGGCCGGGCGCAGCGAGGCCGGCAGGGCGGCGATGCCGCGCGGGTCGGACTGGAGCGCGTCGGCCGAGACACCGGGCGGCAGCCGCACGCCCCGGAAGGCGGCGGCGAGACTGTCGCCGAGACGGCTCGCGAAGACGGTGCCGAAGATGGCGACGCCGAAGGAGGCCCCGATGGAGCGGAAGAACGTGGCGCCGGAGGTGGCGACGCCCAGGTCCTCGTACGAGACCGCGTTCTGCACGATGAGGATGAGGACCTGCATGACCAGACCGAGGCCCAGGCCGAACACGAAGAAGTAGACGCTCATCACGGCGGTCGAGCTGTGCGCGTCCAGCCGGTGCAGCAGGAGCAGGCCGATGGCGGTGACGGCGGTGCCCGTGACCGGGAAGACCTTCCAGCGGCCGGTGCGGCTGACGATCTGCCCGGAGGCGGTCGAGGACAGCAGCAGGCCGATCACCATCGGCAGCATGTGCACGCCGGACATGGTCGGCGAGATGCCGTGCACGACCTGGAGGAAGGTCGGCAGATAGGTCATCGCGCCGAACATGGCGAAGCCGACGATGAAGCTGATGACGGCGGCGAGGGTGAAGGTGCGGATGCGGAACAGCCCCAGCGGCAGGACGGGTTCGGCGGCCCGCCGCTCGACGGCGACGAACAGGGCGGCGAGGACGACGCCCAGCACGGCGAGCCCGATGATCTGCGGGGAGCCCCACGCCCACGTCGTACCGCCGAGGGAAGCGACCAGCACCAGGCAGGTGGCGACCGCGGCGATCAGGAACGTGCCGAGGTAGTCGATGACGTGGTGCGCGGCCCGGCGCGGGATGCGCAGGGCGGTGGCGATCACGGCGAGGGCGACGACGCCGACGGGCAGGTTGACGTAGAACACCCAGCGCCAGCTCAGGTGCTCGGTGAACAGCCCGCCGAGCAGCGGCCCGAGCACACTGGTCGCACCGAACACGGCACCGAACAGCCCCTGGTAGCGCCCGCGTTCACGCGGCGGCACGATGTCGCCCACGATCGCCATCGACAGCACCATCAGCCCGCCGCCGCCCAGCCCCTGCAGCGCCCGGAAGCCGATCAGCTGCGGCATGTTCTGCGCCATGCCGCACAGCGCGGACCCGATGAGGAAGATCACGATCGCGGTCTGGAACAGCTTCTTGCGCCCGTACTGGTCACCGAGCTTGCCCCACAGCGGGGTGGCGGCGGTCGAGGCGAGCAGATAGGCGGTGACGACCCATGACAGATGTTCCAGCCCGCCCAGGTCGCTGACGATGGTGGGCAGCGCGGTCGACACGATGGTCTGGTCGAGCGCGGCGAGCAGCAGTCCGAGCAGGAGGGCACCGATCGAGACGAGGACGTTGCCGGAGACCTGCTCGGCGGCCTTCATCTCCTTCGCCGTACCGTGCGTTTCCAGGGTCATGGAGACCTCCCGGGGCTCGGGGACTCCTACCATCCTCGGCGGTGTGGCCGTTTATGGCCTGTTGAGGTCCCTCTGTGGCCGGTTTGCCGCGTGTCCCGGTTCGGTGGATGTGGAGGAGGTCTGCATAAACTCGGGAGTTCCCGAGGGGAGGGGACTTACGCGTGACGGAACCGACGGGCCACACCTGCCCGGAATGCGGGGCGCCGAGGGGGGCGGACAACACCCCGTCCTGCGACTGCACCCAGCGGGCGTCGGACGCCCTGCGCGAGGCGCGTACGGCGCAGGCGGCAGCGGCGGAGGACTTCAACCCGCTGCGCATCCGCCCGTATGTCGAGGTCGCGGGTGCGGACGCGGGCGCGGGCGCGGGCGCGGGTGCCTCCGACGAGGGTTCGGCGGCGCAGACGCACCCGGTGCCGGCGGTCGAGGCCACTCTTCCGCTGCGTCCGATGCCCGGCGCGAGCACCGCCGACCTGAGCCTCTTCGAGCAGGAGCCACCTGACGAGCCCGAGGCGAGCCCGGCGGACGACGCACCCCCGCGTCGTTCCCGCCGTACGGTTCTGCTGTCCGTCGCCGGTGCGGCAATCGCGGTCGTGGCGGCGGCCGGTATGGCGAGCGGGCTGTTCTCGTACCACCCGCCGGCCCGGGACCGGGCGGCTCAGGAGGTACGCCCGAGCGTCCCCGACACGACGACACCGAGCACCTCGTCGGCCCCCGCGGCGCCTGTCTCGCCCCGTCCTTCCTCACCACCCGCGTCCCCGTCACTGGACCCGACCCCGACCCCGACGGCCACGTCCGCTTCCCCGACCCCGACCTCCACTCGCTCCCACAGCCCGTCCCCCTCCGCCTCCCCCACCCCCTCGGCGACGACCATGGGCACCCCGAACGCGGCGCCCACCGGCTCCGTGCCGGTGCTGCAGCGTGGCGACAAGGGTCCGGAGGTCACTGAACTCCAGCTCCGCCTGCAGCAGTTGAACCTCTACAACGACGAGGTGAACGGCGTCTTCGCCCGCCCCGTGGAGGACGCGGTACGCACGTACCAGTGGGCCCGGGGTCTTACGGACGACCCACTCGGCGTGTACGGGCCGACTACGCGGGAGAGCCTGGAGTCGGAAACGACGAAGCCGTGACCCTCTCAAGCCGGTCCAACGGAGTTCCCCCACCGTCCCAGGGGGCTCCGCCCCCTGGACCCCCGACCTATGCCCACCCACCACCCGACTCGGTGGGTCGAAAAGGGTTCAGGGAGCGGAGCCCCCTGGCGGGGTCGAAGGGGCGGAGCCCCTGGGGATGGGACGGGTAGGGGCGGCGGGGGCGAGAAACCCGCTTATCCCACGTGCAGACGGACGGAGCCGTCCCCCACGACCTCGACCCGCACCTGAGTGAGGTCCCGTACGACGACATCGGGCCCGTGGGCGCCGGCCCGCGGTCCTACCCCCACGACCCGCATCCCAGCAGCGCGCCCCGCCGCGATACCGGCACCCGAGTCCTCGAAGACCACACACTCCCCGGGATCGATCCCCAGCTCGGCAGCCCCCTTCAGGAAGCCCTCGGGGTCGGGCTTGCTCGCGCCGACCGACTCGGCCGTGATGCGCACCTCGGGCAGCGGCAGCCCGGCGGCGGCCATACGCGCGGTGGACAGGGCGACATCGGCGGAGGTGACCAGCGCGTGCGGCACACCCCGCAGCGAGGCAAGGAACGCAGCCGCACCAGGAACCTCGACCACACCCTCCACGTCGGCGGTCTCCTCCGCGAGCATGCTGGCGTTGTCGGCGAGGTTCTGCTCCACCGGCCGGTCGGGCAGCAGCACCGCCATCGAGGCGTGGCCCTGCCGCCCGTGGACGACCTTCATGACCTCGTCGCCGTCCAGCCCGTGCCGCTCGGCCCAGCGCCGCCAGATGCGCTCGACCACGGCGTCCGAGTTGACGAGGGTGCCGTCCATGTCGAGCAGGAGGGCGCGGGCGGTGAGGGCGGTGGGGGTGATGGGGGCGATGGCCGGCATCGGCAGCTCCAAAGGGGAGAACGGGACAAGGCGGCCCCGCCCGCCGGTCAGGGAAAACGGGCGGGAGCCACTTTGTTCCTCCACGGTACAAAACATGCCCCGGGTCCGCCACCGCCTCCGGCGAGCGTTCACCGACCGTTCAAGCTCAGCCCGCCACGGCCTCGTACAGGCTCCACACACCGAGCCCCAGCATCAGCAGGGCCGCGATCTGTGTGATCAGCCGCAGCGGCACCCGCTTCATCAGGGCCTTTCCGCCGACGATGCCGAGCCCGGCCACCGCCCACAGACCCAGGACCGCGCCGAGGCCGACGGAGACGGGGGCGTCGTAACGGGCGGCGAGGTTGGCGGTCATGATCTGGGTGAGGTCCCCGAACTCGGCGACGAGGATGAGCATGAAACCCGTGCCCGCGACCTTCCAGAAGGACTGGTCGGCCGGCTTGCGGATCTCCTCCTCGTCCTCGTCCTTCTTCATCAGCAGCATCGCGGCGCCGCCGAGGAAGAGGACACCGGTGATCGCGTGCACGATCTGCTGGGGCAGCAGGGTCAGCACGCTGCCGGCCGCGACGGCGAGCAGGACGTGCAGCAGGAAGGCGGCGGCAACGCCCGCGAAGACGTACGAGGCGCGGTAGCGGGTGCCGAGGACGAGGCCGGCGAGCGCGGTCTTGTCCGGCAGTTCGGCAAGGAAGATGACGCCGAACACGAGCGCCGTCACGGTGATGCTGATCAACATTCCTCAATCGGTCGGGGAGCTGCCCCGCCGAGAGTGCTGGACCTCACATGAGACACCTCGGCATGGCAGCACACTCGGCGCCCATGCCGTGGGGCACGGGCGTGCACTGCTTGCCGAAGGTCTCGCTGGGCGGTCCTGGAAGGACCCGCCTCCGGGCGCCGGCTCAGGCTGGCTGAGCAGTATGTCGACGGTCCGGCGAAGAGCTACTCCCCTTCTGCGCGTCCCATAGTACGCGACGCGAAAGTTCCGCCGTAAAGCTTGTCGTGTCATGAACACGTCACTAAATTCTTACCGAGCGCTCACCTTCCGGCAACACGGCACCGCGAGCATTCCCTCGCTCGCGCTCCAACACCCCCACCCCACAAGGGAGTTCGCATGCCGAAGTTCTACGCGCGTCGACGCCTGAGCATACTCTCCGTCCTTACCGGACTCATAGCCTCCGTCGCCCTGTTCAACTCTCCGAGCGCCTCCGCCGCCCTCCCCACACCGGTCAGCGGCGCCACCGCCCGCAGCTACCTCTCCCAGCTGACCGTGGCCACCGAGAACCGCACCGGCTACAGCCGCGACCTCTTCCCGCACTGGATCACCATCAGCGGCACCTGCAACACCCGCGAGACCGTCCTCAAGCGGGACGGCTCGAACGTCGTCACCGACTCCTCCTGCGCGGCCACCAGCGGCAGCTGGTACTCCCCGTACGACGGCGCCACCTGGACCGCCGCCTCCGACCTGGACATCGACCACCTCGTCCCGCTCGCCGAGGCCTGGGACTCCGGCGCCAGCCAGTGGACGACCTCCCAGCGCCAGGCCTTCGCCAACGACCTGACCCGCCCGCAGCTCATCGCCGTCACCGACAACGTGAACCAGGCCAAGGGCGACCAGGACCCGGCCACCTGGATGCCGTCGCGCACGGCGTACCGCTGCACCTACGTCCGCGCCTGGGTGCAGGTGAAGTACTACTACGACCTCTCGGTCGACTCCGCGGAGAAGACCGCGCTGACGAACTACCTGGCGAGCTGCTGACCGCTGCCGCTCCTCCGCCCTCCGCGACGGCCCGCCCGCGGGCGGGCCGTCGCGGAGGGCGGTCGACTGTCCGGACGGCTACGCCGGCCGCCGCCGCATCAGGAAGCCGGCCGCGGCCCCGGCGCCGAACAGCGCCGCCACCGACACACCCGTGGCCAGCCAGGTGGGGCCCAGCCAGCGGGCGCCGTAGTAGCCGAGGGCGACGCTGTAGACGGCCCAGGACAGGCCCGCCAGGGCGGACCAGGGGACGAAGTCGCGGGCGCGGCGGTGGGCGGCGCCCGCGCAGAACGAGACGACCGAGCGGCCGGCGGGGGCGAAGCGGGCCAGGACGACCAGGGCGCCGCCACCGCGGGACAGGGCCTCGCCGAGACGTTCCTGCGCGGCGGTCAGGCGGCGGGACCGGGCGATCGTGCGGTCCAGGCGCTCACCGCCCCGCCAGGCCAGCCGGTAGGCCAGCAGGTCGCCGAGGACCGAGGCGGTCGCGGCGGAGAGGATCAGGGTGACGATGTCCGGCACGTCACCGGTCGCCGCGCCCGTACCCGCCGCCGCTGCCGTGGCCGCCGTGATGACGAGCACTCCGCTCGGCAGCACGGGCACGAAGACGTCGAGCAGTACCGACAGGGCCACCATGGCGTAGATCCATGGAACGGCGGCCAGTGAACCCACGCTCTCCCACACGACGACTCCCCCGTTGCTCCCCCATGACAGCCATACAGCGTACGCCGAGGGTGTGACAGGAGGTTCGTGGGGGGCACATGTGATCGACGCAGCGTGTTCACGCACGTACTCACGCGCGTGAACACGCGCGACGGCGGTCAGGCCGCGATCGGGGCCCGCTCCGCGGCCGACTGCTGCGTCCCACCCGCGCGCCGGGCGAACAGCCGGTCCAGGCCGAAGGCGCCGGAGCCGGTGAAGACCAGCAGGAAGAAGGTCCAGCAGAACAGGACCGACAGCTCGCCGCCGTTCTGGATGGGCCACAGGGCGGCTTGCTGGTGGACATCGAAGTACGCGTACGCCATCGAGCCGGAGGCGATCAGCGCGGCGCCGCGGGTGCCGAGGCCGAGCAGGACCAGGCCGCCGGCGACCAGCTGGATCACGGCCGCGTACCAGCCGGGCCAGGTGCCGGAGGGGATCGTGCCGCCGTCGGTGCCGGCGGCGCCGCCGAGGACGCCGAAGAGCGAGGCGGCACCGTGCACGGCGAACAGCAGGCCGATGACGATGCGGAAGATGCCGATGACGTACGGCTGAGCGGAGTTGAGGCGTGCGGACATGGGGGTGCTCCTCTTCGGTGTCGGTGTGGCCGGCCAGGCCGTCCGGAGTAGCCGGACAGAGCGGTGCCAGGGCGGCGGTACCGAACGAGGGACCCAGGTTAGGCGGACCTAATTCATGCTTGCAAGTTCAACATTTGGCCATGGTTCCGCATCCGCTTGCGTTCCGCATCGGCCGCGGCCGCACGTAGGACGGCTCGCGCCACCGCGTCGGCATCCGAAAGCGTGACCGAATCCACCCCTGGACGGGCGCCCGCGGCGGTCACCCAGTGCACGCCCTCCGTCGGCACACCGAACGCGAACCGCCTTGTGTGTACGCGACTTTGACGGTCGATCAGCTGGTAGAGCCGCCGTGTCACATCCAGCCCTCCGGTTTCGTACCCGTCCACGGTGTGCGGCCGGCAGTCGCCGCTCGCCAGCAGCCCCGCGAGCAGCTCGTCGGCCGTCCGCCGCAGATCGGGTTCCGGAAGACGCGCCTCTATGAGGGTCGTCACACGCACCGCCCGCCCCGGCACGTCCGGCGAGTGCGCCGTCCACGCCCCCTGCTCGGCCCGCACCTCCAGACGCGGCCCCAGCACCTCGACCACGTCCGCCTCGACCAGGGCCGCCAGTTCCTCGATCCGGCGCCGGGGCGGGCCGATGGACAGGAAGGCGTTGAGCGGGGTGTACCAGCGGTCCAGGTGCGCACGCCGGGAGGCGCCGGTCAGGCCGCCGTGGTCCACCACCAGGCGTATCTCGTTGCGCAGGTCGCGCAGCACGTCCAGCGCCGCCTTCAGCGGACCGCGCACGTTGCCCAGGGCGGCCTGCGCCGCGTCCTCGCGCAGATACGCCAGCAGCCACGCCCGCCACTGCCCGGCCTCCGTGAACTCCCGGTCCCCGTACGGCCGGGAGATCCGCTCCCAGCTCCAGCGGTCCTCGGCGCCGACCCCGAACTCCGCCAGCAGCGCCGCCTCCCGGGGATCGCCGTGCGGCACGGCGAGGAAGCGGTCGGCGAAGTCGGGCCGGCCGCTCAGGGCGCCGTAGTAGACCGTCTCCACCTCCTTCGCGACCAACGGCCATATCTCCGCGAGGAAGTCGGGCGCCTCACCGGAGTCGGCGCGCTTGCGGAAGGCCGCTATCACCTCGGGGGTGAGCACCTGCGGGAGATGACGGCCGTACGGGCCCTTCGCGTTGTCGCCGCGCGCCTGGTACGGCACCCCCCGCCGTGAGCCCGCGTACAGGCGCGGCTCGCGTCCGGAGGGCCGGTAGCGCAGGACGCCGTCGGCAGCGCGGACGAAGCGGCCGCCCCGACCCGTGGTCAACAGGGCCATGTGGTCGAAGAAGTTGAGGCCCAGGCCGCGCAGCAGCACCGGTTCGCCGGGCGCGAGCGGGGAGAGGTCGACGTCGGCCGGATTGGCGGGGGGTATGTGGCGCAGGCCGTGCCGCTCGGCGTGTCCGGCCGCCCGCTCCTGCTCCGCGTCCGCCGCCGTCGGCAGGTGTCCCTGGGCGAGGACCACCGCGGTCAGCCCGGACAGCACCCGGCCGTCGTCGAGGGTGAGCGTCTGGCCGCCGCCGGGTCCGTCGTCCAGCCGTACGGCACGGGCCCGGTGGGTCTCGACGCGCACCGCACGCGGGGCGGCCCGGACGGTCCGCGCGAACACCCACTCCAGATAGCGGCCGTAGTGGGCGCGGGTGGGGTAGTCGTCCGGGCCCAACTCGCCGTCCGCCCACTCGTGCAGGCTGGGCCCCGGGCGGATCGGGCCCGAGCAGTCCACGCTGGCGTCGGTGAACAGCGTCACCTGGCTCGCCACGGTGTTCATCAGCAGCTCGGCCGACTGCGCGGTCCGCCAGACCCGGCCCGGGCCGGGCGGCGCCGGGTCGATCACGTGGACCGTCAGCCGGACGCCCGGCGGAACGAGTTTCGGTGCGGAGGCGCAGAGGCGCTCCAGGACGCTGGTTCCGCGGGGTCCGGCCCCGACCAGGGCGACGGAGACCGTGGGGGTTTCCTGGATCGGTGCAGACAACGGCGTGACTCCCGGGCGTGTGGGGCGCATGGCAGCAGACCGCCCACAGGAAGCGGACGGTCCGCCTCATCATGCCGGTCCGGGGCTCGCCGGGCGGTCGGACCCCTGGGCCCGCCCGCCCCAATACACCTTCCACCGCCCCGAGTTGTCCGTCATTCCGGTCATGGACGCACACTCAGCGCGCGACGGCTGCGCACTCCTGCCCGTACTCCCGCACATGCACATGGCCGTCGAGCGGGAACGCGGGCGGCGCCGCCGGAAGCAGCCGGGCCAACGCGTACCCGCACTTCTGCGCGACCCGGCACGAGGCCGCGTTGTCCGCCTGGTGGAGCAGTTCGAGGCGGGTCAGCCCGTCGCCGCCGAAGGCCGCGAAGGCCCAGTCGGTCAGCGCGTGCAGGGCGCGCGGCGCCACTCCCCGGCCGCGCGCGGGGGCCGCCGTCCAGTAGCCGACCTCGGCGGCGGAGGCGCCCGGGGCCTCGGCGAACTTCAGGACCACGTGCCCCAGCACCCGCTCGGGCCCGGGCCCGGGACCGGACTCCACGACGGCGAAGGCGAACCGGCGCCGCTCCTCCCACCCGCGCGCCTGCTCCCCGATCCACCGGGCCGCGCCCGCCTCGTCCTCCACCACCCCGCTGGTCCAACGGCGCAGGGCGGCGTCGCGGTACGCCTCGACCAGCGCGGCCGCGTCTCCCGGGCACCACGGCCTCAGCAGGAGAGCGGGGCCCGAGGGGGTGGCGGCCACTTCCAGCCGTGCCGTGGACATGCGGTCCTCCCGATCGCTCGACGGCACTGTCACCGGGCCGCTCCCGTACTCAGCGCCTCAACTGCCCATTCGATCACGGGAGTCAGCGTATCCGGGGCGGGCCAGCCGTTGATCAGGGCGAGGAGGCGGCCGTACCGGTCCCGGCGGGGATCGTTCACCGTGGCCAGGTGACGCACCAGCCAGGCGCGCAGCTCGGCGTCGTCGGGCCGACCGACGGTGGTCGCACAGGCCGCGGTGAGGCGTGCGGCGACGGGCTCGGCCTGCTCAGACCGCGGATCGACCCCCGTGGACACGGCCGCCGCCACGACATCACGGGTGACGGCGACGACGTCCGGCCGGGGCGGCACGGCGGCGCCGTCGGACCGCTCGCCCGTGTGCTCCTCGACCAGCCCCCGCATCCGGGCCCGGAAGTCCGGGTCCAGGGACAATTCCGCCAACTCCACCCACGCCGTGACCTGCTCCTCCGTGGGCCGGTCGGGCAGCTCGGGGGTCAACGACCGCAGGGCGGCCGCGGCAGGGCCCGTACGATCCGCCGCGCCGCCGAAGACGGCGCCGAGGAAGTCGTCGATCAGGCGCCGGCGTTCGGCCTCGGACAGGGTGGCGAGCTGGTGCATGCGTTCCATCTCCTCGAAGGTGGCCTCGCGCCCGGCCGCCGCGACCAGCACCGCCCGCCGCAGCCGCAGGATGCCGATCTGCGCGTCCAGGGCAGCGGCATGCTCCGCGGCGACCCGACCGAGCGGGAGGTCCCGGTCCAGGACACGGCGGATCGTGTCGAGGCCGAGCCCCAGCTCGCGCAGGGTCCGCACGTGGGCGAGACGGGCGACGGCGTCCGGGCCGTAGCGGCGGTAACCGGCGGGCGTGCGGTCGGCCGGCGGTACCAGGCCGCGATCGGAGTAGAGCCGGATCCTCTTGACCGTCAGCCCGGTACGCCGGGCCAGCTCACCGATCGAGTACATCGAGTACAGGGTGCCGCCGTCCATGACCCCACCTTCGGGTCTCCCCCCGCGGGAGACTCAAGCGCCCGGCGATGGCACGGGCAGCGCGACCGGCCCGAGCGGCGACCGCCGCCGCTCCGGCCACCTCGGCACGCAGGTCCTACCCCGCCGCGCCGCGCACGGACTGCCCGCGCACCTCCAAGCCGCCCAGCAGCTGCGCCGTGGCCTCCGCCACGGCCTGCACGGCCTGTTCGAACACCTCGCGGTTGTGGGCGGCGGGCGCCCGGAACCCCGAGACCTTGCGCACGTACTGCAGCGCGGCGGCGTGGATGTCGTCCTCGGTGGCCTCACCGGGCAGTACGGGCGGACGCAGCGTCTTGATACTCCGGCACATGCCCCCAGTCTCACGCACGGCGCGGCCCCTGCGAAGATCCCACCGAAGGCGGCCACCGATTCCCGGGGCCGACCGACGAGAGGAACATCCTCATGACGAAGCACACCGTGGCGATCCTGGGCCCCGGCGGCACCGGCGGCCTTCTCGCCGCCCTCCTGTCCCGCGCCGGCAACCGCGTCATCTGCCTGGCCCGGCAGGCCACCGCCGACACGCTGCGCGGCACCGGAATCCAGGTCCGCAGCCGCCAGTTCGGCGACTTCACCGCACCCGTGGAGGCGGACACCGAACTGCGCGAGCCGGTGGACGCCTGCGTGATCGCCGTCAAGCACACCACCCTGGACGCCGCCCTCACCCGCGTCCCGTCCGCCTTCCTCGGCGACGCCCTCGTCGTACCGCTCCTGAACGGCGTCGAACACCCCGCGGCCCTGCGCACCCACTACCGGCCCGACCGCGTGGCCCCCGCGGTGATCCGAGTGGAGTCGACCCGCCTGACCCCCGGCCTGATCGAGCACGGCAGCGACTTCGTGGACATGGACCTGACGGGCGACGCTGTCCCCCGCCCCCGCCTCGAAGCCCTGGCCGACACCCTCTCCGGCGCGGGCGTGAACACCCGCGTACTCGGGGATGAGACGACGGCCCTCTGGTCGAAGATGTCCTTCCTGGCGCCCTTCGCCCTGCTCACCACCCGCTACGGCCTCCCCCTCGGCGAGATCCGCACCCGCCACCGCGAGGAGCTGGAGGCCCTGGTCGCCGAGACCACCGCGGTCAGCCGGGCCTGCGGCGCCCCCACGGACCCAGCCCAGGCCCTGGCCCGGTACGACGCCTTCCCGCCGGCCGCCAAGTCCTCCATGCAGCGCGACGCCGAGGCGGGCCGCCCGCTCGAACTCGACGCCATCGGCGGGGCGTTGCTGCGCGCGGCGGACCGGCACGGCGTACCGGTGCCGGTGGCGGCCCGCCTGGTGCGGGAACTGCGCGCCGCCGGCCACTGAGCCGGGGGGAGCGGGCACTACTCGTTCGCGTGAACCTCACAAGCGAACTCGCCACCCAAAATCGAACAGGCGTAGCATTGCCGCGTGGCTACGACCTATGAATTCCCCAGTGACCTCCTCGCCGGTCAGGAGGAGCTGCATCAGGTCCGGGCCGAGCTGTCGGCCCTGCTCAAGCGGCTGCCCTGGTCGGTCGAGCCGAGGGACGGCTTCAGCGACGACAGCGGCTGGCGGAAGGTGGAGCGGCCCGCCTCCCCCGGCTGGACGGCGGACGAGCAGGCCGAGGTGGAGAAGCTGCGGCGGCGCGAGCACGAGCTGGCGGTGTTCGTCAGCGGCCACCGCTTCTGGTCCGAGGTCACGGCGGCGGAGCGGGTCGAGGCCCGCACGAAGCTGAAGCACGCCCACGAAGAGACGGCCGAGGACAAGGACTGAGCCGAGGACAGGCCGAGGACAAGGAGTGACGCGAGAAGCCCCCGACCGGACCGGTCGGGGGCTTCTCGCTTCTCCTGGTGGGCGCGGACGGTTTCGAACCGCCGACATCCTGCTTGTAAGGCAGGCGCTCTACCCCTGAGCTACGCACCCGGGACAGGTCGACAGCCTACATGGCCAGGGGGGCGGTGCCGCAAACCCCGTCCGGGGCGCGGGCAGCTCCCGGCCGGACGGAAAAGTGACGGTGCACACGGCGAACTGACCGGCCCGTGTGTTCGTCCTGAACGGGTGGGAGAATGACACCACCCAGGGCGAACAACAGCACGGGAGAGGGATGTGACGGCGACACCGGGCACGCCGGCGACGAGGTCGTACCCTCCTTCGGGCGCCCTCTCGGCTCTGCGCGACACCCTCACCCTGATGAGCCTGCCGGTGCTCGCCGCGCTCGCGCTGCCCGCCGCGTTCGCCGGCGGCGGTACCCGGCGCTGGTTCGGCGGTCGCGCGGAGAGCCAGCGGGCCGAGGCGCAGGCCGCGAAGGACGCCGCCGCGGCCGCGTTCTACGAGCTGGACACGGCCCAGCGGGACCTGCGGATCTCCATCGAGACCATCTCGGCCGTCGACGACTCCCCCGCCGCCCGGCGCGCGGTGGCCGACTTCGCGGCGCTGGGCAGCCGGATCGACGAGGTCAGCCAGCGCTACATCCAGGCCGTGGACGCCCATGACCTGGACCGGGACGACCTGGAGGCCGCGACGGCCGCCCGGGCGCGCGGCGAGCTGACCGCGGCCAGGGACGAACTGGTCCGGGTCAAGCAGGAGCTGGACCGCTTCGGCAGCTCGCTCGGGTCGCTGCTCGGCAAGGCCGAGACCCAGCTGGCCCGACTCGCCCCGGCCGTGGAGCGGGCCCGGCAGGCGCTGCTGGGCGCGAGCAACGCGCTGGACGCCGTACGGGAGAAGGGCCTGAGGGCCGACGACCTCGCCGTGCGGCTCGCCGTGCTCTCGCCCGAGCTGACCAAGCTGAACCAGGGAGCCGGCCGGCACGGGGTGGCGCCGACGCTGGAGCGGGCCGAGCGGATGCAGCGGGAGGCCGCGGCGATCCGGGCCGAGGCGGAGCGGCTGCCGGAGAAGGCGGCCGAGATCGACCACCGGCTGGTGAGCCTGCGCACCCGGGCCCAGGCGCTGACCACCCGGGCGGGCCAGGTGGACCCGGTGCTGAGCGAGCTGCGGCGGCGGTTCGCTGCCGCGTGCTGGCAGGACCTGCAGCAGGTGCCCACGCAGGCCGTGGAGAACGTGCACCAGGCCGAGCTGAAGCTGCGCGAGGCCCAGGCCGCCCGGGACGCCCAGCGCTGGCCGGACGCCACCTCGCTGCTGTCGACGGTACGGGCGCTGCTGAACACCACGGACGAGGCCGTGTCGGCCGCCGGTGACCGGCTGATCCGGCTGAACGCCGTGCAGAAGGACCCGGAGCAGGAGATCCAGCGGACCCGGTTCGCGATCCGGGACGCCCAGCGGCTGGCCATGACCGGCCGTACGACCCCGGATCCGCGGCACGCGCGGCCGCTGGACGACGCGGTGGCGCGGCTAGAACGGGCGATCGGCACGCTGGAGGGCCGGCACCCCGACTACTGGCACTTCCTGACCGAGACGGACGCCGTGCGGCAGAGCACGGCCCGCGTGGTGGCGCAGATCCGGGAGGAGCGCGGGAGCCCCGGGCACTGAGCCGTTGCCGCCGGGCCGCACCGGGCGGATATTGGGGGGAAGGTACGTAGGGCCGCCGCCAGCACGCACAAGGAGGCGAAGATGGCCTCACACACCACGCACAGGGCAGAGCGTCACCGGACCCGGTTGGACGACCATCTCCCCGTCGATCACCGCCTGAACACGGTCTACCGGATCGGCGCGGGCCTGATGGGCCTGTTCCTGCTCGCCTTCGGCATTCTCGGCCTCACCGACAACATCGGCTTCTTCGACACCGGCGGGAACACCGCCATGGGCCTGAACACCAACGGCACGCTCAGCGTCCTGTCCGTCTGTGTCGGGCTGCTGCTCTGCGTCGGGATGGTGATCGGCGGGAACTTCGCGTCGACGCTGAACATGACGCTGGGCATCCTGTTCATCCTGAGCGGCTTCCTGAACCTGTCCCTGCTCGACGGCGACTACAACTTCCTGGCCTTCAGGATCCAGAACGTGCTGTTCAGCTTCGTGGTCGGCGTACTGCTCATGGTGTTCGGGATGTACGGCAGAGTCGGCTCGACCCTGCCGCACGACAACCCGTACTGGCGGGCCCGCCACCCCGACGCGGAGCAACGGGCCGATGCCACCGGGGATCAGGTGCGGTAGGCGTAGAAAGCCGCGCTGGGGTACGACGCGACGAGGCTCGCCACCGACCGGTTGTAGGTGTTGTTGGAGTGGTACGTCACGTACGGCACGCCGTACGGGCTGCGGTACGTGACGATCATGGAGTGGTCCTTGGACCCGTCCCGGTTGAAGTCCATCTGCAGCACGTCACCGATGTCCAGCTGGTACACGTTGGCCAGGCTGGTGACGCGCTTGGAGGACAGGGCGAACCAGGAGAACTCGTTGACGCCGACGAACGAGTCCGACTGGATGTCCGCGTTGCCGAACCACTTGTGGAAGTCGTTCGTGTAGCCGGGCACGTGCTTCCAGCCGCCCGCCTTCAGGGACTGGCTGACGAAGTTGGTGCAGTCGCCGCCCGCGCCCTGCCCGTTGTAGTCCGGGTAGTCCGGGTTGTAGTTGTTCCAGTACTTGGTCGCGTACGCCACCATCGCCTTGTAGTCGTAGGCGCCGGTGGTGACGTTCTTCCGGTTGGCCGGCGCGGGCCACGAGGTGGCCGCACGGGGCGCCTCGGGCGGGCCGTCGTCGGCCGGGCTGGCCTTCACGGAGGACGGCTTCGCGACCTGGTTCACCGCGAGGTAGCCGCCGTCCGTGTCACGGACACCGGTCAGCTGCCAGTTGCCGTGCTCGTCGGCCTTGAAGGTCAGTTCGTGGTGGGCCTGGAAGCCGGTGGTCTTCGGCTCGGTGCCCTTGACCTTCGCGTAGGTCAGCGCCGTGGTCTCGGTGACGTCGGCCTTGGCCGTACGACCGGTCACGCGCGTCGCGTCCAGCGTGACGCGGGTGCTGGCCTTGCTGTACTTCTCGCCCAGCTTCGCGAGGCGGGACTGGCGGCCGCGCAGTTCGGTCAGCGCGGAGTTCTCCTGGCGCGACTGCCCGGAGGACAGCTTGACGTCTCCGGAGAAGGTGGAGGCCAGTGGCTTGGACCGGTGCTGGTCACTCCGGTCCACCAGGGCGTCCGTGCGGTCCGTGAAGACGGCGTCGGCCAGCTTCTGGAAGGTCGCCTTGGTCGCGGCGTCCACCGTCGGGTCGTCCACGACCGCCGCACCCGCGCTCCAGTTGGGCACCAGGGCCACACCGGCGACGACCGAGGCGGCCGCCACCGAGACTATGCCGGCGCGACGCCCCTTACGGCTCAGTTTTCTTGATTTCAATGATGTTCCCCTCTACACCGGCACACCGACCGGGCGAGGGCATCTTCGCATGACATGTGCGCCAGTTGTGAAGGGGGTTGCACAAGTGGAACTTGCGGCGCACGAACGTCACTTGACCACTGTGGACCAGTCACGGGGCGACTGCGCAGGGTCAAGGGCGCGCAGCTGCTGCAGGGTCGCCGGCTTCTGCACGTCGAGCCAGTCGGACAGTTCCTTGAAGGACACGCACTTGACGCCCTTCTTCGTGCACACGTTCTTGACGACCTGGTCGATGGCCTTCATGTAGATGCCGCCGTTCCAGGCCTCGAAGTGGTTGCCGATGAACAGCGGTGCCCGGCTGCCGTAGTACACGCGGTTGAAGCCGGCCATGTAGGTGTCGACGGTCTCCTTCTCCCACTGCGGGTAGTCGGCGGGGTTGCCGTCGGTCTGGCCGTCGGACTGGTTGGCGAGGAAGTTGAAGTCCATCGACAGGCCCTGGTAGTCACCGCCCTCGTAGGGGAGCAGCTGGAGCGGGAAGTTCCAGACGCCGTTCTTCTTGGCGGGCCATATCTGGAAGTCACCGGTGGAACTGGCGTCGTAGCGCCAGCCGTAGCCGTAGGCCTTGATGGCCTTCAGCAGGTTCTTCTGGCCCTCCAGGCAGGGCGCGCGGCCGCCGGCGACCTCCTTCTTGAAGTCGAAGGGCAGCGGCGCGATGTCCTTGAAGCCGGTGTTGGTCTTCCAGTGCTCCACGATGTCGTAGAACTGGTCGATCTCGCTCTTCCACTCCTCGACGCTCCAGTCGCCGCCGCCCTTCTTCTCGCAGAAGTGCCCGTTGAAGTGGGTGCCGATCTCGTTGCCCTGGTCGTAGGCCTCGCGGAGCTGCTCCAGGGTGGTGCGTATGTGGTCGTCGGTCGCGTAGTCGATCGCGGCGTCGCCCGGGTCGTGCTGCGGGCCGTGGTAGAGGGTCTTCTTGTCCTTGGGCAGCAGGTAGATGCCCGTCAGGAAGAAGGTCATGTGGGCGTCGTACTCCTCGGCCAGCTCCCGGTAGTGCGAGAAGAGGTGGTCGCTGCCCTCCAGAGCGCCGTCCCAGGAGAAGACGACGAACTGGGGCGGCTTCTCACCGGGCTTGAGCGGCTTGGGTACCAACTGCCCTTTCTGCGGGCCGGTGTAGGAGGTGGAGCCGTCGCCGAGGATCTTCGTCCTGCCGTCCCACGCGGGCGTCTTGCCGGGCTTCGGCGCGGCGTTTTTGGAGGTGTCCTTGCTGGAGGCGGCGGGCGCGGTGTTGTCCCGGTGGCTGAGCACCAGGTAGCCCGCGGTCGCCGACGCGACGGCGAGGAGGGCGGCCAGGGTCCGCATCCCGACGCCCGTGGGACGGGGGCGGGCTTTGGCCCGGCGGCGACGGCCGGTCTGCGGCTTCTTGTTCATGCGGCGGCTCATTCTGGTGCGAGGGGAGGGAGGTCGGCGCGGAGCCTCGGGGGTCAGCCGAGGCCCGTGGCGTGCGCCCAGATGCCGTACGGGACGTCGACGTCGTCTCTGGTGGTTCCGGCGAACCCGTCGAGCGACAGGGGTTCCAGGGACTTGGTCAGGTCGATGCGGTAGACGACGACGGAGGTGGACACGGACGCGGAGGTGCCGACGTACCAGGCGGCGCTGTCGTCGTCGGTGGTGCCGGCCTTGCCCGACACCTGGGCCGTGCTGGTCGGGTGGGCGCGGCGGTAGGACTCCGTCAGCGCGCGCTCGACCTTCTCGGCGACGTCCGCGCCCACCGCCCGCCCGGGGCGTGGGGTGGCCAGGGGCACCTGGGTGCCGTTGCGGGTGATGCGGCGCACCGAGTACGGCTCGGTGTGCGTGCCGGAGGCGGCGAAGGTGGCGTATCCGCTCGCCATCCGGATCGCGCTGGGTGTGGAGTTGCCCATCGACAGGGCGGGCACCTGCGGACCCATGCTGGAGGAGAGCAGGCCCGCCGCCACGGCGGTCTCGCTCACCTTGTCCAGGCCCGTGTCCATGCCGAGCTGCATGAAGGGCGTGTTCACCGACTGAGCGAGGGCCTTGTCCAGGGTGATCTGCCCGTAGGACGTCTCGCCGTCGTTGTGGGCGGCGACCTTCTTGCCGCTGCGGTCCCAGTAGGGGCCCTCGGGCGTGGTGACGGGGACGCCGTCGTCGCCGTCGTAGACGGTCTCGGGTGTGACGGGCGTCGCGGGTCCGCCGCGGGTCTTGTGGACCCCGTGCTCCAGACCGGCGGCGTAGACGAAGGGCAGGAACGCCGAGCCGGCCTTGACGGTGGTCGCGTTGGACTCGTTGTAGCCCTGCTTGCGGTGGTCGGGACCGCCGTAGACGGCGAGGATCCGGCCGTCGGCGGCGACCGAGGCGGCGCCGTAGTGGGCGGCCTTCGCCTGCAGGGGGTGGTCCTTCTTCCCCTGCTCGCGGGCCTTGGCGACGGCGTCGGTCAGCGCGTTCTCCCGCTTGCGGTCGAAGGTCGTGTAGATCTGGTAGCCGCCGAGGTCGAAGTCCCGGTCGGAGATGTGGGCGGCCTTCTTGGCGTACTGCTGGGCCAGCTCCACCAGGTAGTCGCTCTGCTTGCCGGTGTCGAAGACCGCGCCCGACTTGAGCGGCTCGGGGAACGTCCGGTACTTGGCCCGCTGGGCCGGCGACAGCTTGCCGATGTCGACCATCCGGTCCAGGATCCAGGACCAGCGCTCCACGGCCCGCTTGTGGTTGGCCTCGCTGAGGGTGGGGTCGTAGAGCGCGGCGCCCTTCAGCATGGAGGCGAGCACCGCCGCCTCGCTGGCGTTGAGCTTGCTGACGTCCTTGCCGTAGTAGGCCTGGGAAGCGCGCTGGATGCCGTAGGTGCCGCGGCCGAACCAGCTGGTGTTGAGGTAGCCCTCCAGGATCTGGTCCTTGCTCATCTTGTTGTCGAGCTTGAGGGAGATCATCGCCTCGGTGAACTTGCGGCTGAAGGTCTGGTTCTGATTCAGGTAGACGTTCTTGACGTACTGCTGGGTGATGGTGGAACCACCCTCGGTGTCCCCCTGTCCGACGGTGCGCCACACGGCGCGGGTGATGCCTTTGACGGAAATACCGGGATCCGAGTAGAAACTCGCGTTCTCCGCGGCGAGCACCGCCCAGCGGACCTGCTCGGGTATGTCCTTGAGCGGCATGTTCTGGCGCCGCACCCAGCCGGTGCGGGTCATCGGCGTCCCGTCGGACCAGAAGTAGACGTTGTCCTGCTGGGTGGCGAAGGTGTTGAGGTTCTTCGGTATGTCCGTCATCTCGTAGGCGATGAACAGGGACAGGCTGATCACGGTGAAGCCGGACAGCACGGCGCCGAGCCACTGGCGCCAGGAGGGTATCCAGCGGCGCCAGCCTATTCGGCCGGGGCGCGGGTACAGCGGTCTGAGGCGGCGGGCGTACGGGGCGAGCGGCGCGAGCCGGGGGCCCGCGACGGCACGCAGCCGGGCGAGGGCGGACGTGGCGGCGACGGTGAGGCGGGCGCGCGCCGGGAGGCGGGAGCTGCGCCGGCGCTGTGCGCGGCCACCGCCGGAGGCGGGAGGCTCGGGCGGCGGGGGCACACGCAGCTGCATGGTGACATCCGCGCGGAGGGCGTCGACCTTCAGATGCAGCGTGGCGTCCGACTCCTGCGGCTGCCGCTCCTCGGGCCGGGCACTCTTGTCGTCCCCGTCGCCCTCTGGCCGCTGCCATGACTTGGCCAAGGCTGCGTCTCCCCTCGCACTGGTCCTTGCGCGCGCGGTTCAGACTCAGCAAAGGTGGACACCGCCGCGATGGTCGTCGTCGCGGCGCGGTGAACCCCCCTTTTCCCCCGGTCTTACGGCTCCTCGCGGCTAAGCTAAGTTATCAGCGATCTTTTCAAAATCTCCGCACCAGTTTCGGGCACAAGCGAACACTCATAAAACTTTGAAGTGCTGTGACAAGCGCCACTCCGGTTAACCTGTGCGCATGCCTCGCTATGAGTACCGCTGCCGTACCTGCGGTGACACCTTCGAACTGAGCCGTCCGATGGCGGAGTCCAGCGCGCCTGCCGCCTGCCCCGCGGGCCACGACGACACCGTCAAGCTGCTGTCGACGGTGGCCGTGGGCGGCACCTCCGCCGCGCCGGCCCCGGCGCCCCGGGCGGGCGGGGGCGGCTGCTGCGGCGGAGGCTGCTGCGGCTGACGCCGACCGTGCGGGTCAGGCCCTCGGGCGGGAGGCCCGCAGGAACTCGCGTACGATCCGCTCCCCGGCCAGCACGCCACGCTCGGGGAGCGCGCTGATCTCCGGTGCGCTCCAGCCACTGTCGGCCAGTTCGCCGTGGCCCGGGCGCCAGCCGCGGTCGGCGGCCAGCAGCAGGTCGGCGTCGAGCAGGGAGTCCCCGGCGGCCAGGGTGAGATGGGCGCCGGTGCGCCGGGCGACCTCGCGTACGGCCGCGCTCTTGGTGAGCGGCTTGGGGACGGCGTAGATCTTGCGGCCTTGGAGCGAGACCGTCCAGCCCCGGTTCTCCGCCCAGGCCGCCAGCTCCTTCACCCACTCCTCGGGCAGCAGCTCGCGTTCCACGACGAGATAGGCGAACAGGTCCTCGGCCACCCGGTGCTTGCGCACCCAGAGGGGGTCGGCGGAGGTCATCAGGTGCTCCCGGATCTCCTCCAGCGGCGCGCACTCCTCGGCGAGCCTGGCCAGCACCTGTGCGTGCCAGTCCTGGTCCGTGACGCCGTCGACCAGCAGATGCCCTCCGTTGGCGCAGATCGCGTAGGCCGGCTGCGGGCCGGGCAGGTTGATGCGCTGGTACTGCTTGCGGGTGCGGGTCGTGGTCGGCACGAAGACGGCCGTGTCGCCGAGGTCGGTCAGCAGCTGGGCGGCCGTCTCGGTCATGTAGGACAGCGGCCTGCTCTCGTGGACCTCGACGCACAGCAGCCGGGGCGCCCGCGCGTCCGGCATGGTCAGCGCGAGGGCCGCCGAGGAGTAGATCAGCGTGCGGTCGAGGTCGCTCGCCACCAGCACCGGCATCAGACGTTCACCGCCTTGCCGTCGGCGCCCGTGGCGCCCCGGGTGTACTTGGGGTGGATCAGCCCCACGCAGGTGTACGGCAACTCGCCGACCTCCTCCACCGGAACCCCTCTCTGCTCCGCCAGCAGTCGCACATGGTCGAGGTCGGCGCCCGCGCCGGCCTTGGCCAGGATCTTCCATGGCACCCGGCGCAGCAGCACCCGGGTGGTCTCGCCGACGCCGGGCTTGACCAGGTTGACGTCGTGGATGCCGTACTCCTCGCTGATCCGCTCGACGGCCTGCCAGCCCTCCCAGGTCGGGGTGCGGTCCTCGGCCATCAGCTCCTTGGCCGCCGCGTCGACGGTGTCGGCGACCTCGGGGAAGCAGGCGGAGACCGCGTCGAGGAAGGCCACGGAGACGTCGGCGCCGGCGAGTTCGCGGTAGAACTTCGCGCCGTGGAAGTCGTTCGGGCCGACCAGGTCCGCGCGCAGGACCGTACGGGATATCAGCCCGGACACGGTCGAGTTGAGGCAGGCGGACGGGATGAGGAAGTCCTCGCGGGTGCCGTAGGTGCGTACGCACGAGCCCGGGTCGGCGAGTACGGCGATCTCCGGGTCGAAGCCGGTGATGCCCTCCTTGTCCTCGAACTCCTCGATGGCCTGGGCGAGTTCGCGGGTGATGGCGCCCTTGCCGGTCCAGCCGTCGACGAAGACGACGTCCCGGGGGTCGTGGTGGGCGGCCAGCCAGCGCAGGGCGTTGGCGTCGATGCCGCGGCCGCGGACGATCGAGACGGCGTAGTGCGGGAGTTCGAGGCCGTGCCGGAATTGGGCCCAGCGGCGCATGAGCACGCCGACCGGGGTGCCGGCGCGGGCCAGGGAGACCAGCACCGGGCGGGGCGACCGCTCGGCGATGACGGTCTCCGTCACGACACCGACGGCCTGGGCGATCCGGGCGGCGGAGGCGTCCAGGGCGCTGTGGAACAGCTCCTGGTACTGCTCGCTGGGCTGGTACTCGACCGGCAGCGACTCGGCGTAGTGGGCGCCGCCGCTCTGGATGGCCTCCTCGCGCTCCTCGGTCGGCGCCTCCAGGGTCACGTCCGAGAGGTCCTGCAGCAGCCAGCCGACCTCTTCGGGGGCGTACGAGGAGAAGGCGGGGCCGCGGAGGGGCTCGGGCAGCATGTCCGGCCTTTCGGGGGAGGAGAGGGGCTCGGGGACGTACGAGGGGACGACCGCGAGCAGGACGTGCGGGGTGTGGGCGGCGAGGCGGGCCGGCAGACCGTCGGGGGCGTGCAGTGCGGGGGTGTCGGCGACCGAGTCGACCACGGCGACGACGGCGTCGAAGCCGGCACCTGCGACGTTGTAGGCGTACCGGTCGCCGGGGCCGTCGGCCGGGTCGTCGTGGGCGGGGAAGACCAGGCGGGTGCGTATCGCGTAGCCGGGGTCGTCGACCGCGAGGACGGGCGAGCGGGTGGTGGTGGAGAAGCGCACCTCGGCGGGGATCACCTGCTCCAGCTCGCGGGCGATCCGCAGCGGGGCGTACATCAGCTCCTCGAAGCCGAGCACGAGTACCCGCCGGGCGTCGGCGGGCAGCGCCTCGGCGAGACGCGCGGCCATGGCGGGCAGCGCGGCCTCCAGCCGGGCGCGATGGGCGGGGGTGAACCCGTGCCGACCGCCGTCGGGGAGGCTGGGGGGCCAGTGGAGGTCGACGCGGGTGATCCGGCCGTACGACGGCTCCGGTGCCTCCTGAACGGGCTCGTGCCGGGCGACCAGCTGCTGCCCCTTCTCCAGCACGCCCTCCGGCAGCCGTACGGTCCCGGTCGCGGCCGCGACGAGGTCCACCCGGGCGCCGATCTCCATGGCGAACCGCTCCAGGCGGGCGGAGTCCTCAGCAGAACGCATATCGACCAGAGCCACCACCACATACCGCCGCCGCGGATAACGTTCATGCAGGTCACGGATGGTGTTGAGCACCGTGTTACCCGTGGAGAACTCGTCGTCGACCAGCACCAGCGGCCCATCTCCGGCCAGGAGCACCGCGTCCTCGGGGAGCAGCAGGTGGGAGGTGGCGTGGGAGTGGGACTCCTCGAAGCCGCCCGCCCGGGCGACCCCGGCCACCGGGCGGCGCGTGGAGTGCAGGTACGGGGCGAGGCCCAGGCCGTCGGCGACCGAGTGGCCGAGGCCGGTGGCGGTCTCCGCGTAGCCGAGGACGACCGCCGAGGCGGCCTCCGTCTCGCCGAGCAGCTCGCGGACCCGGCGGCCGAGGCGGAATCCGTGGCCGTAGACCACGGACGGCGACTGCGGCACGTGCTTGCCGAGCACGTGGGAGACCAGCAGGTGGGCCCGCTTGGGGTTGCGGCGCAGCGCCAGCCCGAGCAGGGCCTGGAGCCCGTCGTCGCCCTCTAGTCCGACGCCGAGCCGCTCGGCGACCCAGGTGCCGGACCAGACCCCGTCGTTCACTGCGTTCTTCATGCGTTCCTTGGGTTGATGAGGGTCAGCCGGGTATGCCGGCGGCGAGCAGCTCCACGAAGCCGACGTCCTCGCGTGCGACGCCGAAGGCCTCGGCGCGGAGCAGGGTCCGCTCGGCCCAGGCGCGGTGCGGCTTCACTTCATTCATCTTGTTCGTGTAGGCCGACCGGAGTACACCCCCACCGCCGCGTTCCGGCCGCAGAATGTCCTGGGCGTCACTGAACTCCTCGTGACTGACCACGGACAGCGCGTGCACGGGCAGCACGTGGGAGGGGTGGATGCAGGTCTTGCCGAGCAGGCCGTTGGCCTGGTCGAGGGAGATCTCGCGCAGCAGGCCGTCCATCGCGTGCTCGATGAGCTTCTCGCGCAGTTCGACGGCCTGGACCTCCAGGAACGGGCTCTGCCGCAGCTGCGGCTTGAACATGCGCTCGGGGACCCGGAAGTACTCCCAGACCGGACCGGTCACGGTGAAGCCGGTGCCGTCCGCCCGGCCGAGCATGTTGACCACGTCGGCGATCACGGAGGCGACGACCTGGACGTCGTAGGCGGTCATGTCGGGGGCCCGGCGCAGGCCGTAGGAGGAGCAGAAGTCGGTGACGCCGAGGCGCAGGGCCAGCACCCGGTCGCGGAACTTGTCGACCGCGCGGGCGATGCCCTCCAGGGTGTCGACCCGGGACTCGCGGTACAGCAGCTCGGGCGACTCCAGGACGGGCATGGCGAACAGCCGGCGCCCGCTCTCGGCCTCGGCGGCGGTGAGGGCCTCCAGGAACGGGAGGCCGCGCTCCTCGGTGAACTTCGGCACGACGAACCCGGACAGCAGCCGCGCGGCGGCTCCGAGGCGTCGCACGAGGTCGGGGATCTGCTCGGGGGCGCGCACCCGGATGAAGAGCAGGGGCGGTTCCACTCCCGCGCGGGAGTCGAGGTCGGCGAACTGCCGGACGAGGTTCTCCTCGCCGGCCACGACGTCCGCGTCGTCGATCGAGTCCTCCAGGCACAGCACCATCGAGACCACGCCGCTGCCGGCCTGCTTGACGATGTCGTCGGCGAGCCGCGGCCGGGTTGCCGGGCTGTAGAGCGTGGCACCGAGGGCCGCGGAGAGCAGCCGGGCCGGGGAGTCGGCGGTGAACTCGCACGGCTCCTGGTGGAAGAGGCGCTGCCGCACCTCAGGGGCGACGTGCCCGAAATGACGCATATGGCTCCTCAGTGCGCGCAAGCCGAGCTTGTGGATTGGGTAAAGGGTGGCCGGTAATAGTACGTAGGGATCCATGTCGAAGGTTCCCCTCGGGCATGAATTTCCGGTAACTCACCCGTATCGGTGCCGACACCCCCCGCATTGTCGTGGCCAGGACCAAGAAGGCAGGATGACCGCATGACGCACGCGATGCTGAAGGGGTCCAACGTCCCGCTCGAAGCCACCACGGTGCGCGCCGTGCTGCGCTGGACCCCCGGACAGGGGGTCCCTGACGTGGACGCCTCGGCGCTGCTGCTGGGCACCGACGGCCGGGTGCGCTCCGACGAGGACTTCGTCTTCTACAACCAGCCCCGGCACCCCTCGGGCAAGGTCTGGCGGCTGGGCAAGAAGCGGATCACCGAGGGCCTGACCGACACCATCCAGTCAGATCTCTCGGCGGTCGAGCCCGGCGTCGGCCGCATCCTGCTGGTCGCCTCCGCGGACGGCGAGACCTTCGACCGCGTCCCGGCCCTGTGCATCCTGCTGTACGACGCCGCCGTCGTCGACGGCGAGCCGCTGGCCCACTTCGAGATCAAGCCGGAGACGGGCGCGGAGACCGCCATGATCTGCGGCGAGCTGTACCGGCGCGGGGAGGGCTGGAAGTTCCGCGCGCTGGGTGAGGGCTACTCGAACGGCCTGAAGGGCCTCGCCACGGACTTCGGCATCTCGGTGGACGAGTCGGAGCCGGAGGAGGAGGCGCACCAGCCCCTGCCCCTGCCCGAAACCACGTCCCAGCCCCTGCCCCCCGAGCAGCCGACGACGGTCCCGCCCCAGTCGGCATACGGCTACCCGCAGCCCACGTCGGCGCAGCAGCCGGCCTACGGCTACCCGCAGCCGACGAGCCAGCCCGCTTACGGCTATCCCCAGCCCCAGCCGGCCCCGACAGCCCCGGACCCGAACTTCCAGCTGCCCCCTCAAGGGCCACAATTCATCGGGCGCTAGGGGTCGGGCGAGCCCAGTAGGCGACTACTTCTCCACCTTGGACTTGTATCCCCGCCCCCAGGTGAGCCCCCACCCGTACAACCGGTCCAGCTCCCCCTGGAACCCGTACACGAACTTCACCTCGCGCCGGACGACCAGCTCCCCCTTCACGTTCTCGATCATCACTACCGCACATGACCGAGCCTGAGGATGCCGCTCGTCCAGGCCTATCTCGATACGAGGCCCATTGCTCGGGTAAAGAGTCACGATCGCGTGCGTACGGTCGAAGGCCGGCGTCTGGTCGTAGATGTACACGAAGACCAGCAGCCTCTTGATCGCGTCCCGGTGGTCCAGGTTGATGTACATCGTCTCGCCGGACGCCGACCCGAACCGGTCGTCCCCGCTGAGCTTGATGTACGGCGGTGCGTTGACATCGCCGAGGTAGCCGCCGAGCGGCTGGACGACCCCCTTGGTGCCGTCGGCCAGCTCGTACAGACAGCCCAGGTCGAGGTCGACGTTGACCATGCTCTGCCCGTGCCCGAGCACCTCCGGCGGCTTGAGCGCCTTGAAGGGGTGCCGGAAGAGGCTGGTGCGCTGGTTGCTGTCGAAGTCGGTGGTCCGCATCCGCCAGGTCAGGTTGACGCGCAGATGCCCGGTGGCCGCGTCCTGCTTGGTGAGCGACACCTGGTGGTGCCGCCGGGTCAGCTCGATCGCGTTGCTCGCCGCGCTGCCCGAGTCGAACTCGGCCCGGCTGCCCCGCAGCCCGTCGAAGAACCCCATTCCCGCCCCCACGTACTCGTCCCGAACGCCGTCGGGGCGGCCGACCACGTCGGCCGCCCCGAACAGAGCGTTCCTCACCGGACGGGATGCCACACCCCGTCACGTCCCTGATCTTGCCCGTAAGGGGCGCGCTCAGGGGCCTCAGGACGTCAGACCCCGGACGGGATCTCGGCCTTCTCGTCCGAGCCCGCTTCCCCCTCCGCGGCCGCCAGCGCGCGGTTGCGGCGGACGGAGGACCAGAAGGACCAGGCGATCAGGACGACGCCGACGAGACCGGTGACGACCTCGTTGATCTCGTACTGGACGGTGACCATGAGGATCACGGCCAGGGCGCCGATCGCGTAGTGGGCGCCGTGCTCCAGGTAGACGTAGTCGTCGAGGGTGCCCTGGCGGACCAGGTAGACCGTCAGCGAACGGACGTACATCGCGCCGATGCCGAGGCCCAGCGCCATCAGGACGATGTCGTTGGTGATGGCGAAGGCGCCGATCACACCGTCGAAGGAGAAGGAGGCGTCCAGGACCTCGAGGTAGAGGAACATGAAGAACGCGGCCTGGCCGGCCAGGACCACCGGAGAACGTTTCTTCCCGGTGCGGGCGGCCTCTTCCTCCTCCTCGTGCTCGCGCTCCTCCTCTTCCTCCAGCTTGTCCTCGAAGTAGCCGGAGAGACCGCCGACGATCATGTACGTGATCAGGCCGGCGATGCCGGCGATCAGGACCGTCTGCGCCTTGTCGACGTGGGCGCCGCCGTGCTGGTGGGCGCTGGTGGCGAAGGTGAAGGAGGTGATGAGCAGGACGATCAGGGAGATGCAGACCGACAGCATGTCGACCTTGCCGAGCTTGGCCAGGGGCCGCTCGATCCAGCGCAGCCACTGGATGTCCCGGTCCTCGAAGATGAAGTCGAGGAAGATCATCAGCAGGAACATGCCACCGAAGGCCGCGATCGCCGGGTGGGCGTCCGTGACCAGCTCCTGGTAGCGGTCCTTGTTGTTGAGAGCGAGGTCGACGGCCTCGATCGGGCCCATCTTGGCGCTGATCGCGACGATGACGACGGGGAAGACCAGCCGCATGCCGAAGACCGCGATGAGGACGCCGACCGTGAGGAAGATCTTCTGCCAGAAGGCGTTCATCTTCTTCAGGATTCCGGCGTTGACCACCGCGTTGTCGAACGAGAGCGAGATCTCCAGGACGGAGAGGATCGCCACGATGCCGAAGGCCTCCCACCCCCCGTAGAAGACCGCAGCGACCAGACCGATCGCGGTAACCGCGAACGACCAGCCGAAGGTTTTCAGAAGCACTGGCTACCCCATCGTGTTGGTACGGGTCTCCCCCGAGCCGTACTCAGCTTTACGAAACGTTGACTCCGAAGTCTAGAGCGATGCCGCGCAGACCGGACGCGTACCCCTGGCCCACCGCACGGAACTTCCATTCGCCCTGGTAGCGGTAGAGCTCGCCGAAAATCATGGCGGTCTCGGTGGAGGCGTCCTCGCTGAGGTCGTAGCGGGCCAACTCCTGGCCGTCGGCCTGGTTGACCACGCGGATGAAGGCGTTGGAGACCTGTCCGAAGGTCTGGCCGCGCTCGTCGGCCAGGTGGATCGAGACGGGGAAGATGACCTTCTCGCACTGGAGCGGAACCTTGGCCAGGTTCACCAGGATCGATTCGTCGTCGCCCTCGCCCTCACCGGTGAGGTTGTCGCCGGTGTGCTCGACCGAGCCGTCGGGGCTCGTGAGCTGGTTGTAGAACACGAACCACTCGTCGCCCAGCACCCGGTTCCCGGCGCCGCACAGCAGGGCGCTGGCGTCCAGGTCGAAGGGGGCGCCGGTGGTGGAGCGCGCGTCCCAGCCGAGCCCGATCATGACGTTGGTGAGGTTCGGTGCGGCTTTGGAGAGGGAGACGTTTCCCCCCTTGGCGAGCGTGACGCCCATGATGCTGGTCCTCCCCTTGTGGTGCTTCTTTGGTTGTCCTGCGCGTCCGGCGCCGACCGTAAACGGTGCGGCGCCGGACGGTAGGGGTGTCGGAACCCTGCTGGGATCAGACGTTGACGCCGAAGTCCTGGGCGATGCCGCGCAGACCGGAGGCGTACCCCTGGCCGATGGCGCGGAACTTCCACTCCGGGCCGTGCCGGTACAGCTCGCCGAAGACCATGGCGGTCTCCGTCGAGGCGTCCTCGCTGAGGTCGTAGCGGGCGATCTCCTGCCCGCCCGCCTGGTTGACGACGCGGATGAACGCGTTGCGGACCTGCCCGAAGGACTGCTGGCGGTTCTCGGCGTCGTAGATCGAAACCGGGAAGACGATCTTGTCGACGTCGGCCGGGACGCCGGCCAGGTTGACCTTGATCTGTTCGTCGTCGCCCTCGCCCTCACCGGTGAGGTTGTCACCGGTGTGCTCCACGGAGCCGTCGGGGCTCTTGAGGTTGTTGAAGAAGACGAAGTGCTGGTCGCTCGCGACCTTGCCGGAAGTGTTCAGCAGCAGCGCGCTGGCATCGAGGTCGAAGTCGGTGCCGGTCGTGGTGCGCACGTCCCACCCCAGACCGACGATGACGGCGGTCAGGCCCGGGGCCTCCTTCGTCAGCGATACGTTGCCGCCCTTGCTGAGGCTGACTCCCACGAGTCCTCCATGTGATGTCCAGGGGCGGGGAGCCCCGTCGTGCTCGGATATGGGATCAACGTGCCGATCCTAGTGACGGGTTCCCGCCCCCGCAGACCCTGGACCCGATGACTCACAGGTGTCGGCCCCGAGGCCGGATCACAGGGTGTCGAGCGCCTTCACGTACTCGTTCAGGTCGCGCGCGTCCGGCAGGCCGTTGATCACGGTCCACCGCACGACGCCCTCCTTGTCGATGATGAAGGTGCCGCGGACGGCGCAGCCCTTGTCCTCGTCGAAGACGCCGTAGGCACGCGAGACGTTGCCGTGCGGCCAGAAGTCGCTGAGCAGCGGGTACTCCAGGCCCTCCTGCTCGGCGAAGACGCGCAGGGTGTGGATGGAGTCGTTGGAGACGGCGAGCAGCTGGGTGTCGCGGTCCGAGAACTGCGGCAGGTTGTCGCGCAGCTCGCACAGCTCGCCGGTGCACACGCCGGTGAAGGCGAAGGGGTAGAAGAGCACCACCACGTTCTTCTCGCCGCGGAAGTCGGAGAGCTTCACGGAGCGGCCGTGGTTGTCCTTGAGCTCGAAGTCGGGCGCCTTGTCGCCGACCTGGATCGCCATCGTCCTGCATCCCTTCGGTGGGCTGATCGGGTGAGAGCGTGCAAACGCTCGGAACCACCCTACGCAGCGATCACCGCGGGTTCAGCGCGGACTTTCGGACGGGCCGGGTGCTCCCGGCCCGTCCGACGTCCTCAGGACGAGGCGGTCTACTTCTTGCCGGACTTCGCGGCCTTCGGCGTCGCCAGACGCGAGCCGCTCCAGTCCTTGCCGACGCTGACGCTCTTCGACGCCGTCAGACCGGCAGTCGTCGCGGCCTCCGAGATGTCACTCGGCTCCACGTACCCCGTACGGCCGGTCTTCGGCGTGAGCAGCAGGATGGCGCCGCCCTCTTCGATGTACGTGGTGGCATCGACGAGTACATCGGTCAGGTCGCCGTCCTCGTCACGGAACCACAGCACGACGGCGTCGGCCACGTCGTCGTAGTCCTCGTCCATCAGGTCGCCTTCGATGGCTTCCTCAATGGCCTCGCGGAGCTCCTGATCGACGTCGTCGTCGTAGCCGATCTCCTGGACCACCTGCCCGGGCTGGAAACCCAGCCTGGCGGCAGGGTTGGTCCGCTCCTCCGCGTGGTCCGCGGTCGCGCTCACGGGTTGCCTCCTGATCATGTCTTGGATGGGGGTACCCCCTGCTCGTCAAGAGCTCGGGGGAATCTCAGCCACGCGCGTGCGCGAAGCATTGGCCGTAGTCCACACGGGCAGGACGGATCGCGCAAGTACCCGGCCGTTCAGACCGCCGAAACGGTGACGATCCCGGCCGTGTCGTCGCAACTTCTGGCACCGTACCCCGATTCGCCATGACCCACATCACACCGATGTGCCCCCTTTGCGCCGTTCGGAATCATCCGGCACTACGAGCCTCGAACAAGTTTGCCAAGTCCGTCACAGCCCGGGCGTATCGTTGCGTTTTGACCGACCCACGCCTCGGTTACCCCGCGGTAGAGATGACGTACGCCCTCCCGAGGTACACGATGGGGATCGGTGCAGGCACTAGGAAAAAGTGGCCCTCTCACAGGTAAGGAACAGCGTGGCTTCCGGATCCGATCGCAATCCGATCATCATTGGCGGCCTTCCGAGTCAGGTTCCTGACTTCGATCCCGAAGAGACCCAGGAGTGGCTCGACTCCCTCGACGCCGCCGTGGACGAGCGGGGCCGTGAGCGGGCCCGCTACCTCATGCTGCGCCTGATCGAGCGAGCCCGCGAGAAGCGCGTGGCCGTGCCCGAGATGCGCAGCACGGACTACGTCAACACGATCCCCACCCGGGCCGAGCCGTTCTTCCCCGGCAACGAGGAGATCGAGCGCCGGATCCTGAACGCGACCCGCTGGAACGCGGCCGTGATGGTCTCGCGCGCGCAGCGCCCCGGCATCGGCGTCGGCGGCCACATCGCCACCTTCGCCTCCTCCGCCTCGCTGTACGACGTGGGCTTCAACCACTTCTTCCGCGGCAAGGACGAGGGCGACGGCGGCGACCAGGTCTTCTTCCAGGGCCACGCCTCCCCGGGCATCTACGCGCGCGCGTTCCTGCTCGACCGGCTCAGCGCGGAGCAGCTCGACGGCTTCCGCCAGGAGAAGTCGAAGTACCCGAACGCGCTGTCCAGCTACCCGCACCCGCGCTCCATGCCGGGCTTCTGGGAGTTCCCGACCGTCTCCATGGGCCTCGGCCCGCTGGGCGCGATCTACCAGGCCCGGATGAACCGCTACATGCAGGCGCGCGGCATCGCGGACACCTCCAAGTCGCACGTGTGGGCGTTCCTCGGCGACGGCGAGATGGACGAGCCGGAGTCGCTCGGCCAGCTGACCATCGCCGCGCGCGAGGGCCTGGACAACCTGACCTTCGTCGTCAACTGCAACCTGCAGCGCCTGGACGGCCCGGTGCGCGGCAACGGCAAGATCATCCAGGAGCTGGAGTCGGTCTTCCGGGGCGCCGGCTGGAACGTGATCAAGCTGGTCTGGGACCGCACCTGGGACCCGCTGCTCGCCCAGGACCGCGACGGCGTGCTGGTCAACAAGATGAACACGACCCCGGACGGCCAGTTCCAGACCTACGCCACCGAGTCCGGCGACTACATCCGCCGGCACTTCTTCGGTGACGACCACCGGCTGCGCGCGATGGTCGAGAACATGACCGACGACCAGATCCTGCACCTGGGCCGCGGCGGTCACGACCACCGCAAGATCTACGCGGCCTTCAAGGCGGCCGTCGAGCACAAGGGCCAGCCCACGGTCATCCTCGCGAAGACGATCAAGGGCTGGACGCTGGGCCCGAACTTCGAGGGCCGCAACGCCACGCACCAGATGAAGAAGCTGACGGTCACCGACCTCAAGCACTTCCGGGACCGTCTGCACCTGCCGATCTCCGACAAGGAGCTGGAGTCCGGCCCGCCGCCGTACTACCACCCGGGCCGGAACTCGGAGGAGATCCAGTACATGCACGACCGGCGCAAGGGGCTCGGCGGGTACGTCCCGACCCGTGTCGTGCGCTCCAAGCCGCTGCAGCTGCCCGACGACAAGACGTACGCGACCGTGAAGAAGGGTACCGGCCAGCAGTCCATCGCCACGACGATGGCCTTTGTCCGACTCCTCAAGGACCTCATGCGGGACAAGGAGATCGGCCGGCGGTTCGTGCTGATCGCACCGGACGAGTACCGCACGTTCGGCATGGACTCCTTCTTCCCGAGCGCGAAGATCTACAACCCGCTCGGCCAGCAGTACGAGGCGGTCGACCGCGACCTGCTGCTCGCGTACAAGGAGTCGCCGACCGGCCAGATGCTGCACGACGGCATCTCGGAGGCGGGCTGCACGGCCTCCCTGATCGCGGCGGGCTCGGCCTACGCCACCCACGGCGAACCGCTCATCCCGGTCTACGTCTTCTACTCGATGTTCGGTTTCCAGCGCACCGGCGACCAGTTCTGGCAGATGGCCGACCAGCTGTCGCGCGGATTCGTGCTGGGTGCGACCGCGGGCCGTACGACCCTGACCGGTGAGGGCCTCCAGCACGCGGACGGCCACTCCCAGCTGCTCGCCTCGACGAACCCGGCGTGCGTGGCCTACGACCCGGCGTACTCGTACGAGATCGCGCACATCGTCCAGGACGGCTTGCGCCGGATGTACGGCAGCGACGCCGAGCACCCGCACGGCGAGGACGTCTTCTACTACCTCACCGTCTACAACGAGCCCATCCAGCACCCGGCCGAGCCGGCGGACGTGGACGTCGAGGGCATCCTCAAGGGCATCCACCGGATCAGCGAGGGTACGGCGGGCTCGGTCCCGGCGCAGATCATGGCGTCCGGTGTCGCGGTGCCGTGGGCGCTGGAGGCGCAGAAGCTCCTCGCCGAGGACTGGAACGTGAAGGCCGACGTCTGGTCGGCGACCTCCTGGAACGAGCTGCGGCGCGAGGCCGTGGCGGTGGAGCAGCACAACCTGCTGCACCCGGAGGAGGAGCAGCGGGTGCCGTACGTGACGCAGAAGCTGAGCGGTTCCGAAGGGCCGTTCGTGGCCGTGTCCGACTGGATGCGATCGGTCCCGGACCAGATCGCCCGTTGGGTGCCCGGCACCTACCAGTCGCTGGGCGCCGACGGCTTCGGCTTCGCGGACACCCGTGGCGCGGCCCGCCGCTTCTTCCACATCGACGCCCAGTCGATCGTGGTGGCGGTGCTGACCGAGCTGGCCCGGGAGGGCAAGGTCGACCGGTCCGTGCTGAAGCAGGCCATCGACCGGTACCAGCTGCTTGACGTCTCGGCGGCGCATCCGGGCGCGGCGGGCGGCGACGCGTAGCGCTGCGCGGCTTCAGCGGTCAAGGGGGCGGTGCCTGTGCACCGCCCCCGTTACTTTTTCTTTACTATGCGGCCATGAACGAACAGTCGGCGCAGGCCCGTTGGGAACAGCGCACCCAACGACCGCTGCTGGCGCTCGCGGTGGCGTTCGCCGTCGCGTATGCCGTACCGATCGTGGACAACCCCGCCAGCCGGTCCCTGACGGTCGCCTGCACGGCCACGGAGTGGGTGGTGTGGGGCGCGTTCGCCGTGGACTACGTGATGCGGCTGGCGCTCACCCGGCGGCGCCGGGAATTCGTCCGGACGCACTGGATAGACCTGTGCGCCGTGGTGCTGCCGCTGTTGCAGCCGCTGCGGTTGCTGCGCATGGTGTCGACGCTGCTGCTGGTGGGGCGGCGGGCGCGGATGGCCTCACAGATCCGGCTCACGACCTATGTCGGCGGGGCGGTGGTCGGGTTGCTGATGTTCGGGTCGCTCGCGGTGCTGTCGGTGGAGCGGGAGTCGCCGAACGGGAACATCCGGACGCTGGGTGATGCGGTGTGGTGGTCCTTCACGACGATGACGACCGTGGGGTACGGGGACCATGCGCCGACGACCGGTCTGGGGCGGATGATCGCGGTCGGGCTGATGCTGTCGGGGATCGCGCTGTTGGGTGTCGTGACCGCGAACATCGCCGCGTGGTTCATCTCGCGGTTCGAGAAGGACGATGTGGAGGAGCGGCGGCAGACGGAGGCGATTGCTTCTTTGGCGGAGGAGGTTCGCTTGCTGCGGGCGGAAGTGGCTCGGTTGGCTGCGGATCGGGAGGAGCAGCGGAGTTGAGCGGGCGCCCGGTGCTGTTGCCGACCGGGAGTGGGTCCGCTTACCGGCGCTGGCCGGGTGCCGCTGCGCCCACCCGTGCCGCCCCAAGCGGCACGACTGCCCGCAGCTGCGCAGGTTTTTAGGGGCGCGGGGCTGTGTTTGACATGCGGCTACCGCCGCGTGGGCGCGATCAGCCCCCACCGGCCCGCAGACGAAGCACGGCCCAATCGCCGAAGGCGAAGGCGCGCGCAGCCCCCTCCGCAGCGCGCGCCGCGGCCCGGTCGTCCTCCCATGCCCTGCGGAGGACCTGACCCACTGTGACCTGCGGCGCGCGCCGAGTGCGAGGAATCTTTAGCGGAGTCACCCTGATAGGGGAAATCCGCCTCGGACGGGGCCTCAGATGTGGCCGACTCCCGCGCCTGCCTCCGCGTTCTGCCCCCGCTTGGTGAGCAGCGCGACGAGGACGGCGACCGCCGCCACGCCCGCCGCCACCAGCGACGCGAGGCTCATGCCGGAGATGAACGTGTCATGGGCGACGCCGGTGATCTTCGCGACGATCGGCTCCGGGGTGCCCTTGGCGACCGGGGCCACACCGACCTGAACGGCCTCGGACGCCTTGTCCGACTGAGCCGGCGTCAGCGGCGGCAGCCCCGCACCGGTCCAGTTGCCCGGCAGGTCGCTGTCGACCTTGGAGGCCATCACGGCACCCAGCACCGCCGTACCGAGGCTGCCGCCGATCTGCATGGCCGCCTGCTGGAGGCCGCCCGCCACACCGGACAGCTCCATGGGCGCGTTGCCGACGATGACCTCGGTGGCGCCGACCATGACCGGCGCGAGGCCGAAGCCGAGCAGGGCGAACCAGATCGACATCACACCGCTGCCGGTGTCGGCCTTGAGCGTCGACATGCCGTACATGGCGATCGCGGTCGCGGCCATGCCGCCGGCCAGCGGGATGCGCGGGCCGAGCTTGGTGATCGCGGCGCCCGCGAGCGGGGAGCCGACGATCATCATGCCGGTGAGGGGCAGCAGGTGCAGACCGGCCTTGATGGGGCTCATGCCGTGCACGTTCTGGAGGTAGAACGTCACGAAGAACAGGCCGCCCATGAAGGCGATCGCCATCAGGACCATCAGCACGACGCCCGCGGACAGCGGCACCGAGCGGAACAGGCCCAGCGGGATCAGAGGTTCGGCGACCCTCGTCTCCCAGAAGGCGAAGAAGGCGAAGAGCAGCACCGATGCGGCGATGAAGAGCCAGGTGCGGCCGGAGCCCCAGCCCCAGCTCGGCGCCTTGATCAGGGCCCACACCAGGCAGAACATCGCGCCGGAGAGCAGGACGATGCCGAGGATGTCGAAGGAGCGCGGGGCGCTGTATCCGTTTTCCGGGCTCCGCCCGAGGGCCGCGCGGTGGTCGCGCAGGATCAGTACGCCCAGGACCAGGGCCAGCAGACCGACCGGCACGTTGATGAAGAACACCGACTGCCAGTTGACGTGCTCGACCAGGACGCCGCCGAGGATCGGGCCGCCCGCGGTGGAGGCGCCGATCACCATGCCCCAGATGCCGATCGCCATGTTGAGCTTCTCGGCCGGGAAGGTGGCCCGCAGCAGACCGAGCGCGGCCGGCATCAGCAGCGCGCCGAACAGGCCCTGGAAGACGCGGAAGGTGACCACCGCGGCGATGCTGTTCGACAGCCCGATGGCGCCGGAAGCGGCGGCGAAGCCGGTCACGCCGATGAGGAAGGTCTGCCGGTGGCCGAAGCGGTCACCGAGCTTGCCCGCGGTGATCAGGGAGACCGCGAGGGCGAGGAAGTACCCGTTGGTGATCCACTGGACGTCGGCGAAGCTCGCCTTGAGGTCCTTCTGGATGGCCGGGTTGGCGATCGCCACGATGGTGCCGTCGAGGGCCACCATCATGACCCCTACGGCGACGGTGATGAGGGTGAGCCACGGGTGCCCGCGCAGCCCCGCGGCCGGGGTCGCCTCCGACGGGGCCGCCGGCGCCTTGTCCGCCGGCCCCGTCGTGTCGATGGTGGTCTGACTAGTCATGTGTTCGAGGCTAGTGACAGCCGCTGACAATTGACAAACCAATTCACAAGTCGGTAACTGACACATTATGGAAACACTGCGTGAGCGCAAGAAGCAGCGCACCCGGGACGCCCTGCTGCGCTCCGCCCTCGAACTGTTCACGACCCAGGGGTACGAGCACACGACCGTCGACGAGATCGCCGAGGCCGTCGGCGTCTCGCAGCGCACCTTCTTCCGCTACTTCGCCGGCAAGGAGGACGTGGCCTTCGCCGTCCAGGACCTGGCGGAGGCCCGCTTCGTGGCGGCGGTGCGGGAACGGCCGGTGCACGAGACCCCGATGGAGACGCTGCGGCAGGCCGTGCTGGAGGGCTGGGACGGGCTGCGCGAGGCCGTCGAGGCCGTCGTACCGGTCGAGCTGTACGTGCGCATGTACCGGACGATCGAGTCGACCCCGTCCCTGCTCGCCGCCCATCTGCTGCGCTCCGTGGCCACGGAGGAGACCCTCGCGCGGCTGCTCGCCGAACGGGAGGGCGTCGACGTGGACGCCGACCCGCGGCCGCGGCTGGCCGTGGCCGTCTTCGGCGGGGTGATAAGGGTCACCGAGCGACAGTGGAGCACGGGCGACGACTTCAGCGTGGAGGCGATCCGTGAACTCACCGCGTCGTACCTCGATCAGGTGGGTTCGGCGCTCACCGGGAACTGGCGTATCACCTGAGGTCGTTCGGGGTTCGTTCGACGCCTCACGAAACGTGATACCTGTCACTCGGTTACCCCGAGACCCTCCCGTTCTCCTAGTGTGTCCTCCCAGTGACTTCCTTCGACACCTCCCCGCAACTCAACGTCTGGCGCATGCTGCTCGCGCTGGCCGTGGTGTTCGTGATGCTCGCGACCACCGGCTGGACCGCGCTGCGCAGCCACCGGGAAGCGACCGCGCTGCAGGCCTCGCTCGCCAAGTGGGAGCAGGGCAGCATCCACGGCCTGCACCTGCCGGACCCCGAGGGCTCCCCCGCGCGGCTCGCCCGCTTCTTCGCCTCGCTCACCCCGCACGAGCAGGACCGCCTCGCCCACCGCTACCCCCTCGCGGTCGGCAACATGAACGGCGCCCCCGTCTCGCTGCGCTACCGCGCCAACCACGTCGCGCTGGAGCAGGCCCGCAAGGTCGAGAAGAAGCGCATGCACGACAGCCGGCTCAGCGCGGCCGGCCAGCAGGAGGCGGGGCGTCGTATGCACCGCTACGAGTCACTGCTGAACCCCGAGCGGCAGATCCTCGCCTTCGACCCCGAGGGCTCGGGCCGGATCGCCGAGGTGTTCGGGAACCTGACCAAGGCCGAGCGGATCTCCGTCGTCGTCCCCGGCGTCGACACCGACCTGCTCACCTTCCAGCGCACGAACCGCAGGTACAGCGCCCCGGTCGGCATGGCCAAGGCCCTGTACGCGGCCGAGCGGGCGCAGAGCCCCACGACCCGTACGGCCGTGATCGCCTGGGCCGACTACACCGCGCCGGACGGACTCGGCGTGGACGCGGCCACGGGGCTGCGCGCCGCGGAGGGCGCCCTGCGCCTGAACGCGCTGCTGCACGCCCTGCCGGGCAAGGCTCCGGTGTCGATGTTCTGCCACAGCTACGGCTCGGTGGTCTGCGGGGTCGCCGCGCACGACATGCCCCGCCGGGTGACCGACATAGCGGTGGCCGCGAGCCCCGGCATGCGGGTCGGCAAGGCCTCCGGCCTCGGCACCTCGGCCCGGGTGTGGGCGATGCGGGACGCCACCGACTGGGTGCAGGACGTGCCGTACCTGGAGGTAGGCGGGCTCGGGCACGGCGCCGACCCGGTCTCCTCGTCGTTCGGCGCGCGGGTGCTGTCGGCACGGGACGCGCAGGGTCACGCAGGCTATTTCCAGCCGGGCACGGACAGCCTGCGCAACCTCGCCGACATCGGGGTGGGCGCGTACGACGCGGTCACCTGCGCACGCGAGAACGATGCGTGCCGGGCCGGTCTGCCCCGCACGTCGATGGCCCAACGCGCGTAGAAACAGCAGGAAGTGCGGTCTGCGCGGGTGGCGACGGAGGAGCACGTGCCGCATACGATGAGCCGCATGGGTGACGTACTGGCGGGTTTTCATGCCGTCTGGGAGTTCGAGTCCGACTCCGTGCTCATCCGCTACGAACGGGGGATTCGGACACCGAAGCTGTTCCAGGCGCTGGGCGAACGGCGGATCCCGCTGTCCGCGGTCGAGGAAGTGACTCTCACGCCGGGCAAGCGCGGCACCGTCGCACTGCGGCTGCGGCCGCGCGTCGGGGCCGACCCGTTGTGGGAGGCGGCGGCCGGGCAGCTGCGCGAGAGCTCCGACCCGTACCGGCTGGCGCTGCCGGCCGAGCGGTCGACGCTCGCGGAGTACTACGCGGACGAGCTGAAGGGGCTGCTGACCGAGTCCGGGCCCACCGACCGGTACCTGGTGGCCGCGCCGGAGGCGCCGCTGCAGTTCAAGGCGTACGACGGGAAGGCGTCCTTCGACGGGACGACCGTGCAGTTCCGGTGGTCCTGGACGGGAGCGTCCTCGGCGAAGTGGAAGGCCGGGGACCAGAGCTTCGCGGTCGCCGGCCTCAGCGGGGTGGAGTGGCGGTCGCCGGAGGTCTTCGAGGGGCATCTACGGCTGCTGCCCCGCGAGGGCGGCTCCGCCCGGCCGGCGCAGCCCGACCAGGATCCGGCGTCCGTCGTCTTCGGGCTCGGATACGGCCCGGTGCACGAGTCGCTGCCGTTCGCGGCGGCCGTCCTGGAGGCCGTACGCACCCGTGGGCCGGTACCGGCGGTACCGGCCCCGGCACGCCGGGACCCGGCCGACATCGCCGAGCGGATCCGCCACCTCGGGGAGCTGCATCAGGCGGGGCTGCTCACGGACGAGGAGTTCTCGTCGAAGAAGGCGGAACTGCTGGCCGAAATGTAGTCAGCGCCCCGTGGAGTAGAAGCTGATCTTCCGGTCCAGGACCGAGAGGGTGTCGTGCAGCTCCGCGATCCTGGCCAGCACGTCCCGGCGGGTCGACTCCAGCAGGGCCTGGCGTTCCGGGTAGGTCGTCTCGCCCTCGCGCACCAGTTCCGCGTAGCGGACCATGTCCGCCACCGGCATGCCGGTCAGGCGCAGCTTGGTCACGAAGTCCAGCCAGTCCAGGTCGCGGTTGCTGTAGCGGCGCTGGCCGGTGTGGGAGCGGTCGATGTGGGACATCAGCCCGATCCGCTCGTACCAGCGCAGGGTGTGCGCGGTCAGGCCGGTGAAGGCGACGACCTCGCTGATCGTGTAGCGGTCCTGGCCGTCGGGGCGTGGGTGCCGCCGGGGCGGGGCTGCGCAGATGTCGGTCCTGCTCGCGTTCTCCTCGGTCTGCATCACCGTCATGGCCCCCACGCTATGGCCTTCGAGTGCACTCGAAGCAAGCCGAACCCGGTAAGAAATGCGCACGACGGGGCCGGGCGGCGGTCGTTAGCGTGCGGGACATGAGTCTCGTACGCCGGGCGCTGCCCGAACACGCCGAGGAAGTGCTGCGACTGCGGCAGGTCATGATCGCGCGTGCGTGCATGGTCGCGCTGCTGGAGTGGTTCCGCGAGCGCGGCGCCGGGCGCGTCCACCTCACCGCGTCCGCCGAGGCCGTGCCGCTCTACGCCGGCCTCGGCTTCCTGCCCAGGCCGGACCCCTTGATGGAGCTGAAGCTCTGAGCGCTTAGGCTCGACGGCATGTCGCTGAAGAGCCTCGCGTTGATCGAGAACTGGCCGGTTCCCACCGCCGCGGCCGGTGTCGTACGGGCCGACGGGACCGTCCTCGGGACCCATGGGCCCGTCGGGCACCGGTTTCCGCTGGCCTCGGTGACCAAGCCGCTGGCGGCCTACGCGGCGCTGGTCGCGTACGAGGAGGGTGCCGTCGAGCTGGACGAGCCGGCCGGGCCGGCCGGGGCGACCGTCCGACATCTGCTCGCGCACACCTCCGGGCTGGCCTTCGACGAGCACAAGGTGATGGCGCCTCCCGGGGAGCGGCGGCTGTACTCCAACGCCGGGTTCGAGCAGCTCGGGGATCACATCGCCAAGGCGACGGACATTCCGTTCGCGGAGTATCTGCGGCAGGCGGTGCTGGAGCCGTTGGGGATGACGCGGACGTCGCTGGACGGGTCCCCCGCCAAGGACGGCGTTTCGACGGTGGACGACCTGCTGCGGTTCGCGGCGGAGGTGCAGGCGCCGAGGCTGTTGGATCCGCGTACGGTCGCCGAGGCGATGTCCGTGCAGTATCCGGGGACGAAGGGTGTCCTCCCTGGCTACGGGCACCAGAACCCCAACGACTGGGGGCTCGGCTTCGAGATCCGTGACTCCAAGTCGCCGCACTGGACGGGGTCTTCGTCTTCGCCGCGCACGTTCGGACACTTCGGCCAGTCCGGTACGTTCCTGTGGATCGACCCGGATGCCGGGGTGGCCGGTGTTGCCCTGACGGACCGCGCGTTCGGCCCCTGGGCGATCGAGGCGTGGCCGGCGTTCACGGACGCGGTGCTCACGGAGCTGCGAGGCTGAGGTCCACTGCTGCCCGCCGGGGGTGGGTCTCGCTCACCCGCGCTTGCGGGGTGCCGCTGCGCCCACCCGTGCCGCCCCAGCGGCACGACTGCCCGCAGCTACGCATCCCTAGGGGCGCGGGGAACTGCGCGACCAGCCCCCACCGGCCCGCAGCCGAACGACGACCCCCTACGGCGCCATCTCCCACAGCAGCAGTTCCGCCGGCGTGACCCCGACCGCTTCCAGGCCCTCCGCTTCCGTGATCCGGGCCGAGTCCCCGGGGCCCAGCGTCTCCCCCGCCAAGTTGATCTCGCCGCGCACGACGTGGACGTAGACGTGCGCCGCGTCCGGCACAGCCGTCCGCTCTGCCGGGGCCAGGCGGCGGACGTGGAGCATTGCGCCGGCGGCCGGGAGTGCGTAGGGGGTGGAGTCGGCGATGCCCGGGACGATCGAGTAGGACGGGTCGCCGCCGGGGGTCAGGGGGGCCAGCCACATCTGGAGGAAGGTCAGGGGGGTGGAGCCGTCGTTGCGCTCCACGTGGCGGACGCCCGCCGCCGCGCTGAGGTGCTGGACGTCTCCGGGACGGACCCGGGTCTCGTGGCCCGTGGAGTCGCGGTGGGTCAGTTCGCCCTCGACGACCCAGGTGACGATCTCCGTGTGGCTGTGCGGGTGCTCGTCGAAGCCGGAGCCGGGGGCGAGCCGCTCCTCGTTGCAGGCGATCACCGCGCCGAAACGCAGGTTCTCGGGGTCGTAGTGCGGGCCGAAGGAGAAGGCGTGGCGGGTGTCGATCCCGGCCCCTGGGTCCCCTCCGGGGTAGCGCTCTGCGGCGCGCCGTACGTCCATCACGGCACCACCGTAGACCGCGCACACACCCCCTCGGCCCGGCGGGGCGTCTCACCTGCTGACCCCGGCGACGCACGCTCACGTCCGGATAAGGCAGTCTTGTCCACGTGCCCGAACCCGAATCCCGTCACAGCGAACCCGCAGCACATGTCGTCCACCCGCACTCCGCGACCCTGAAGCGGCTGGAGAAGTCCTCCGGGAGCCTCGCCGCGCAGGCCATCGCACGCATGGACGAGACGCTGCCGTGGTACCGGGCCATGCCCCCGGAGAACCGTTCCTGGATCGGGCTCGTGGCCCAGGCGGGCATCGCCGCCTTCACCGAGTGGTTCCGGCATCCCGATGCTCCGCAGGCGATCTCGACGGATGTCTTCGGGACGGCGCCCCGCGAGCTGACCCGGGCCATCACGCTGCGGCAGACCGTGGAGATGGTGCGGACCACCATCGAGGTCATGGAGAGCGCCATCGACGAGGTGGCGGCGCCCGGCGACGAGAACGTGCTGCGCGAGGCGCTGCTCGTGTACGCCCGCGAGATCGCCTTCGCCACCGCCCAGGTCTACGCCCAGGCCGCCGAGGCACGCGGTGCCTGGGACGCGCGGCTGGAGTCGCTCGTCGTCAACGCCGTGCTGAGCGGGGAGGCCGACGAGGGGGCCGTCAGCCGGGCCGCCGCGCTCGGCTGGAACTCGCCGGAGCATGTGTGTGTCGTGCTCGGGACCGCTCCCGACGGGGACAGCGAGCTGACTGTGGAGGCGATCAGGAGGGCGTCGCGGCACGCCAAGCTCCAGGTGCTCACCGGGGTGCTCGGTGACCGGCTCGTCGTCATCGCGGGTGGCAGCGCGAATCCGCTCGCCGTCGCCAAGTCGCTGATCGGGCCGTTCGCGGCCGGACCGGTCGTCGCCGGGCCCGTCGTACCCGATCTGCTGGCCGCCACGCGGTCCGCGCAGGCCGCCGCCGCGGGGCTGAAGGCGTGTTCCGCCTGGCAGGACGCGCCGCGGCCGGTGCTGGCGGAGGATCTGCTGCCGGAGCGCGCCATCGCGGGCGATCCGAGCGCCCGCGAGCAGCTGGTGGAGGAGATCTACAGACCGCTGGAGGAAGCCGGGTCGGCGCTCCTGGAAACGTTGAGTGTCTACCTGGAGCAGGCGAGCAGCCTGGAGGGCGCGGCCCGGATGCTCTTCGTTCACCCGAACACCGTGCGCTACCGGCTCCGACGTGTGACAGACGTCACCGGCTGGTCGCCTTCGGATGTACGATCCGCCTTCACACTGCGGATCGCGCTGATCCTGGGGCGTCTGGCCGAAGGAGACGCCCAACTCTAGGCTTTTGTCGGGGCCCTACAAAAGCCCCCCGTGTTCTTCGTCCCTGTCCCCACGGGCGGCCTCGGCCGTCCCCAAGAGAGAGTGTGAGAGTGCTCGTACTCGTCGCTCCCGGCCAGGGCGCCCAGACGCCCGGCTTCCTGACTCCCTGGCTCGACCTCCCCGGTGCCGCCGACCGTGTCGCCGCATGGTCGGACGCCATCGGACTGGACCTGGTCCACTACGGCACCCAGGCCGACGCGGACGCCATCCGCGACACCGCGGTGGCTCAGCCGCTGCTGGTCGCCGCCGGCATCCTGTCCGCCGCGGCACTCGGTGACATTTCCGAGATCGCCCCGGGCGCCGTCGCAGGCCACAGCGTCGGTGAGATCACCGCCGCCGCCTTCGCGGGCGTCCTGGACGACACCGCCGCGCTCGGCCTCGTCCGCAAGCGCGGTCTGGCCATGGCCGACGCCGCCGCGATCACCGAGACCGGCATGTCCGCGCTGCTCGGCGGTGACCCCGAGGTCTCCGTCGCGCACCTGGAGAAGCTGGGCCTGACCCCCGCGAACGTCAACGGCGCGGGCCAGATCGTCGCCGCGGGCACGCTGGAGCAGCTCGCCGCGCTGAACGAGGACATGCCCGAGGGCGTCCGCAAGATCGTCCCGCTGAAGGTCGCCGGCGCCTTCCACACGCACCACATGGCTCCTGCCGTGGACGCGCTGGCCAAGGCCGCCGCCGAGCTGACGCCCGGCGACCCGAAGGTCACCTACGTCTCCAACAAGGACGGCCAGGCCGTCGCCACCGGCGCCGAGGTGCTGGAGCGGCTGGTCGGCCAGGTCGCCAACCCGGTGCGCTGGGACCTGTGCATGGAGACGTTCAAGGCACTGGGTGTCACCGCGCTCATCGAGATGTGCCCGGGCGGCACGCTGACCGGCCTGGCCAAGCGGGCCCTTCCGGGTGTCAAGACGCTGGCCCTGAAGACCCCCGACGACCTCGACGCGGCCCGCGAGCTCATCGCCGCAGCAGCTGATTCCGCTGCTGCCGCAGCGGGCGCCGACGCTTAAGGAGCCGTAACGCACATGGCGAAGATCAAGCCCAGCAAGGGCGCCCCGTACGCGCGCATCCTCGGTGTCGGCGGCTACCGGCCGGTCCGGGTCGTGCCCAACGAGGTGATCCTGGAGAAGATCGACTCGTCCGACGAGTGGATCCGTTCGCGCTCCGGTATCGAGACCCGGCACTGGGCCGGCCCCGACGAGACGGTCGCCGCGATGGCCATCGAGGCCTCCGGCAAGGCGATCGCCGACGCGGGCATCGCCGCCGAGCAGATCGGCGCCGTGGTCGTCTCGACCGTCTCGCACTTCAGCCAGACCCCGGCCATCGCCACCGAGATCGCCGACAAGCTGGGCACCGCCAAGGCCGCCGCCTTCGACATCTCGGCGGGCTGCGCGGGCTTCGGCTACGGCCTCACCCTCGCCAAGGGCATGGTGACGGAAGGTTCCGCCGAGTACGTGCTCGTCATCGGCGTGGAGCGGCTGAGCGACCTGACCGACCTGGAGGACCGGGCCACGGCCTTCCTGTTCGGTGACGGCGCCGGCGCGGTCGTGGTCGGCCCCTCCCAGGAGCCGGCGATCGGCCCGACCGTGTGGGGCTCCGAGGGCGACAAGGCCGAGACCATCAAGCAGACGGTCCCCTGGGACCGGTTCCACGTCGGAGACCTCTCCGAACTGCCCGTCGACAGCGAGGGCAACGTCAAGTTCCCTGCGATCACGCAGGAGGGCCAGGCGGTGTTCCGCTGGGCCGTGTTCGAGATGGCGAAGGTCGCCCAGCAGGCGCTGGACGCGGCCGGAATCACCCCGGACGACCTGGACGTCTTCATTCCGCACCAGGCCAACATGCGGATCATCGACTCGATGGTGAAGACGTTGAAGCTGCCGGAGAGCGTCACGGTCGCCCGTGACATCCGCACCACCGGCAACACCTCGGCCGCCTCGATTCCGCTCGCGATGGAGCGGCTCCTGGCGACCGGGGAGGCGAAGAGCGGCGACACCGCGCTTCTCATCGGCTTCGGGGCGGGTCTCGTGTTCGCCGCGACGGTCGTTACCCTCCCCTAGGCACTCCGTGCCGGATCATGCGATCCGGTGCGGGATCATTTGCCACAAACCGTCTGGATTATCGAAGAAGGAGCGCCAACATGGCCGCCACTCAGGAAGAGATCGTCGAAGGTCTCGCCGAGATCGTGAACGAGATCGCCGGCATCCCGGTTGAGGACGTCCAGCTGGACAAGTCCTTCACCGACGACCTGGACGTCGACTCGCTGTCCATGGTCGAGGTCGTCGTCGCCGCCGAGGAGCGCTTCGACGTCAAGATCCCCGACGAGGACGTCAAGAACCTCAAGACCGTCGGCGACGCCACGGACTACATCCTCAAGCACCAGGCCTGAGCCACCCTTTAGGTCACAGGCTGCAAGGCCCCGCCACCCGGCGGTGGCGCCGTATGAATCCCGCATCCGTTGGAGAAAGAATTCCCGTGAGCCCGACCAATCGCACCGTGGTCGTCACCGGTATCGGCGCAACCACACCGCTGGGTGGCGACGCAGCTTCGTTCTGGGAGGCCCTGCTCGCCGGCAAGTCCGGAGTCAGCGCCCTCGAGCAGGACTGGGCGGCCGAACTGCCGGTCCGCATCGCCGCACAGATCGCCGTCGAGCCGGGCGAGATCATCCCCCGCCCGCAGGCCCGCAAGCTGGACCGGTCCGCGCAGTTCGCGCTGATCGCCGCTCAGGAGGCCTGGAAGGACGCCGGATTCACCGCCAAGGCCGGTGAGGACGTGTCCGTGAACCCGGACCGGCTGGGTGCGGTCATCGCCTCCGGAATCGGCGGTGTGACGACGCTCCTGGACCAGTACGACGTGCTCAAGGAGAAGGGCGTACGCCGTGTCTCCCCGCACACCGTGCCGATGCTGATGCCCAACTCCCCGGCGGCCAACGTCGGTATCGAGCTGGGTGCCCGCGCCGGTGTGCACACCCCGGTGTCGGCCTGCGCCTCGGGCGCGGAGGCCATCGGGTACGCGATCGAGATGATCCGCACCGGGCGTGCGGACGTGGTCGTGGCCGGTGGTACCGAGGCCGCCATCCACCCGCTTCCCATCGCCGCGTTCGGCAACATGATGGCGATGTCCAAGAACAACGACGACCCCGAGGGCGCCTCGCGTCCCTACGACTCCGGTCGTGACGGCTTCGTGCTCGGCGAGGGCGCCGGTGTGATCGTCCTGGAGTCCGAGGAGCACGCGAAGGCCCGCGGCGCCCGGATCTACGCGGAGGCGGTCGGCCAGGGCATCTCCGCCGACGCCCACCACATCACGCAGCCCGAGCCGTCCGGCAACGGCATCGCGGCCGCGCTGCAGAACCTGCTCGACAACACGGACCTGAAGCCGGCCGAGATCGTGCACGTGAACGCGCACGCCACCTCGACGCCGCAGGGTGACGTGGCCGAGATCAAGGCGCTGCGGAAGGTGTTCGGCGACGACGTCGACCACATGGCGATCTCCGCGACCAAGTCGATGACGGGTCACCTGCTGGGTGGCGCCGGTGGTATCGAGACGGTCGCGTCGATCCTGGCGCTGGTGAACCGTACGGCTCCGCCGACGATCAACGTGCGCGAGCTGGACCCCGAGGTCAACGCGGACGTCGTCGTCGGTGAGGCGCGGGCTCTCCCCGAGGGTCGGATCGCCGCACTGAACGACTCGTTCGGATTCGGTGGGCACAACGTGGTCCTGGCGTTCCGGACCGTCTGAGAGACATGAGGAAGGGCCCCCGCCTGACGGCGGGGGCCCTTCCTCATGTCCCGGTACTCACACCACCTGGTGCAGCCACCGCACCGGTGCTCCCTCTCCCGCGTATCTGAAGGGCTCCAGTTCGTCGTCCCACGGCTTGCCGAGGAGCTTGGAGAGTTCTGCTTCCAGGTCGGTCTCTCCGCGCTGGCTACGGAGCAGGGCCGCGCGCAGGCGGTCCTCAGGGATGAGGATGTCGCCGTGGATGCCGGTGACGGCGTGGAAGATGCCGAGGTCCGGGGTGCAGCTGTAGCGCTCGCCCTCGGCGGTGGGGCAGGGCTCGGCGGTGACCTCGAAGCGCAGGAGGTGCCAGCCGCGCAGGGCGGAGGCCAGCTTGGAGGCCGTGCCCACCTCGCCCTGCCAGGAGAACTCCGAGCGCCAGGTGCCGGGTGCCGCGGGCTGCCGGATCCAGTCGAGGTTGACGCGCGTGCCGAGCACCCCGGCGACGGCCCACTCGACGTGCGGGCACAGCGCGCGCGGCGCGGAGTGCACGTACAGAACTCCACGTGTCGTCACCGGAACCTCCGGGCAGAGCGGGACATCTTGCGGACTGGCTGGGCGGCTGTGGCGCGACGGCCGCGTTGATGGCGAGGCTACCCTGCGGCGGCGCAAGGAGTGTGACGTACCGTCGGTCCCAGTGCCAGGAAACTCCCGCCATTCACCCAGGGGGACGCTTGTACGGGGGTGAGCCGTTCCAAGGTCCCCGGGCCGGGAACCCTCGCGCGTTGTTATAAGAGCGACCACTCCACATCGAGCGAGGGGATCAGCAGGGATGCGGAAGCGAAGCCACCGTGCGCGGGCTGCCCTTGCCGTCGTGGCGGCGGCCGTGCTGAGCACGGCGGGGTGTGACGCCTTCGGTGGCGGTGGTGACGGTACGAAGGATTCCGGGGCGAGCGCGTCCCGTCCCTCGCCCCGGCCCACGCCGGTGTGGAACCGCAGCCCGGACTCGATCGCCGCGGTCGGGGACTCCATCACGCGCGGGTTCGACGCGTGCACGGTGCTCTCCGACTGCCCCGAGGTGTCGTGGGCGACGGGCAGCGACGCCAAGGTGGACAGCCTGGCGGTGCGGCTGCTGGGGGTGACGGGGGCGGCGGAGCGCAGCTGGAACTACGCGGTGACCGGTGCCCGGATGGCCGACCTGCCGGAGCAGATGGCCCAGGCGGCCGCCCGTGGCCCCCAGTTGGTGACGGTGATGATCGGTGCGAACGACGCGTGCCGTTCGTCGGCCCGGGCGATGACCTCGGTGGCCTCCTTCCGCTCGGACTTCGAGGAGTCGCTGGCCACCCTGCGCGCGGCGCTGCCGAAGACGCAGGTGTACGTGGCGAGCGTGCCGAACCTGAAGCGGCTGTGGTCGGCGGGCCGGACGAACCCGCTGGGCAAGCAGGTGTGGAAGCTGGGCATCTGCCCGTCGATGCTGGGGGACGCGGACGACCTGACCGTCAGGGCCACGCTGCGCCGGGACAAGGTGCAGAAGCGGGTGGAGGCCTACAACGCGGTGCTGAAGGACGTGTGCGCCAAGGACCGCCGCTGCCGCTTCGACCGCAACGCGGTCTTCGACTACCGCTTCGACACGGAGCAGCTCAGCCACTGGGACTGGTTCCACCCGAGCCGGAACGGCCAGGCACGGCTCGCCGAGATCGCCTACCGCACGGTGACCGCGGAACGGCCGTGACCTAGGGTTTCCCACATGAGCGAACTTTTCGGCACACTTTCCGACGGCACCCCGGTGCACCGCTGGACGCTGGAGCGGGCCGGGGTGCGGGTGCGGGTGTTGTCGTACGGCGGGATCGTGGAGTCCGTCGAGGTCCCGGACCGGGACGGGTACACGGCGGACGTGGTGCTGGGGTTCCCGGGGCTCGACGGCTACCGGGAGCATCCGGAGCCGTTTCTCGGCGCTCTGGTCGGCCGGTACGCCAACCGCATCGCGGGCGGCCGCTTCCCACTGGACGGCTGCACATACGCGCTGGAGCAGAACAGCGGCCCCAACTCGCTGCACGGCGGCTCACAGGGGTTCGACAAGCGGGTGTGGGAGGTCGAGCCGGTCGAGAACGGGCTGCGGCTGAGCCGGGTGAGCCCGCACGGCGAGGAGGGGTTCCCCGGCCGGCTGGAGGTGGCGGCCACGTACACCCTGGACGCGTCCGGTGCGCTGCGGATCGCCTACGAGGCCGTCACGGACGCGCCGACGGTCATCAACCTCACCAACCACACGTACTGGAACCTGAGCGGCTCCGGCCACGCGGGCGGCCACGAACTGCGGCTGGCCGCCTCCCGCTACACGCCGGTGGACGCCGACCTGATCCCCACCGGAGCGCTGACGGACGTCTCCGGCTCCCGCTTCGACTTCCGTACGGCCCGCAAGGTGGGCTCCGGCTACGACCACAACTTCGTGCTGGACAAGGGGGTGACCGAGGCGGCCGAGGAGGTGGCCGAGCTGTACGACCCGGCGTCGGGCCGGGTGCTCACCGTGGCCACGACCGAGCCGGGCCTGCAGCTCTACACCGCCGACCACCTCGCGGCCCCCTTCGCCCCCGGCGACGGCATCGCCCTGGAGACCCAGCACTTCCCGGACTCCCCGAACCACCCGGACTTCCCGAGCACCGAGCTGCGGCCGGGCCGGGTCTTCCGCTCGGAGACGGTGTACGGCTTCTCGGTCCGCTGACTGAGCCCCGGTCCAGGGGTCAGGTCCCGGACCGGGGCTGTATGTGGGGACTTTGTCCGCGGTGTGTGCAGACTGTCCCGGATCAGACGTTAATCGTCGCGGTCAGCCTGTGGTCCGAGATCGAGCGGGCAGCGGTGATCTCGTACGAACCCTTCACAAATGCCCACGCCTTCGCCGTGTCGTCCCAGACCTCGAAGGTGCGGCGGGGCAGTTCGACGGTCACCTCGGCACTCTCGCCGGGTCCGGCCTCGGCGTCGGCGAATCCGGCCAGCCAGCGTGCCGGGCGCTCGGTGTCGGGCTCGGCCGGGGCGACGTAGATCTGGACGACCTCGCGGCCGGGCCGGTCGCCGGTGTTGCGCAGCCGGATGCGGGCGGTGGTGCCGTCCATCTCCAGCGCCTCGTAGGTCCAGTCGGTGTAGCCGAGGCCGTGGCCGAAGGGGTACGACGGTGTGCGGCCGGCCCTCTCCCAGGCGCGGTAGCCGATGAGCAGGTCCTCGGTGTAGGGCAGTTCGCCGTCGGCGGGGACGACCTGGGTGACGGGGGCGTCGGTGAGGGAGCCCCAGGTGGTGGGGAGGCGGCCGCCGGGCTCGTGGGCGCCGGTCAGCACGTCCGCGAGGGCGGCGCCGCCCTCCTGGCCGGGGAACCAGGTCAGCAGCACGGCGGCGACCTCGTCGCGCCAGGGCAGTTCGACCGGGGAGCCGGAGTTGACGATCACGACGGTGTTCGGGTTGGCGGCGGCGACGGCGTGGACCAGGTCGTCCTGGCGGCCGGGGAGGCGGAGGTCGGTGCGGTCGAAGCCCTCGGACTCGACGCGGTCGGTGGTGGCGACCATGACGACGGCCGTGTCGGCGCCGCGGGCGGCCCGGGCGGCCTCGGCGATCAGCTCGTCGGGGTCGCGCTGGGGGCCGGAGTGGGCGAGGCCGAAGGTGACGACCTTCATGCGGATGTTCTCGGGGAACCGGACCACGTGGGTCAGGGAGACGTCGACCGGTTCACCCGCGACGAGTTCGGCCTGGGCGCGGGGCGTCGGGGGCGCGAAGAGGGTCTCGAAGGGGTCGTCGCTCTCGGGGCGCTGGACGTCGTCGTAGTACGTCGTTCCGTCGATGGTGAGGGTGAAGGCGCCCATGCCCTTGATGCCGAAGGTGTGCGGGCCCGACTCGCACGGGGTGAAGGCGCCGGTCAGTTCGACGGTGTGGAGGTTGTCGTGGGTGACGCCCTCGGGGAGGTCGGCGCCCATCCACTGGATGTGGCCGCTCGGGGCGGTACCCGTGCCGATGACGTTGCCGTCGGTGTCCCGGCAGACCGCGCTGAGCGTGAAGCCCTGCCCGGCGGGGGCGAGTTCGGTGGCCGGGTCGGCGCCCACGGCGTAGCTGAGGGTGCCCTCGGGGAGGGCGGCGGTGAGGCCGTCGAGCGGGGAGACGATCCGGGCGGGGAAGACGGTGGCGGAGCCGCCGCCGAGGACGCGGGCGTCGCGGGCGGCGGCGCCGATCAGGGCGACCGTGCCGGCCCTCAACGGGAGTGCACTGTTCTCGTTGCGTACGAGGACGAAGGAGCGACGGGCGATCTCGCGGGCCAGGGCCTCGCCGTCGACCGGCGCGGGCGGCTCGGTGACGACGGGTTCGGCGCCGTCCAGGATGCCGACGCGGGCCGCGAGGCGCAGTACCCGGCGGACGGCCGCGTCGACGGTGGACTCGGCGACCCGGCCGTCCCGGACGGCCCGGGCGAGGGCTTCGCCGTAGGCGGTCTCGGGGCCGGGCATGGCGACGTCGAGGCCGCCCTCGATGTCACCGACGGTGTCGCGGGCGGCCATCCAGTCGGAGACGTTGAAGCCGTCGAATCCCCACTCGCCGCGCAGGACTTCGTTGACCAGGTGATGATGCTCGGTCATGGTCGTGCCGTTGACCTGGTTGTAGGCGGTCATGATCCCCCAGGGGTGGGCGTTCGCGACGATCGCCTCGAAGGGGGCCAGGTACAGCTCGCGCAGGGCGCGTTCGGAGACCAGGTTGTTCACGGTGAAGCGGTCGGTCTCGGCGTCGTTGGCGACGAAGTGCTTGACGGTGGTGCCGACGCCGCCGGACTGGACGCCGGTCACATAGCCGGAGCCGATCTCGCCGGTCAGGTAGGGGTCCTCGCTGTAGGCCTCGAAGTGGCGGCCGCCGAGCGGGGAGCGGTGCAGGTTCACGGTCGGCGCGAGCAGGACGTGGACACCCTTGCGGCGGGCCTCCTGGGCGAGCAGCACGCCGGCGCGGCGGGCGAGGGCCGGGTCCCAGGTGGCGGCGAGCGCGGTCGGCGAGGGCAGGGCGACGGAGGGGTCGTCGGCGGTCCAGCGCACGCCCCGGACGCCGATCGGGCCGTCGGACATGACGAGGGACTTCAGGCCGATCTCCGGCAGGGCGGGCAGGGTCCACATGTCCTGCCCGGCCAGCAGCCGTGCCTTGGCGTCGAGTTCGAGGCGTCCCAGCGCGGCCTCCACGGCCGTCTCGCGGGCCTCGTCTGCGCGTGCCTTGTCTGTCTCCGCCACAGCGGTACCTCCTCGCTGAGTGCCTTGGATCCCTCTCATCCTGCATCCGCCCAGCAGGGGCTGCTGCACTACTTCCCGACGAAGGACGCCGGGGGTGGGTCTCGCTTGCCCGCGCTTGCGGGGTGCCGGACGCGACCAGCCCCCACCGGTCCGCACCATGGCGTAGACCACTCCCCGCACGCGATACTTCCCCGCACCACGCGTCCCGCAGCGACGGAAGGACCCCAACCCCCGTGACCTCGTTACGCCTACGCACCGCCGTGCTCGGTATGGCTCTGCTGGCCGGACTGTCGGCTCCCGGGGCGACGGCCTGTGCCACCCAGGCGGCCGCCGCCTCCCCCACCGTCGAGGAGCAGCGGCTCGACAAGGCTGTACCGCAGGAGATTCTGCGCCGCTCCGGATTCGACGGCGTGGCACCGGAGTTCGCCGATGCTCTGGAGCGCGCGCACTCCTACCCGCAGGCCCGCCGCATCGTCGTACGCGAGGGGTCCGCGCTGTGGCGGCGGGCCGTGGAGCGGGCGCAGGGGCGGGGGCCGGGGGGCGGTGATCTGAGCCGGGACGACGACCGGCCGCTGTACTGGGCGCGCCTCGGGATGACCCGGGAAGTGCGCACCTGGGAGCCGGAGTTCAGCCTCACCGACTCCCAACGGTCCGCCCTGCTGGATCAGTTGGAGCCCACCTCACGCGGTCAGACCGACATCCGCTATCCGGGGCAGCCGCACCTGAGGCGGGTCCTCCTCACCGGTTTCGACCCCTTCACGCTCGACCGGGACATCCGTATCTCCAACCCGTCCGGGGCGAGCGCGCTGGCGCTGGACGGCACGGTGATCGAGACGGCAGAGGGTCCGGCCCGGGTGGAGACGGCCGTGTTCCCCGTGCGCTGGCAGGACTTCGCGGACGGCACGGTGGAGCGGACGCTCCGGCCCCACCTGCCGAAGGTCGACCTGTTCACGACCGTGAGCCAGGGCCGGGTCGGGCGCTTCGACATCGAGCGCAGCAACGGCGCCTGGCGGGGCGGCTTCCCGGACAACGACAACGTCTCCCGCACCGAGACCGTCCCCGTCACCGATCCGGCCACACAGCCCCAGTGGACGACGACGACACTGCCGTACGCCGCCATCACGGCCGCGGACACGGGCCGGTTCCCGGTGTACGACCACACGGAGGTGACCGAGGTCCCGGCGGGCGGCACCGATCCCGTCGTACGGCCGGACGGACCGACCGCCGGCTCGACCGCCCGTGCGGGAGGCGGCGGCAACTACCTCTCCAACGAGATCGCCTACCGCGCGACCCTGCTCCGGGACCGGCTGGGCCTGCACGACACGCTGCCGGGCGGCCACGTGCACACGCCCGTGCTGCAGTTCGGCGCGGGCAACACCGACCCGGCGACGGGCACGGTGACCGACCCGGAGTTCGTCCAAAGCCGGCTGGACATCATCGCGCAGGTGCGGTCGATCGTGACGGTGGCGGCGCAGGCCACGTTCAGGAAGTGACCCGCACCCCGTCCTCGGCGTCCTCCTCCTCGGCGCTCTCCTCGCCCAGCAGGTCACGGGCGAGGAGGGTCGCCCCCGCGACCGCGCCCGGCATCAGGAACACCGCGACGAACGGGACCAGGAAGGCCAGGCCGAGGGGCGTGCCGAAGCCCCAGACCAGGGACTTGCGGGAGCGGAGCAGGGTGAGGCGGGCGCGGAGTTCGACCCCGCGGCGCTGGAGGGCCACGGCGGTCAGTTCCTCGGTGAGGAAGAAGCCGGTGACGAAGAAGCCGAGCACGGGGACGACCGTCTGGCCGACGACGGGCAGGAAGCCGAGCCCGAAGAGGAGGATGCCCCACAGCATGGCCCGGACCAGGATCCGCAGGCTGTCGCGGGCCGAGATCCACAGCTCGTGCCAGAGCGGGAGGTCGGAGCGGGGTGCGGTGCCGTCGGGCGAGACGTCCTCATCGACCTTCTCCGACAGGCTCTCGTAGAAGGGCTGGCCGATCAGCAGGGTGACGGCCGTGAAGGTGAGGACGGCCAGCAGCAGGCCGAGCGCGAAGAGCACGACCGTGAGGAAGCCGCGGAACAGACCCTGCCAGGGGCTCGACCAGTCGTCCGCGAACGGGGTCGCCCAGGCGACGCCGTCCTCGCCCCACAAGGCGAGCGCGACCAGCGCCGCCGCGTACAGAACCAGCGCGATCAGGCCGGGCAGCAGGCCGAAGCCGTACTGCTTGCCGTGCCGGCCGACCCACCGCTGGCCCTTGAGGAGATAACCGAAACCCACCCCGAGATCGCGCATGGGGGAACCCTATCGGGGGACGCCGCCTGCTTGTTCACGACCTTGTCCGGGCCGGCGGGCGGGCGCTACGCGTCCAGCATGCGGCGCAGCAGGTCCCTGAGGGAGCTTCGCTCCTCGTCGGTGAGGCCGGCCAGGGGCTCGCGGGCGAAGCGCAGGCCCTCGCGCAGGTCGCGGGCGACCCGCAGGCCCTCGTCGGTGGGGGCGGCCAGCTTCACCCGGCGGTCGGCGGGGTCGGGACGGCGCACCACCAGGCCGCGTGCCTCCAGGCGGTCCACGATCCCGGTCACGTTCGACGGCTCGCACCTCAGCTTCTGGGCCAGCTTGCGCATGGGCAGCGGCTCCAGCGACAGCAGGCTGAGCAGGCGGGCCTGCGGACCGGTCAGTGCGTGCTCGCCCGCCGCCAGCTCGTAGTCCGCGTAGAAGCGGGCCACGACGTCCCCGATCAGCTCGACGACCTCCATGGTCACGGCGTCGGGGCGGCGGGTCTTCTCTGGGGTGGACATGGACCCCAGGATACCCCGTTACTTGACATCCTGAAATATTCAGGTGCATGGTTGTTTCAGGTTCTGAAGTAAATCTCGAAAGGCACTGTCATGATCAACCGCGAATGGCACCTGCTCAGCCGACCGGTCGGCTGGCCGAAGCCCGAGGACTTCGCCCTGGTCGAGACAGAGGTCCCGACGCCGGGTGAGGGCCAGATTCTGGTACGGAACAAGTACCTCTCCGTGGACCCGTACATGCGCGGCCGGATGAGTGCCGCGAAGTCGTACGCCGCCCCCTTCGAGCTGGGCAAGGTGATGCAGGGCGGCGCGGTCGGCGAGGTCGTCGCCTCCAACGCCGAGGGCATCGCGGTCGGCGACCACGTCCTGCACTTCTTCGGCTGGCGCGAGTACGCGGCCTTCGATGCGAAGCAGGCCGTCAAGGTCGACCCCGCGGCCGCACCGCTGTCGACGTACCTCGGGGTGCTCGGCATGACCGGCCTGACCGCCTACGCCGGCCTGCTGCGCACCGCCTCCTTCAAGGAGGGCGACGTCGTGTTCGTGTCCGGCGCCGCGGGTGCCGTGGGCAGCCAGGTCGGGCAGATCGCCAAGCTCAAGGGCGCCTCGCGGGTCATCGGCTCGGCCGGTTCCGACGAGAAGGTCAAGCTGCTGGTGGAGGAGTACGGCTTCGACGCCGCCTTCAACTACAAGAACGGCCCGGTGGCCGAGCAGCTGCGCGCGGCCGCTCCCGACGGCATCGACGTCTACTTCGACAACGTCGGCGGCGACCACCTGGAGGCGGCCATCGGCTCGCTCAACGAGGGCGGCCGGATCGCGGTCTGCGGCATGATCTCCGTCTACAACAACACCGAGCCCGCCCCCGGCCCGAGGAACCTCACCCGGCTGATCCAGACCCGCGGCCGCATCGAGGGCTTCCTGGTCGGCGACCACTACGATCTGCAGCCGCAGTTCGTGGCCGAGGTCGGTCCGTGGGTGGCGTCCGGGCAGCTGAAGTACCGCGAGACCGTCGTCGAGGGCATCGAGAACAACCTGGAGGCGTTCCTCGGGGTCCTGCGCGGCGACAACACCGGCAAGATGATCGTCAAGCTCTGACGAGCCTCCACCCCTGGCCTAGACTTTCCGGAATGCGGTAACTTCTTTCCGAAATCCGCCGTCGATCGTGGGCGCGAGTCACGGCGGGCCGAGGAGGAAGACAACCGCATGCCCATCCAGCAGTCAGACGTCCTGTACACCGCCGTCGCCACCGCGGAAAACGGCCGCGACGGCCGGGTCGCCACCGACGACGGCAAGCTCGACGTCGTCGTGAACCCGCCCAAGGAGATGGGCGGCAGCGGCGCCGGTACCAACCCGGAGCAGCTGTTCGCCGCCGGGTACAGCGCCTGCTTCCAGGGCGCGCTCGGCGTGGTCGCCCGGCAGGAGGGCGTCGACGTCTCCGGTTCGACCGTCACCGCGAAGGTGGGGATCGGGCGGAACGAGGAGGGGTTCGGGATCATCGTGGAGATCTCCGCGGAGATCCCGAACGTCGAGGAGAGTGTTGCTCGGGAGCTGATCGAGAGGGCGCATCAGGTGTGCCCGTACTCGAAGGCGATTCGGGGCAACATCACCGTGACGCTGGTCTGAGAACCGTCGTTGCGTACATCGGCAGCCGCATCCTTGGACGTGGGGTGCGGCTGCTGTTTTTTCGGGTGCGGGTCGTGGTGGGTTGCTCGCGCCCACGCGGCGGAGCCGCATATAGATACAGCCCCGCGCCCCTTAGGGGATTAGCGCCGCCCGGTGTACCAGCGCCACCAACCTTTCGTTTTCTGGGGCTGCCCCGCCCGGAAATGCGAACCGTCGGCGCGTGTAGCCGTACGCCAAGCCGCTGCGTGGATCCGCGAAGGCCTGGGAGCCTGCTGCTCCGCTGTGGCCGATCGTGCCGGCGCCCAGGAAGGGGTACCAGGCGTCGGACGTGGCCTGGAAGCCGAGGCCGAACGATCTGTGGGCGCGGGCCACCAGGTCGTACCCGACGGAGTGCGGCTGGCCGAACTCCGCGACGGTGTCCTCCTTCAGCAGCGGTGCCTTGCCGTCGACCTCGCTGATCATCGCCGCGTACATCCCGGCCAGGCCGCGCGCCGAGGCGACACCGCCCACCGAAGCCGGGCCCTTGGCGCGGACGCCGCGCTCGTTCGGCAGGGCGACCAGGTCGGTCGGGTCGGCCGTGTGCCGGTTGAAGGCGATCGCGGAGAGGCTGTGCGGTCCGGACGGCAGCGCGTCGAGCTCCGCCTGCTGCTCGGGGGTCGGCAGCATCGGCTGGACCGTGCGGAAGCGGGGCTCGCGGGAGACCGGCAGGCCCAGGTGGAAGTCCAGGGCGTAGGGCGCGCGCACCCGTTCCTCGTACAGCTCCTGGATCGTGCGGCCCGTCGCCCGCCGGACGACCTCGCCGGTCAGCGCGCCGATCACCAGCGCGTGGTAGCCGAAGGCCGTGCCCGGCCGCCAGAACGGCCGCTGGTCGGCGAGACGTTCGGCCAGCGCGCGGTCGTCGGCCAGCTCCGCCGCGCTGAACCCGGTGTCGGTGCCGACCAGGCCCGCGCGGTGCGCGAGCACATCGCGCAGGGTCAGCGCGCCCTTGCCCTCGGCGCCGAACTCCGGCCAGTAGTAGGTGACTTTGCGGTCCAGCTCCAGCGTGCCGTCCTGCACGAGCAGGGCCACGACGAGATGGGCGGCGCCCTTGGTGGACGAGAACACGCCGTACAGCGAGTCCCCGTCGGCGCCCTCGCCCGCCCACAGGTCGACGACCCGCCGGCCGTGGACGTAGGCGCACAACTGGCCCTCGTAGTCGTCCCGCTCCTCGGCGACGAAGGAGGCGAACTCCTCGCGCACCGCTTCGAATCCCTCGGCGACCGTGCCGTGCACGGTGATCCCCTGCGTCATCCGCTCTCCTCCACTGAGCCGCTGCTCGCCGCTCCCCCTGTGCACAACGCCCGTTCCGCCGTCGCGCGTTCCCTGGATCGTGTACGGCGGGATGTACCTGTCCGACTCAACCGCGCAGGAGGCGGGTTGGTGTCATCGATACCCCGGATGGCCGATGGCTCAGGGCGGTACGTGACAGGGGGTGTCCCAGTGAGGGATCAGAGGGAAGGAGAGGAAGGATCGGCGGTGCGGCGCGCCGGGAAGCCGCCGCCTACGTGCACCACCACAGGAAGCGGTTGCACGTCTTCGTCGGCGACGGCAGCGCGGTCGGGTTCGACGTCGTCGGGTCGGACGTGGGGGTGGACGTCGGGTGGGAGGTGGCCGGGGCGGTCGGCGCCGTGGTCGGCCCGCCCGCGCCCGACGTGGCCGACTGTTCCGCCTGGTCCGTGGCGGACGGGGACTTGGAGTCCTTGTCCTTCGGCGACTTGGAGGCGGAGGCCGAGGCCGAGGCGTCCGGGGAGGCGGAGGCGCCCGCCTTCCCCGCGGCGCCCGAGGCGTCGTCGAGGGGGTTCGCCGTCCGGTCCGGGGACGCGGAGGAGGTGCCGCCGTCCGCCGACGTGTCCGCGGTCGTCGCCGGCTCGTCGCTGGAGAACGGGGAGAAGGGGGCGTCGGTGCCGAGTTCGGCGACGCTGAGGCCGCCGGCCGCCAGCACGAGGCCCGCGGCGATCAGGACGGTACGACGGCGGCGGCGCCGGTGCGCGGCGGCCTTGCGATCGCGACGGCTGGCGTCGGCGGCGCCGGGGCCGCTGTCCGTCTCGCCGCCGGCCGTGGCTCCACCGCGGCCCCGGCCGCGCGACTGCCGCCGGGCGGCACGGCCCCCGGGCTCGTCGGGGGTGGCGGAGGCGTCCTCGGCGTCGCCCTGTGCCTCGCCACGAGCGTCATCAGGGGCGTCCTGGTCGGCGTAGTCGTCCTGGTCGGCGTAGTCGTCCGGGCCGGTGTGGCCGTCCGCGCCGGCGTACGTGTACTCGTCCGTGGCGGCCCCGTACGCGTCCGCCGCCTCCGCTGCGCCGAACTGCGTGGGCACGCGGGGGGACTCGTGGGGGTGGTGGGCGACCTGTTCGGCGTACGGCCGGGCCGCTGCACTCGTGAAGGTTTCCTGACCGTACGGACCGGCCGCCGTGCCCGTGTGTCCGTGCGCGGCGAGAGAGGGCGCCGGCGCGCCGCACCCGGGGCAGGCCAGGGCGCCGTTGAGGTGCCGTTGGCACGGGTGGCAGAAGTCCATGACGCCGGAAGACTAGATTCCTCATCGGTCACGTTCCTAGGCACCGCTGTGAAGGTTTCGTGCGGGACCGAAAAGGTTCTCGAAAGTCTTGTCGAAACCGTTACCCGTTCGACCCATTGACACCCCCGCCGCACCGTCCTTACTGTCACGCCAGCATTTCGAACGTGTGACGAAATCTCGAACAGCTGAGAGGCAACTGCCGTGCGCATCACCGGAATCAGCACACACGTGGTCGGGACGCCGTGGCGCAACCTGACCTACGTCCAGGTGCACACCGACGAAGGGATCACGGGAGTCGGCGAGACCCGGATGCTCGGTCACACCGACGCGCTGATCGGCTATCTGCGGGAGGCCGAGGCCAACCACATTCTCGGTTCGGACCCGTTCGCTGTCGAGGACCTCGTCCGCCGCATGAAGTACGGCGACTTCGGCCGGGCCGGCGAGATCGTCATGTCCGGCATCGCGGTCGTCGAGATGGCGTGCTGGGACATCAAGGGCAAGGCCCTCGGCGTGCCGGTGTGGCAGCTGCTGGGCGGCAAGGTCACCGACAAGGTCAAGGCGTACGCCAACGGGTGGTACACGACCGAGCGAACGCCCGAGGCGTACCACAAGGCCGCCCGGAGGGTGATGGAGCGCGGGTACAAGGCGCTCAAGATCGATCCGTTCGGCACCGGGCACTTCGAGCTGGACCACGAGCAGACCCGGTACGCCGTCTCACTCATCGAGGCCGTGCGCGACGCCATCGGTCCGGACGCCGAGCTGATGCTGGAGATGCACGGCCGCTTCTCCCCCGCCACCGCCGTCCGGCTCGCCCACGAGCTGGCGCCGTTCAAGCCGGCCTGGCTGGAGGAGCCGGTGCCGCCGGAGAACCTGAAGGCGCTGGAGAAGGTCGCCGCCAAGGTGGACATCCCGGTCGCCACCGGTGAGCGCATCCACGACCGGATCGAGTTCCGGGAGCTGTTCGAGAGCCAGGCAGCGGACATCCTCCAGCCCGACGTCGGCCACATCGGCGGCATCTGGGAGACCCGGAAGCTGGCCGCCACCGCCGAGACGCACTACATGCTCGTCGCCCCGCACAACGTGGGCGGGTCCGTGCTGACCGCCGCCTCGCTCCAAGTCGGCTTCACCTCCCCGAACTTCAAGATCCTTGAGCACTTCAACGACTTCGCGGACGCGGAGATCAAGAAGGTGGTCAAGGGGGCGCCGGAGGTCGTGGACGGCTACTTCCACCTCTCCGACGAGCCCGGTCTCGGCGTCGAGCTGGACACCGACGCGGCCGCCGAGTTCCCGCAGCAGCAGGCCCGGTTCGACCTGTGGGCCGAGGGCTGGGAGCAGCGCAAGCCGAAGGGCTCGAAGTGAGTTCCCAGGTCCTGATCGAGGCGCCGGGCACGCACCGGGTCGAAGAGCACACGCCCCGGGATCCCGGTCCCGGCGAGGCGCTGGTCGCCGTGCACGCGGTGGGCATCTGCGGCAGCGACCGCGAGGTGTACCAGGGCAACCGGCCCGAGGGGTACGTGCGTTATCCGCTCACGCCCGGCCACGAGTGGTCGGGGACCGTGCGCGCGGTGGGTGCGGGCGTGCCGGAGAGCCTGGTCGGCCGCAAGGTCGTCGGCGAGGGCTTCCGCAACTGCCAGGTGTGCGACCGCTGTCACGCGGGCGAGACCACGCTGTGCACGGCCGGGTACGAGGAGACCGGGTTCACCCAGCCCGGTGCCATGGCCGCCACGCTCACCCTGCCCGCCCGGCTGCTGCACCCGCTGCCGGACGACGCCGACCTCACCGCCGCCGCCCTGCTGGAGCCCGCCGCGTGCATCGCGGCCGCCGCGCTGAAGGCGAAGGCCCAGCCGGGTGAGCGGGTCGCGGTGGTGGGCACGGGGACGCTCGGGATGTTCGCCGTGCAGTTCCTGAAGGCGATCTCGCCGGTGGAGCTGCTCGTCGTGGGCACCCGGGGCGACCGGGAGGCGCTGTCCCGGCAGTTCGGGGCGACCGACTTCCGGCTCAGGGACCAGGAACTGCCCGACGACTTCGACGTGGTGATCGAGACCGCCGGGTCCGCGTCCGCCGCGCGCACCGCCGCCTCCCTGCTCAGGCGCGGCGGACGCCTGGTCCTGACGGGCATCCCGGCGCCGGGCGCCGACGGGCTCGACCCGACCGATCTCGTCGTACGGCAGCTGGAGGTGCACACCGTCTTCGGGGCGCCGCCGGACGCCTGGGCGCACACCGTGCGGGTGTTCGGCGCCGGGCTGCTCGCCCCGCTGCCGCTGGTCACGCACGAGCTGCCGCTGACCGAGTTCCCGCAGGCCATCGAGCTGGTGGGAGCCGGCGATCCGAAGGTGGGCAAGGTGCTGCTCCGCCCCTGACCGTACGCCGGTCGGGGCGTGACCTGACGGCGCCCTGACCGGCGTACCACCAAGGCCTTTTTCTACCCAGAGCCGCGAACCTTGTCCGAAATATCGAACACGAAGGACAGCTTGTGACCGACGCTTCCGCTCCGGCAGCCCGCAGGCCCGGCGAGCAGGTGCTCGCCGCACTGGGCCTGGACGCGCCCGCCCTCGACCCCGCCGACACCTCCACCCACAGCTTCCCGGGCGGCGGCCGCTGGCGCACCGAGATCCCCTCGTGCGAGGGTCCCGAAGCGCTGGCGGTCGTACTGAAGGAGGCCTCCCGCCTCGACGTGCCGATCCACCGGATCAGCCAGGGCAGCGGCGTGTGGATGCTGACCGACGCCGAGATCACCGAGATGGTCGACGCGACCGGCGAACGGGACATCGAACTCTGCCTGTTCACCGGCCCGCGCGGCACCTGGGACATCGGTGGCTCGGTGCGCACCGACTCGCGGGGGGCCGGACTGCGCGCCCGTGGCCACGACGCCGTCGCCGGATGTGTCGAGGACGCCGTCCGCGCCACCGAACTCGGCGTCAAGTGCCTCCTCGTCGCCGACGAGGGCGTGCTGTGGACCCTGCACCGGGCCCGCCAGGCGGGCATCATCCCGGCCGACACCACCCTGAAGGTCTCGGCGCTGATCGGGCCGGTCAACCCCGCCTCGTATGCGGTGTACGAGGGGCTGGGGGCCGACTCCATCAACGTGCCCAGTGATCTGACGCTGGATCACCTCACCGAGATCCGCCGGGTGTCCGCCACCCCCATGGACATGTACATCGAGGCCCCCGACGACCTCGGCGGCTATGTGCGCATGTACGAGGTCGCCGAGCTGATCCGGCGCGGCGCACCGCTCTACCTGAAATTCGGCCTGTCCAAGGCTCCCGGCATCTACCCGTGGGGCACCCACCTGCGGGACGTGACCCTGGACACCGCCCGGGAGCGGGTGCGGCGCGGCCGGCTCGCCCTCGACCTGCTCGCCCGGCACGGCGCGGACGGCGACATGGCGCCGCTCGGCTCGCGGCTGCCCGGCGCGCTCAACCGCTTCCCCACCAACGCGTGACCCCTCTCAACGACGAGACGAACAAGGACTGATCACATGCGCAACCGCAGAACCGTACTCACCGCGATAGCCGGAGCCGCCTCCCTCGCCCTCACCCTGTCCGCCTGCGGCCAGAGCGGCGAGGGCGGGAGCAAGGAGAAGGCCGGCAGCACCAAGGGGGCCACCATCGGCATCGCGATGCCGACCAAGTCGTCCGAGCGCTGGATCGCCGACGGCAAGAACGTCGTCAAGGACCTTGAGGCCAAGGGCTACAAGACCAAGCTGGTCTACGGCGAGGACGACCCGGAGACCCAGGTCTCGCAGATCGAGAACCTGATCACCCAGGGCGTCAAGGGCCTGATCATCGCGGCGATCGACAACAAGTCCCTGAACAGCGTGCTCCAGGAGGCCGCGGACGCCAACATCCCGGTCATCTCCTACGACCGCCTGATCCTCGGCACCAAGAACGTCGACTACTACGCCTCCTTCGACAACGAGAAGGTCGGCAAGCTGCAGGGCACCTACATCGTGCACAAGCTCGGCCTGGACAGCGGCAAGAAGGGCCCGTTCAACATCGAGCTGTTCGCGGGCTCCAACGACGACAACAACACCCGGTACTTCTTCAACGGCGCGATGAGCGTCCTGAAGCCGTACATGGACAAGAAGCAGCTGGTCGTCCGCTCCGGCCAGACCGAGCTGACCAAGGTCACCACCCTGCGCTGGGACGGCGCCACCGCGCAGAAGCGCATGGACGACGTCCTCACCTCCTCCTACAAGAGCGAGCGGGTCGACGCGGTCCTGTCGCCGTACGACGGCATCTCCATCGGCATCCTGTCCGCCCTGAAGTCGGACGGCTACGGCACCAAGAGCAAGCCGCTGCCGGTCATCACCGGCCAGGACGCCGAGCTGGCCTCGGTGAAGTCGATCATCGCCGGTGAGCAGACGCAGACCGTCTACAAGGACATCCGCAAGCTCGCCGACGTCGCCTCGACGATGGTCGACGATGTCCTGCACAACAAGAAGCCCCAGGTCAACGACACCAAGTCGTACGACAACGGCACCAAGGTCGTCCCCGCCTACCTGCTGGAGCCGGTCAGCGTCGACAAGACCAACTACGAGGACGCGCTGATCAAGACCGGTTACTACACCGACGCCCAGCTGAAGTAGTCCCGCCAACCGACCGACCCCACACTGATTGGAAGGCACGACCATGGCGGGACCCGTCCTGGAAATGCGCTCGATCGTCAAGACCTTTCCCGGTGTCAAAGCGCTGTCGGACGTCACACTGACCGTCCGGCAAGGCGAGGTCCACGCCATCTGCGGTGAGAACGGCGCCGGAAAGTCCACCCTGATGAAGGTGCTCTCCGGCGTCCATCCGCACGGCAGTTACGAGGGCGAGATCCTCTTCGAGCAAGAGGTCTGCCGCTTCAAGGACATCCGGGCGAGCGAGCAGCACGGCATCGTCATCATCCACCAGGAACTGGCGCTGTCGCCGTACCTCTCCCTGGCGGAGAACATCTTCCTCGGCAACGAGCACGCCAAGCGCGGGTTCGTCAACTGGCGGGAGACCCTGCGGCACGCCACCGAGCTGCTGCGCCGGGTCGGTCTCGACGACCACCCGGAGACCCGCGTCGCCGACATCGGCGTGGGCAAGCAGCAGCTCGTGGAGATCGCGAAGGCGCTGTCGAAGAAGGTGAAGCTGCTCATCCTGGATGAGCCGACGGCAGCGCTGAACGACGAGGACAGCGACAAACTCCTCAACCTCATCCTGGAGTTGAAGAAGCAGGGCATCACCTCGATCATCATCTCCCACAAGCTGGGCGAGATCCGCAAGGTCGCCGACTCGGTGACGATCATCCGCGACGGCCACTCCATCGAGACGCTCGATGTGAAGTCGCCGGAGACGACCGAGGACCGGATCATCAGCGGCATGGTGGGCCGCGACCTGGACCACCGCTTCCCCGAGCGCACCCCGCACGAGGCGCAGGAGGGTGCCGCCCCGGCCCTGGAGATCCGCAACTGGACCGTGCGCCACCCGATCGACCAGGAGCGCAAGGTGGTCGACGACGTGTCGATCACCGTGCGCCGCGGGGAGATCGTCGGCATCGCGGGCCTGATGGGCGCCGGCCGCACCGAACTCGCGATGAGCGTCTTCGGGCGGGCCTACGGCCGGTACGCGGGCGGCACGGTCCTCAAGGACGGCAGGGAGATCCGTACGAAGACCGTCGCGGAGGCGGTCGGCCACGGCATCGCGTACGTCACCGAGGACCGCAAGCACTACGGCCTCAACCTCATCGACACGATCAACCGCAACATCTCGCTGACCGCCCTGAGCAAGGTCGCCAAGCGGGGCATCGTCGACGAGCACGAGGAGCGGCAGGTCTCCGAGGGCTTCCGCAAGTCCATGAACATCAAGGCGCCGACCGTCTTCGAGCCGGTGGGCAAGCTGTCCGGCGGCAACCAGCAGAAGGTCGTCCTCAGCAAGTGGATCTTCTCGGGTCCGGACGTGCTGATCCTGGACGAGCCCACGCGCGGCATCGACGTCGGTGCCAAGTACGAGATCTACACGGTCATCGACCAGCTGGCCGCCCAGGGCAAGGCGGTCGTCTTCATCTCCTCCGAGCTGCCCGAGCTGCTCGGCATGTGCGACCGCATCTACACGATGGCCGCCGGACGGCTGACCGGTGAGGTGCCGCGGGCCGAGGCCACGCAGGAAGTGCTGATGCGTCATATGACGAAGGACAAAGAGGTAACGCGATGAGCACCGACGTGACCGACAAGATCCCGGCCTCCGCGCCGCCGGGCAGGAGCGGATCGGGCACCGGCGCGGGCCTGCTCCAGCTGATGCTGGCGGGGCTGCGCGCCAACATGCGCCAGTACGGCATGCTGCTCGCGCTCGGCCTGATCGTCCTGCTCTTCGCGATCTGGACCGACGGCGACCTGCTGCTGCCGCACAACGTCTCCAACCTGGTGCTGCAGAACGCCTACGTCCTGATCCTCGCCATCGGCATGATGCTGGTGATCATCGCGGGCCACATCGACCTGTCGGTCGGCTCGCTGACCGCCTTCGTGGGCGCGTTCGCGGCCCTGCTGACGGTGCAGCACCATGTGCCCTGGCCGATCGCCGTGGTGCTGTGCCTGCTGGCAGGCGCGGCGGCGGGCGCGGCACAGGGGTTCTTCATCGCGTACCTCGGCATACCGTCGTTCATCGTCACCCTCGCCGGGATGCTGATCTTCCGCGGCTTCACGGAGATCCTCCTCAAGGGCCAGACCCTCGGCCCCTTCCCCGACGGCCTGCAGAAGATGGGCAACGGCTTCCTGCCCGAGGTCGGCCCGAACACCAACTACCACAACCTCACACTGCTCCTCGGCCTCGTCCTGATCGTCGCCGTGGTGTGGCAGGAGGTGCAGGACCGGCGTCGCCAGCAGGAGTTCGCGCTCGAGGTGCTGCCCGGCCGCCTCTTCCTGCTCAAGCTGGTCGCCCTGGTCGCCGCGGTCCTCACCCTCACGTTGCTGCTGGCCAGCTACAAGGGCGCCCCGATCGTGCTGATCATCCTCGGTGTCCTGGTGGTCGCCTACACCTACGTCATGCGCAACGCCGTCTTCGGCCGCCACATCTACGCGATCGGCGGCAACCTGCCCGCGGCGAAGCTGTCCGGCATCAAGGACAAGAAGGTCACCTTCTACGTCTTCCTGAACATGGGCGCGCTCGCGGCCCTGGCGGGTCTGGCGATCGCCGCCCGCCTCAACGCGGCCTCGCCGAAGGCCGGCCTGAACTACGAACTCGAGGCGATCGCCTCGTCGTTCATCGGTGGTGCGTCCATGAGCGGCGGTGTCGGCACCGTCCTCGGCGCGATCATCGGCGGTCTCGTCCTCGGCGTGCTGAACAACGGCATGAACCTCCTCAGCGTCGGCACCGACTGGCAGCAGGTCATCAAGGGCTTCGCCCTGTTGGCGGCGGTCGGCTTCGACGTGTGGAACAAGCGCAAGTCCGGTTCGTAAGTCAGCGCGAACGCTCCGCTGGGAAGGCCGAATCAAAGCTGCGGGCCGTCGGGGGCTGGTCGCGCAGTTCCCCGCGCCCCTTTGGGGCACGGGGCTCAGCGGGCGCCTTTCAACTCTCTTCTTAAGGAGCCGCTAGATGGAACTGAACAGACGCACGGTCATTGCGGGCGCGGCAGCCGCAGGCCTCGCCGCCACCACCCTCGGCACGGGCAGCGCCGAGGCCGCCTCGGGAGGCAGGAAGCCGGTGAAGGAGTCCTTCGGGAAGCTCGCCGACGGCACGAAGATCTACCGCTGGTCGCTGGAGAACGGCGGCACCCGCCTGAAGGTCCTCAACTGGGGCGGTGTCGTCCAGAGCCTGGAGATCCCGGACCGGCGCGGCCACTACGCCAACGTCTCCCTGGGCTTCGACAACATCGACGACTACGTCGCGAAGACCCCGTACTTCGGCGCCCTCATCGGCCGCTACGGCAACCGCATCGCCAAGGGCCAGTTCACCCTCGACGGCAAGAGCCACCAGCTGTCCGTCAACGACGGCGTGAACAGCCTGCACGGCGGCAAGCAGGGCTTCGACAAGCACGTGTGGGACGTGGAGCCGTTCACCAAGGGCACCGACGTCGGCCTGCACCTGCACTACACCAGCGTCGACGGCGAGATGGGCTACCCCGGCACGCTCAAGGCGACGGTGACGTACACCCTCACCAGGCACGGTGACTGGTGCATCGACTACGAGGCCACCACCGACAAGGCGACCGTCGTCAACCTCACCAGCCACGTCTACTGGAACCTGGCCGGCGAGGGCAGCGGCACGATCGAGGACCACGAACTCCGCATCGCCGCCTCCCGCTACACCCCCACCGACTCGGGTCTGATCCCCACCGGTGAACTGGCCAAGGTCGCGGGCACGCCCTTCGACTTCCGGCACGCCAAGCCGATCGGCCGCGACATCCGCGCCGGCCACGAGCAGCAGGTGCAGGCCAAGGGCTACGACCACAACTGGGCCCTGGACAAGGGCATCACCGCGGGGCCCGAGCACGTCGCCACGCTGCGCGACCCGCGCTCCGGCCGCACCCTGAAGATCGCCACCGACCAGCCGGGCCTGCAGTTCTACTCCGGCAACTTCCTCGACGGCACCCTGACCGGCACCGGCGGCCGCACCTACCGCCAGGGCGACGCCCTGTGCCTGGAGACCCAGCACTTCCCGGACTCGCCGAACCACGCGAACTTCCCGTCGACCGTGCTGCGGCCGGGCCAGACCTACCGGACGACGACGGTCCACACGTTCTCGGCGTGAGGCGGGCGTGAAGCGGCTCACACAGCAGGTGAGTTGAACGCCACTGCTGTCTCCTCCGTATCCAAGGGTGGCCCGGGCTCCCCCGCCCGGGCCACCCTTCGACGGAGGTTCCCTTGCCTGACAACGTCACCTCGTTGTTCCGCGACACCGCAGCGCACAGCCCTTCGATGGCGGCGCTGGCGCGGGAGAGCGACGGGTCGGGCCCGGTGGACTTCTGCATCCCGTGCAATCCGTACTTCCCCACTCCCACCATGTTCGAGGAGCTGGCGGTCCGGCTGCGCGAGATCATCACGTACTACCCGAGCAGCGCCGACACCATCACGGCCGAGCTGTGCAGTCTGCTCCAGCTGCCGCCGCAGTGCGTGGCAATGGGCAACGGCTCGACGGAGCTGATCACCTGGATCGACCATCTCCTGGTCCGTGAGTCCCTGGCCATCCCCGTCCCCACGTTCGGCCGCTGGACCGACCAGCCGATGGAGACCGGCAAGCGGGTCGACATGTTCCCGCTCCAGGAGGCGAACGGCTTCGCGCTGGACCTCGCCCAGTACGCCGAGTTCATCCGCGCCCGCGGCACCCGTGTGGCGGTCATCTGCAACCCGAACAACCCCGACGGCGGCTATCTGCGCAAGCAGTCGGTGGTGCAGTTCATGGACGCGATGGCGGACCTGGACCTGGTGGTCGTGGACGAGTCGTTCCTGGAGTTCGCCGACGCGGAGGCCGACCCGAGCGTCGTCCAGGAGGCCATGCTCCGGCCCAACGTGGTCGTGCTGCGCAGCCTCGGCAAGAACTTCGGCCTGCACGGCATCCGCTTCGGCTACCTGGTGGCGAACCCGGCCCTGGCCGGCCGCGTCCGCTCGATGCTTCCGAAGTGGAACCTCAACTCCTTCGCCGAGCACGTGGTGTTCATGCTGAAGGAGCACGGTGCCGAGTACGCGCAGAGCCTGATGCAGGTGCGCCGGGACCGGCTGGAGATGGCCAGCCATCTCTCCGCCCTGCCCGGCCTCACCGTCTATCCCTCCCAGGGCAACTTCCTCTTCGTGCGCCTCCCCGTGGGAGCCGAGGGCACGGTGGTCCGGGACCGGATGCTCACCGAGCACCGGATCCTGGTCCGCGAGTGCGGCAACAAGATCGGCTCCTCCAGCCGCTTCCTGAGACTCGTGGTGCGCCCCCAGGTCGACGTGCGTCGCCTGGTGTCCGGCCTGGAGCAGGTGCTCTACGGGACCAGGAGGGGAGCCGCCGTACCCGAGCTGGGCACAGGGACCAGCTACAGCTCGGGTACGGCGGCCGTGGATCGGCTGGTGAGCGCGACCAACGGCGCCGGAGTGCCGGGGCTTGCCGCGCAGGCCGTCGGCACCGGCGCCGTCCCGGCCGCCGGCACCGGCATGCCGCTCCCCGCCGCCGCAGCGCCGACCGGCGGCGGGATGCCGATGCCGGCGGCAGCTCAAGCGGTGCCGGTACAGCAGCCGACGCCGGCTCAGCCGGTACCGGCCCCGGTACAGCAGCCGGTGGCCCCGGCCCCCGCACCGGTACCTGTCCCCGCACCGGTACCTGTCCCGGCGCCTGTTCCGGTGCCGGCGCCTGTCCCGACTCCGGTTCCTGCACCGGCGCCGTACCCGACACCGGTACCCGCACCCGCCCCTGTCCCTGTCCCCGCGGCTCCCGCCCCCGCCCCTGTCCCCATGGCTTCTGCCCCCGCCCCTGTCCCGGCCGCCCCGCTCGGCCCCACCCCGCCGGGTGTCCCGGCCCGCGGGGGCCTCACGGCGGCCCAGGTACGCGGCATGACGGCCCCGGGCACCCCGGCGGCCGATCTGACCCCGGCCCCGGCAACCGGCTGGCCCAACGCACAGAGCTGGCCGAACGCGGCGGGGATGGGGCAGGCGGGCTAGCGGACTGTCGGGCCGGCGGTCCTCAGGAAGCAGCCGTCCCTGCTCGGCACGAACGTGGTGAAGTGATCGGCGGCGGAGGCGGAGTAGTACAGCCACCGGTGCGCGCCCGGCGCTAGTACGCCACCGGCCAGCCCGTGCTCCAGCTCAGCAGGTTGACGCCGAGTTTCGGGGTGCCGTTGTCGTTGGCGTCGTAGTGGTAGACGATCAGGTCGCCGTCGGTGTCGTGCATGACGGACTGGCCGCCGGGGCCGATGACGCTGCCGTGCGACTCCAGGACCGGGGTGCCGCCGTTGGCGGTCATCGCGACGCCGTTCTTGTCCTAGTAGGGGCCGGTGACGGAGGTGGCGCGGCCGACCTTCACCTTGTACGTCGAGCTGGTGCCCTGGCAGCAGACGTCGTAGGAGGCGAAGAGGTAGTAGTAGCCGCCCCGCTTGACGACGTCCGGCGCTTCCACGGCCTTGCTGCCGGTCGGGCGGGAGGCGAGGGCGTACCGGGTGGTGTCGCCGGCGTACTGCTTCCCGGTGGACGGGTCGATGCGGATCACCTTGATGCCGGTCCACCAGCTGCCGAAGGACAGCCACCACCTGCCGTCGTCGTCCACGAAGAGGTTGGAGTCGATGGCGTTGTAGTCGCTGGAGGTGGTGGAGGTGTAGACGACGCCGTAGTCGGTCCAGGAGCCCGGCAGGCCCGTCGTCGAACCGGCCAGTCCGATCGCCGACTTGTTGGACCCGAACGTGGAGACCGCGTAGTACATGAGGTACTTGCCGCCGTGGTACGAGATGTCCGGCGCCCAGGCCTCGGTGGCGTACGACGACCACCAGCTCGGCTTGGCGGAGAAGGCGTCGGAGCCGGCGGTGAAGGAGATGCGGTCGGTGGAGGTCTTGTAGGCCAGTCCGCCGCCGGTGGAGTAGAGCAGGTAACGGCCGGCGGAGGTACGGATCATGGTGGGGTCGTGGACGACGACGTCACAGTTCTCACATCAACTCTCCTGTCTCATCAGGCATCTTGACGGTCCGCCGCTTTGCCCAACTGACAGCCTGCGGACAGCAAGCGTTTCTACGGTGCCGTCTCCATGACAGAGAACTCAGATGCCCGCCCGGTCGGGCGCCGCACCGTACTGATCGCCACCGGCACCACGGCCGCCGCCCTACGGCTACACCGGCACCCTCACCCTGGGTGTGTCCGGTTGACCGAAGGTCCTCTGACCCACGCGCCCCTTGGAGCCTGGCTCGGCTCCAAGGGGCGCGTGGGTCAGATGCGGTCGGCCGCGATGAGGAGGTAGTGGAAGCTGCCCTCCTTGTAGGCGGTCAGGAACGGATCCTCGATGCCCGTGGCCACGGACGACTTGGCGCGCAGTTCCCAGTAGGGGATGGTGTCGGGGGTCAGGTCGACGACCTGGATCGGCACCAGGTTGTTGGCGGCGAGCGCCTTGAAGTACTCGCTGCGCGGGTGGATGTTGCAGGTGTAGTGCTCGTCGATCCGGCTGACGGCCTTGGGGCGCATGCCGGTGACGTCGTTGGAGCAGCCGGTGATGCAGACGTAGCGGCCGCCGTACTCCAGCAGGCGCGAGAACTCCGCGAAGAGTTCGAAGAGGTCGACGTACATCGTCGTCTCATTGGTCCAGATCGCGCGGCGCGAGCCGGTGTCCAGGCGGGTGTCGAGCATGTTCCGGAAGTGGAAGCGGACCCGGTCGGTGACCCCGCGGTGCCTCGCCTGGTCGTTGGCGAAATGGACCTGCTGCTCGGAGATGCTCACGCCGTCGACGTGGCAGCCGAAGCGGGCGTTGGCCATGAAGCTGGTGCCGCCGCGTCCGGAACCGGCGTCGAGGAGGCGGTCGTCCGGGGTGATGTCCCCCAGGTGGTCGAGGAGCACCTCGGCCTGGGCGGTCTCCAGGCGGTGCATCTCCTCGATCATGCGCTGGTCGCGGTTCTCCGGCGCGCCGGCCAGCACCGAGGGGTCCCAGTCGCCGAGGCCGTAGTGGTGGTGGTAGAGGCCGTCGACCTCGCCGAGCTTGATGTTGACCGGGTCCTTCTCCTTGTTCCAGTACTCCGCGACCGACTTCTGGTAATCGGTGCGCAGGACGTCGCGCATGGCAATGCTTTCCATCTGGATGGACATCTTGGACATGGCAGGCGTTCCTTACTGAGGTGGGGGGGAATGCGGTGAGACGGAGCGGGGTGGGGCGGGGTCAGGCGGCCTGCGCGTCGGCGTGGTAGCGGGCGCTGCCCGCGTGCCACTCGCGGTTGCCGCCGAGCCAGGCCCAGGTGCTCGCCATGAAGCGGCGCAGCTCCGGGGAGCCGGTCGCACAGAGCGCGGCCGCTTCCGCCTCGAAGGTGTGCATCAGCTCGTTGTGGATCCCGACGGTGCGGTCGACCGCCTCCCGTGGCGAGCAGCCGTCCTCGGCGACGATCAGCCGGGGCAGGCTGAAGTCCGTCGGGCCCTCCTTGCCCATGGAGTAGAGGTCGTTGACGATCACGCTGGCGGTACCCGCCATGGTGAACGCGCGCCGGACCCGGGGGTCGGCGAACTCGCCGTAGGGGATCTCGTATCCGGCGACCGCGTCGACGAGCACCATGCACGGGACGAAGCTGTTCTCGTGCCGGTGCATCAGGAACTCCCACACCGGCGGGGTGTGCCCGGCGGTGTGCCAGTACCCCTCCTGGTTGTAGGCGATGAACATGATGCCCAGCTCGTGGCGGAGCCGGCGCACCTGGGAGGTCGTCGCGTACGTGTGGAGGTTGCGCAGGCTGTCGCGCAGGGCGCGCATGACCGGGTCGGCCCGTACGACCTCTTCGAGCTGCGGGGCGTAGGCGAGCGGCAGGTGTGCCTGGTCGATCACCGAGTGGGCGATGGCGAGCCGTTGCCCGAGCTGCTCGTGCCGGGCCTCCTCCGCCTCGCCGTCCACGTAGTGGTCGTCCACGGCCCACTCCGACAGCGCGCACTTGGCGGCCGCGAGCAGCCGGTCGGGGTCGTCCGACTCGGGATGCGCCAGCATGATCAGCCGACCGAAGTCGGCGGTGCGGATCTTGTCGAGCTGGCCGGGGTAGATCCCGACCTCCTCGGCCCACTCGACCAGCCGCTCGGTGACGGTCTCCCCCAGGGCGGGATCGTCGCGCATGGCGGGCGGACAGTGCAGCCCCGGCGCGGGATCGGCCGCGGCGCCGCCTCCCGGCGGGGCTCGGGGGTGGTGGTCAGCTGGCGGGGCTCGGGGGTGATGGCCTTCCGGACGGCCGCGCCTGATGTTCCGAGTCCGGTGGGGCCGTTGGGCAGTACGGCCGTGAGCGTTGACGTGGGCGCCGGCGTGGGCGGGGTAGTCGCAGTCGGCGGGGGTACGGAAGGTGCCGCCGGAGTGGGCGACGGTAGGGGAGGTGCCGCCGAGGTAGGGAGCGGTACAGAAGATGCCGCTGGAGTCGGCAGCGGGAGGGACGGTGCGACGGTGCCGTCGGCCGTGGCGGGGCCGGACCCGGAGGGGTGCGGTGCAGCCGTGACGCCGGCGGAGATCCGCGCCGCGGACGTACCCGGCCCGGTCGGGCCGGAGGGCAAGCGCGGACCTCCCGGCAGGCGCAGACCCTCCAGCAGGCGCGGCCCCTCCGGCGGGCACGGTCCGGGCGGCGCCGACCCCCGCGGAACTGACCCACTCGGAACTGACCCACGCGGAACCGGCCGCCCGGCGGGCCCGGCCCGCCGGGCGGCCGGTTGGCCGAGGTCGGTGGGCCCGTCGCCAGCAGGGCCCGGACCAACCCCGCCACGTCATGGGTCGCGGCGGGTGCCGTGACCCGGGAGATCAACGACACCGTCGTCAGCTCCCGTTCGTACGGGCGATCTCGACGTTCTCCAGGACACCGAGGGCGTCGGGCACCAGGACGGCGGCCGAGTAGTAGGTGCTGACCAGGTAGGAGATGATCGCTTTCTCGTCGATGCCCATGAACCGCACGTTCAGGCCCGGCTCCACCTCGTCCGGGATCCCGGTCTGGTACAGGCCGATGACGCCCTGGTCGTCCTCGCCGGTACGCATGGCGATGATCGACGACGTGCCCTGTTCGCTGATCGGGATCTTGCTGCACGGCAGCAGCGGCACCCCGCGCCAGGCGGGCAGATGGTTGCCGTGCAGCTCGATGCCGCCGAAGTAGAGGCCCCGCTTGTTGCACTGGCGGCCGAACGCGGCGATCGCCTTGGGGTGGGCGAGGAAGCAGCGGGTCTTGCGCCGCATGCTCAGCAGCTCGTCCATGTCGTCCGGGGTCGGCGGGCCCGAGTAGGTGGAGATCCGCTGGTCGAAGTCGGCGTTGTGGAGCAGGCCGAACTCCTCGTTGTTGATCAGCTCGTGCTCCTGCCGCTCCCGCAGCGCCTCGATGGTCAGCCGCAACTGCTGCTGCGTCTGGTTCATCGGCTCGTTGTAGAGGTCGGCGACCCGGCTGTGCACCCGCAGCACGGTCTGCGCCACGCTCAACTCGTACTCGCGCGGGGAGAGCTCGTAGTCGGCGAAGGCATGCGGCAGGGTCGCCTCGCCCGCGTGTCCCGAGCTCAGCTCGATCACCGCTTCGCCCGACCGATTCACCTTGCGGTGCCCGTCGGAGCTGATCTGCTGCACGTGCCTGCGCAGCGCCTCGTGCCGGTCGGCGACCGCCTTGTACGCCGTCATCGGCAGCGCCAGCACCGTGGTGGCGGTCGTCGCGCGGGCCGTGAACTCCCACTTCTTGGCCTGCCCGGCCAGCACCTGACCGCCGAAGGTGTCCCCGTCGGCCATCAGCCCGAGCACGACCTCGTCCCCGTACGGCCCCTCGCCGATCTTCTCGACCTTGCCGTGCGCGATCAGGTACACGTGATCGGCCTTGCGGCCCGCCTGGACGATGACCTGGCCCGGCGTGAAGTCCTTCTGCACGAACTTGTCGGCCAGCGCGCCGAGCACATCGGTGTCCGAGAAGCCGCGCAGCAGCGGCAGTTCGCCCAGTTCGGCGGGGACCACCTGGACCTTCGAACCGGTCTTCACGAAGGACACCCGGCCGTCCCCGATGGTGAACGACAGGCGGCGGTTGACCCGGTACGTCGCACCGGGCACGTTCACCCAGGGCAGCATGCGGGTCGCCCAGCGGGAGCTGATGCCCTGCATCTGGGGTTCGGACTTGGTGGTGGTGGCGAGATTGCGCGCCGCCGCGGTGCTGAGGCTCTGCTGCTCCCGCTGCTGGGCCGACTCCGCGCCCGCGGCCGGTGCTGTCGCCGTCTCGAGTGGCATGACTCTCCCTCGGATCCCGTGACACATGAGAACGCGACGACGAGGCGTCGTCACGCTGCGCACACAGGACTACCAGAGTCGCGATCACGTTGAGTAAGCAAAACAGGCGGCGCACGAGGAGAGCCCCGCTCACAACTCGCGCCCCCACGCGCCCCAGCCGAAAAGAATGGCCGCTCAGATCACCCACAGGTCAACGTCGAACCACTGACCACTCATGCGAGCGTCAACACACACAGTAATCGAATTACGTAGAGGCGGCGCCAAGCCGCCCACTTCCCCCCGACAGCAACCTCCAGGAAACTCACCACAGTTGATCTATGCTCCCCATATGACCATCAACGGGGCCCTCGCCGACATCCTCGACCGTGGCGCCGCCGCGTCGGAGTCGCAGCAACTGCTCGCCACCCTCGCCGATCACGGCGTCTTCGTGCCCGTGCAGGCGAACGGGTCGGTGATGTTCCTGCGGAACAGCGAGGACGGCAGCCCTCTCCTCCCCGGCTACGTCAGCGAAGCGTGCTGCGCCGAGCGGTTGCCGGAGGCGGCCGGGGCCGTCCACTGCGACGCCCTGCGGCTGCTGGACATCTCCCAGCAGACCGGCGTCGGTGTCCTCGCGCTCCACTCGGCCACGAACTGGGCGAGCGTACCGCTGCCGTTGCTGTCCCAGACGCTGCGCGAGCGAGGTCAGCAGGCCGGAGGGCAGCAGCTGAAGCTCACCTGGTCGACACACCCCGTCGCCGTGGCGCTGCGCGATGCCCTCGCCCGGCGGATACGGGACTTCCCGGCCGTCCGTACGGTCTGGGTGTCGCACGCGCGCCGCATGGACACCGGGTTCGAGTACCTGATGCTGCACATGGCCGTCGACGAGCCGCTGCCGTCGGCCTCCGCCCACCGGCTGACGGAGACGCTGCTCGGCGGGGAGGTGGTGCTCGGGGAGGGAAGCCCCCAGGTGGCCATGCTCGCCCTGAACACCACCACGCACGCTGCGACGCTCGCCGAGTTGGAGCGCATGGGCCTGGACACCGTGCGTTCCGATCCTGCCACCGGGCGCGTCGAGGTGGTCTCCCAGGAGTTCGACGCGCCTCAGCAGTAGTCGGTTACGTCTCGGCTTACGTCACTTGCCCGGGCACGTCTTCCACGCCATGTGGTACACCGTGCTGATGTCCCCGTCGGTCGAGTCCATCGTCATGAAGCTCACCTTGCCGGGAGCCTGGGTGCCCGCCGACACCCGCAGCTCGGTGTTGATGTTGAAGTTGCGCAGCACCCCACAGGGAGCCCAGACCAGCTGGGCCCAGTCGGTGCTGTCGGTGGCCTGCCAGTCGTCGTTGTAGGGGCCGCCGAACGGGTGGGTCTTGGCCGCGGTGTTCGGCGAGCCCTGGAAGTAGTACGAGGCCTTCTGCGTGCCGGTCGCGCCCTGCTGGAGCGAGAGGAAACCGCGGTAGTCCGCGCTCGCGATCGCGTAGGTGAAGCCCTGCGGGACGTGCACGACGAGGTTGAGCTGACAGTTCTTGCGGAAGGCCGTGGGGTCGGAGTTGCCGCCGGCCTGGGCGAGGTAGTCGCTGTAGGTCACCGTGAAGGCGGTGTTGTCCGGGGAGACGGCCACGGCGGCCGTGCCCGCGGGACAGCCGGAGCCGTTCACCGTGGCCACGTCGATGACGATCTTGTCCGGCGGCGGGTCGTCGAAGACGGGGGAGGAGGTCGAGCCGGGTATCGCGGTGGTGAGGAGAGCGGCTACGGCACCGCTCAGGAGGAGTCCACCAGCCATGCTTTCTCCAGTTGTCGAGTGGGGGGTTTCGGCCTCCGACCCGTCCGTTCAACCTTGCAGAAGCTGTGTGGAACCTGTGAAAGAGGGGGAGGCGAGGGAATCGTAGGAAGCCCCGCTCCGCCCCGGGAGGGCGAACTCCGGCCATTCACTTCGGGCCGTTCACAGGCCGCCCGGCGGGCTACGGGTTCTCCCACGCCGCCGGCTCCGCCGCCAGGGCCCGTACCGGCTCCGGCAGCGCGTCCGCCGCGAGGTCGGCGATCGTGACGCCCTCCAGGATGCGGCGGACGTTGGCACGCAGAGCGATCCAGAGCGGCAGCAGCGGCTGGGCCGTGCCCGTGCAGGACAGGGCCGTCGGGCGTTCTCCGCGTACCGACACGATCGGGCCGTCCGCCACCCGGATGACGTCCGCCACAGTGATCGCGGCCGCGGCCCGGGCCGGCCGGTAGCCGCTGGCCCCCGCCGCGCCGACTGCCGACGATTCCGGCGCGCCGGAGGTCGCCCAGGATGCCCTCCGGGAACTTGTGCGGAATGTCCTGTACAGCGGCGATTTCCTCGGCCTTCATCGGGGTGTCACCCTCCCGTACGGGCGGCTCCAGTACCGCCCGCACCGCCTAATCCGCCCGCGCCGAGATCCTCATGGGTCCATTGTGGGGCGTATCTCCATGGAGAATGGCCGGACCGCGCCCCCGTAAGATCGCCCGGGAGGATCCACCTTGGCGCTCAGCAGACGTACCTTCAGTGCCCTCGCCGGCTCGGCCGCGCTCGGTTTCGCCCTGGGCGGCAGCGGCGGCCCCGGGGCGCCTTCGGCGTACGCGGCGCGCAGTGTGCCGACCGGTCCGGCGCCCGCCCCGCCGCGCGCCGACGGGCAGCACCACACGATCGGGTACGACCACTACTCGCTGCTGGTCGACGGCCGGCGGCTGGTCGTGTGGTCCGGCGAGATGCATCCCTTCCGGCTGCCGAGCCCGTCCCTGTGGCGGGACGTGCTGCAGAAGATGCGGGCGCACGGGTACAACGCCGTGAGCATCTACGTGTCGTGGAACTACCACTCCCCCGCGCCCGGCCGGTACGACTTCTCCGGGGTCCGGGATCTCGACCTCTTCCTGCGGATGGCCACCGAGACCGGGCTGTACGTCATCCTGCGGCCCGGCCCGTACATCAACGCCGAGGTCGACGGCGGCGGCTTCCCGGGCTGGCTGACGGCGACCAACGGGACGGCCCGCACCGCCGACCCGACCTATCTGTCGCACGTCGACGAGTGGCTGACCCGGGTGAACCGGATCGCCCGCCGGCACCTGTTCACCCAGGGCAAGGGCACGATCCTGCTCTACCAGATCGAGAACGAGTACGACTCCCACGTCGGCGAGGCGACCGGCCGGGACTACATGTCCCACCTGTACAAGAAGGTCAGGGACGACGGGATCGACGTCCCGCTCTTCCACAACGACAAGGGCAGGAACGGCCACTGGGTCCCCGGCGCGTTCGACACCGGCGGGGAGCGGGGCGGCTGGCTGTACGGCTTCGACGGGTATCCGTCGCCGTCCCAGACGCCGCCCGACTGGGGCACCTTCGGGCCCGGCGGGCCGACCGGCGGGTCCACCGCCTCGCCGCGCACGCCCGGGTTCATCCCCGAGTTCGGGGGCGGCTGGTTCGACCCGTGGGGCGGGTCCTGGTTCGACGGCAAGGGGTACGCCGAGTCGCGGCGCACCCGGGACGCGGCCTACGAGCGCCGCTTCTACCTCACCAACCTCGCCAACGGCATCACCCTGCACAACGTGTACATGACGTTCGGCGGGACGTCGTGGGGCTGGCTGCCCGCACCGGTCGTCTACACGTCGTACGACTACGGGGCCGCCATCGACGAGGCGCGCAACGTCACCGACAAGATCGCCCCCATGCACCAGCTCGGGCATCTGCTGCAGCGCGTGCCCGACTTCGCCCGGCTGGACCGGGCGGCGGAGGTCAAGGCGGAGGGGCTGAAGGTCTACCACCTCTCCAACCCGGACACCGGCACCCAGGTGTACGTGGCCCGCAACGACGGGACCGAGCCGGTCACCACCGACCTGCCCACGGACGCGGGGGACCTGAAGATCACCGTGCCCGCGCGCGACGCCCGCATGCTGACCACCGGACTCCGCCTAGGCCACCGGACGCTGAAGTACTCCACCACCCAGCCCATGCTGTGCGTGACGGCCGGGCGGCAGGACATCGCCGTGTTCGCGGGCCGCCGCGACGACATGGCGGAGCTGGTCCTGAAGTGCCCGGAGGAACCGTTCGTCACCCGGCTCGACCCGGAGGGCGCCTGGGCGTACGACAGCAACGAACTGCACGTCAACGCGATCCTCGGGCAGGGCGGTCTCACCCGGGTGCTGGTCGCCAAGGGCGAGAGCGACATCCCGCTGCTGCTGCTCTTCGCCGACGACGCCACCGCCGTGCGGATCTTCCCGTACGACACCCCGTCCGGCACCCTGCTGGTGTACGGCCCCTCGCTGCTGCGCCACGCCGAGGTGCGCGGCTCCGAGGTCCACCTGACGGGTGACGTCACCGAGGAGACCAGCGTGGAGGTGTGGGGGCCGCGCGGGATCACGAGCCTGGTGTGGAACGGGCGCAAGGTGCCGACCCGGATCACCATGTCCCAAAGCGTGATGACGACCGGGATGCTGCCCTCCGTGCCGGAGGTCGTGCTGCCCCGGCTGGACCGCTGGCGGATGCGGACCGAGAACCCGGAGGCCGGGCCCAACTTCGACGACTCGTCCTGGAAGAAGGCGGACCGGACGTCGTCGTACAGCATCACCCCGGTCCCCGAGGACCAGCCGGTGCTGTTCGCGGACGACTACGGCTTCCACTACGGAGACGTCTGGTACCGGGGCACGTTCAGCGACTCCGCCGGCATCGAGGAGGTCTCGCTCGCCTACACCACGGGCACGCAGGGCCTGCTGATGGCATGGCTGGACGGGGAGCCGCTGGGCACCCACCGGATGCCCGTGCCGGACAAGAACACCACGGTCAGGAAGGGCAGTTGGGACGCCACCGCGGTCTTCCCGGTGGACGAACGGCTGCGCTCGCCCGGCCGGCACGTGCTGTCGGTCCTGGTCCGGCGCATGCAGCACGACCAGGACGGCAAGGCGCTGGACACCCACAAGGCGGCCCGCGGCCTCACCGCCGCCCTCTTCAAGGGGGCCGCGCCGAAGGTGACCTGGCGGATCCAGGGCGAGGCGGCACCGGACCCGGTGCGCGGACCGCAGAACAACGGCGGCCTGTACGGCGAGCGCGAGGGCTGGCACCTGCCCGGCTTCCGCGACAGCGACAGCGACTGGAAGGCGGTCACCTTCCCGCGGGCCGAGCGGCGGCAGGGCGTGACCTGGTACCGGACCAGCTTCCGGCTGTCGGTCCCGGCCGACATCGACGCCTCGATCGGTCTGACCCTGGAGGACGACCCGTACCGGGCCTACCGGGCGCAGATCTTCCTCAACGGCTGGAACATGGGCCAGTACATCAACAACGTCGGCCCGCAGCACACCTTCGTCCTGCCGAACGGCATCCTGCGCACCCGGGGCTCCAACACCCTGGCGCTGGCGGTCCTTTCGGAGTTCACCACGGAGTCCGGCCCGGGGAACGTCCAGCTGACCCTGCTGGGCCGGGCGACCGGGGGGACACCGGTGACTCCGGTGCTCTCCCCCGGCCGCTGAGACCACTCAGGCGAGCCTGATCACGTTCCAGGACAGGGGCTCCAGCACGGCGGTGAGGGTGCCGTCCCGCAGGGCGGTGCCCTCGACCGGGTGCGGGGCGACCCGCTCGGGGTCGTCCAGGGTGTTGCGGGCGTCGGGGTCGGCGTCCGCGAGCGCGCTGTGCTCGGTGACGTGCGTCAACTCCAGCCCGTTCAGGGCGACTTCGAGGGGCAGGGCGTCCGTACGGCTGCGGTTCACGGCGAACACCGTGACCGTGCCGTCGGCCGCGCGCACGGCCGTGGCGTGCAGCAGGTCCGTCTCGCCGTACTTCTTCGTCTCGTACGTCGGCGAGTCCACCCGCACGTCCAGCACCTCGCCCCGGCCGTACTTCGAGGCCTGCGCGAACGGGAAGAACGTCGTCTGCCGCCAGGCCGGGCCGCCCGGCTCGGTCATGATCGGCGCGATCACGTTGACCAGCTGGGCGAGACAGGCGACGGTGACGCGGTCGGCGTGCCGGAGCAGGGCGATGAGCAGCGAGCCGAAGACGACGGCGTCGGTGACGCTGTAGTTGTCCTCCAGGAGGCGGGGGGCCTCCGGCCAGCCGGTCCGGTCGAGGGTCCTCGCGTACTCCTCCCAGCGCGAGAGGTACCAGACGTTCCACTCGTCGAAGGAGAGGTTGATCCTCTTCTTGGACTTGAGGCGGGCGCCCACGTGGTCGGCCGTGGCCACCACGTTCTCGATGAAGGACTCCATGTCGACGGCGGAGGCGAGGAAGGAGTCCAGGTCGCCGTCGACCGGCTCGTAGTAGGCGTGCAGGGAGATGTGGTCGACCAGCTCGTACGTCTCCTGGAGGACGGTCGCCTCCCATGCGGCGAAGGTGGGCATGGACTGGCTGGAGGAGCCGCACGCCACCAGTTCCACGGAGGGGTCGATCTGGCGCATGGCCCGGGCCGTCTCGGCGGCGATCCGGCCGTACTCCTCGGCCGTCTTGTGGCCGGTCTGCCAGGGACCGTCCATCTCGTTGCCCAGGCACCAGAGTTTGATGCCGAAGGGGTCCTTGTCGCCGTGGGAGACACGGAGGTCCGACAGGGCGGTGCCTTCGGGGTGGTTGGCGTACTCCTGGAGTTCGAGAGCCTCGGCGACTGAGCGGGTGCCGAGGTTGACGGCCATCATGGGTTCGGCCTGGGGGCCGAGCTTCTTCAGGAACGCGATGTATTCGGAGAGGCCGAAGCGGTTGGTCTCGGTGGAGTGCCAGGCGAGGTCGAGGCGGCGGGGGCGGTCCTCAACGGGGCCGACGGAGTCCTCCCACTTGTAGCCGGAGACGAAGTTGCCGCCGGGGTAGCGGATCGTGGTGACTCCGAGTTCGCGGACCAGGTCGAGGGCGTCGGTGCGGAGGCCTTCGGCGTCGGCCGTGGGGTGGTCGGGCTCGAAGATGCCGGTGTAGACACAGCGGCCGAGGTGTTCCACGAAGGAGCCGAAGAGGCGGGGGCTTACTTCGCCGATGGTGAAGGCGGGGTCCAGCGTGAAGCGGGCGGGGTGCATGTGCGCCTTTCAGGGTGGGTGGCTGGTGATTCGTCGGCGAGTGCGGGTGCGTTGTGGCTGGTCGCGCAGTTCCCCGCGCCCCTAAAAGAACTTTGGCCAACCCTCTTTTGACCAGCCGAGCTTGTTCAGCCCCAGCTTCGGGGGGCCGTTGTCGGTTGCGTCGTAGTAGTGGTAGGCCAGCCATGTCTTGCCGTGGGTGCGGAACGTGGACTCGCCGCCGGGGCCGATGTAGCGGCCGTGGCCGGACAGGAGCAGGTCTCCGCCACCGTTGAGCATGGGGGTGCCGGTGCTGTCGACGTACGGGCCGGTGATCGATGTCGAGCGGCCCACTCTGATCTTGTAGGTCGAGTTCACGCCCGCGCAGCAGGCGTCGTACGACGCGAAGAGGTAGTAGTAGGCGCCGTGGTGGAGGATCGAGGCGCCCTCCACCGCGTAGGGGGCGTCCGGGCGGGTCGCCAGGTGGTGGACCGGGGCGTCGGGGAGGGCCTTGCCGTGGTCGGTCCAGGTGCCGGGGAGGCCGACCGCGACGTCCGGGTCGGCCCGGTGGAAGGCGTCCACCATCGCGACCATGTTGCCGCCGTCGCCGCCGCTGAAGAGGTTCCAGTAGCGCACCCGTGTGCGGGCACTGGAGGCGAGCGCGTCGGCTCCGCTGCCGAGGGCGGCGAAACCGAAGCTCGCGGCCACCGCCAACCCTCCGGCCGCCCCTAGAAGTTGCCTGCGACTCAGGCCAGGTTGTCCCATACCTTGCCCCCACCGTTCGGGATATCGAATACTGCCCGTAACTTCGAACGGGACCGTAGAATCGAAGCGCTTGCGCGTCAATGGGTTGGACGCGAGCTTTCGCTCGTCACGGGAGCGGAAGCAGTCGTTCCGCGTTGAACGACGGTCGTCCGATCACCTGACGCGGACACATCCAGGCGCGTACGCTCGGACGAACCGCACACCGGCAGTGAGAAGGGGGACCGATGACCATCGCGGGTGCGCGGCAGCGGGCGGCGCGGCTGGCCGCATGGCTGTACGGCTCCCGCCCGGGCCCGGCGATGCGCACCCTGGCCGCCGACCTCGCCACCGCCCTCCGCACGCGACCACAACCACCCGACGGCGTCCGCGAGTTGTGCCAGGCGCTGTGCGAGGAGATGACCGTACGGCGAGCCGGACGGCCGGTGGAGCTGCGCTTCGAGCGCTTCCCGGACGAGATCGAGGTCACCGGCCTGTGGGTGGAGTTCCAGGACTTCGACCTGGTCATCGTGGAGGAGCGGGCCGAGGCCGTGCAGCAACTGGTCATCCTCGGACACGAGCTGTGGCATCTGCACACCGGGCACCGGCACCACCACCTGGCCGGGGCCGCGGCGGCCCGCGCACTCGCGGGCGAGCCCCGCTGGCGCGACATGGCCCTGACGGTGGCCGCCCGCAACGGCTCCCGCGAGGTGGACGAGGCCGAGGCCGACGACTTCGGCCACCGCTTGGCCACGCTGTTCCGGCCCTACCTCACCGGTCCCGGCCCGGGCACGCCCCTCGACCCGGTCCAGCGCTCTCTCGGCTACCGCGGACGCGACCAGGCGAACCGAGCGACGAAAAAAGGCGGAGCCGCGCGGTGACCCTGCTGGCACTCGACCCCTCGGACTTCCTCAGCGAGTTCTACATCTCCTTCTGGATCCCCACCGCGGTGCTCACCGCGGCCCTGGTGATCAAGCTGCCCACGATCATCCGGCTGTGGCGGGACCCGCTGCTGCGCGCGGTCGGCGGACTGCTGCTGCTCGCCTGCGGGGTGTTCGTGTTCTGCACCCCGTCCACGATCGCCGCCGTCAACCGGTTCACCGGCGTCCCCAACATCTCGGCGCCCTGGTGCTATTCGCTGATCACCGCGTTCTGCGGATCCTGTCTGCTGCTGATCATCACCTGGCGCAACGGCCTGTCCGACCGCTCGGCCGCCACCCGGCGCGCGATGCGTTGGGTCGTCTCGGTCTACTCCGGGGTGGTCGTCGCGCTGTGGGTGCTGTTCCTGCTCGCCGACGCGCCCGTGGAGCGGCTGCGGGACCTCGACACGTACTACGCCACCACCCCGTTCATGCGCGAGGAGATCCTGCTCTACCTCGTCGCGCACGCCGTGGCCTGCCTGATCACCTCCAAGCTGATCTGGAACTGGGTGCGCACCGAGGGCCTGGACGCGTGGCTGCGCTGGGGACTGAAGCTGCTGGGGGCCGGCTACGTACTGAACCTGATCTTCGACGCGAGCAAGCTGATCGCCGTCGTCGCGCGCTGGTTCGGGCAGGACCTGGACTGGCTGAGCACCAACCTCGCCCCGCCGGTCGCCGCCCTGTCCGCCATCCTGATCGCCGTCGGCTTCATCCTGCCGCACGCCGGCCAGTACCTGCACGATCGCTGGCGGGTCCGGCTCGCCCACCGCGAACTGCGGCCGCTGTACCAGCTGATGCGGTCCACGAGCGGGGAGGGCGTGCCGTTCGTGCTGCGGGCCACGCCCGAGCTGCGGCTGACCCGGCGCGAGACGTTCATCCGGGACGTGCTGCTGCCGCTGGCCCGGCACATCGACACCGGCCTGAACAGGCGGTCGTACGACGCCGCGCTCGACCTCGGGCATCCGCCGGCCCGGGCCCGGGCGCTGGCGGCCGCGGTGAGCATCCTCGACGCGACCGAGGCGAAGGCCCGTGACCCCGAGCCGCCCTGGGGGTCCCCCCAGGACCTTGAGGCACTGGGGGAGGCCGCCGGGCCCGACACCACCAGCCTGCTCCAGGAGATCGCGGCCGTCTCCCGGGCCCTGCGCCGTCCCGACGACATCGAGGCGGTCCGCGCGCGTGCGACCGCCCCAGCAGAGAGCGTTGCCGTACATGACTGAACGCAAGCCCGTCGCCGTCGTGCTCGGCGGCTCTCTCGCCGGCCTGCTCGCGGCCCGCGCCCTGGCCTCGACCGGCGCCCGGGTGACCGTGGTCGAGCGGGACGCGCTGCCCGCGGGGCCCGAGCCGCGCAAGGGGCTGCCGCAGGCCCGGCACGTGCACCAGCTGTGGTCGGGCGGGGCGCGGGCGCTGGAGCAGCTGCTGCCCGGGGCGATCGGGCGGCTGCGGGCGGCCGGGGTGAGCCGGGTGCCGATGACCACGGACATGGTGGCCCTGTCGCCGCACGGCTGGTACCGGCGGTGGGCCGAGTCGGCGTTCATGCTGCCGGCCAGCCGGGACCTGCTGGACTGGGTGGTACGGCAACTCGTACTGGCCGACGGGGACATCGAGCTGGTGGAGCGGGCAGAGGCGGTCGCCCTCACGGGCACGGACGCGGCGGTGACCGGGGTACGGATCCGGGCCCACAACGACGCCGAGCGCACCCTGTCGGCCGACCTCGTCGTGGACGCCACCGGCCGTGGCTCCCGGGCCGCCCACTGGCTGACCGAGCTGGGGCTGCCCGGGCCGGAGCGGCGGGAGGTCGACTCCGGACTGGTGTACGCCAGCCGGTTGTTCCGGGCGCCCGAGCAGGCGGCGCGGGACGGCTTCCCGATCGTCAACATCGAACCCGATCCGCGGAGCGCGGGGACCGGGCGCGGGGGCGCGCTGATGCCGGTCGAGGACGGCAAGTGGATCGTCACGCTGTTCGGCGGCCGCGGCGACGAAATGCCCACGACCGCGGACGACTTCGCCCGGTACGCCCGCGAGGAGCTTCGCCATCCGATCATCGGCGAGCTGCTGGCGAACGCGGAGCCGCTGACCGAGGTGGCGCTGACCCGGACGACCGCGAACCGGCGCTACTTCTTCGAGCGGATGCCGGTGTGGCCCGAGAGCTTCGTGGTGCTCGGGGATGCGGTGTGTGCGCTGAATCCCTTGTACGGCCACGGGATGGCGGTGTCGGCCCAGTCGGCCCTCGCGTTGCGGGACGTGATCCGCCGTCAGGGCCTGCGTTCCCTGGACACCCCCGGCCTGTCCCGTCACATCCAGAAGGCGGTGGGGCGGACGGTTCGGGCGGCCTGGGACCTGGCCATCGGGGCGGATGTCTTCTACCCCGGCGCGACCGAGACGGGCCCCACTCTCCGGGACCGCCTCCTGTCCGCCTACGTCGAGCGCCTCCTGCACACCGCGACGGGCAACGGCCGCATTGCCCGCCGGGTGACGGACGTGACGGCGCTGCAGCGGGGCGCGGAGTCTTTGCTGACCCCGAGCATGCTGATCGCTGCGGCGGTGGGGCCGCTGAAGCCGCCACTGACTGGACCTCCGCTAACTGTGGAGGAGCGGAAGGCTGCGGGGGTTTCGTAGGCTGCGGGCCGGTGGGAGCTGGTCGCGCAGTTCCCCGCGCCCCTGGGGAGTTGCAGCACCGTCAGCCTGAATGGTCCCGCGTAGCTGCGGGCAGTCGTGCCGCTGGGGCGGCACGGGTGGGCGCAGCGGCACCCCGCCCGCGCGGGCAAGCGAAACCCACCCCCGCCCAGCCCCAGTACCGCTCAGCCGGCGAACGCAGGTTGCGGCAACCCCTTGCCCACACCGGGTACCACCAGCACCGAGCCCGACATCGGATGCGGTGCCGACAATCCCGTACGAGCCGTCGTGATGTACAGGTCGGTCAGGTCCGGGCCACCGAACGTGCAGGCCGTCGTACGCGGAGTAGGCAAGGTGAGCACACGGTCCAAGCCGCCGGACGGCGTGTAGCGGCGGACCGCTCCCCCGTCCCACAGCGCCACCCACACACAGCCCTCCGCGTCGACCGTCAGGCCGTCGGGGAAGCCGGCGCCCTGCTCGATCTCGACCAGCGTGCGCCGGTTGCGGATGCCCTCGGTGTCGTGGTCGAAGACGTCCACGCGCCGGGTGGGGGTGTCGGCGTAGTACATGAGGCGGCCGTCGGGGCTCCAGCCGATGCCGTTGCTGACGGTGACGTCGGGGAGGGCGAGCCGTATGTCCCCGTCGCCGGTGAGGCGGGTCAGCGTGCCGCCCCCCGTCGCCTCGTCGTAGCGCATCGTGCCCGCCCAGAGGGACCCGTCGGGAGCTACGGCCGCGTCGTTCGCGCGGCGGCCGGGGACGGGCTCGTGGTGAAGCCAGCGGAAGGTGTCGTCGGGGTCGAGCAGCCCGACACCGTCGCGCAGGTTCAGGGCCAGGCCGCCGCCCGCGCGGGGCTTTGCCGCGCCGACGTGCTGCTGAGTCGTACGGATCGTGCGGCGGCCGGAGGAGGGGTCGTAGGTGTGGACGCGCATGCCCAGGACGTCGACCCAGATGAGGCGGCCCGTTGCCGGGTCCCAGGTCGGGCCCTCGCCGAGCGCCGCCTCCGCCCGCACGGCGACCTCGTACGACGTCATGCCACGCTCCGGTGGCCGAGCCGCTCCGACAGCTCCGCCGCGCCCTTCACGACCAGCTGCTCCAGCTCGGCCCGCCGCTCGTCGCTCCAGCGGATCATGGGGACCGAGATGGAGAGGGCGGCGACCACGTGGCCCGCGCGGTCGCGCACGGGGGCGGCCACGCACGACACGTCCGGGTTGGACTCACGGCTCTCCACCGCGATGCCCCGCTGCCGGATCTCCGCAAGGGCCTCGCGCAGCGCGGCCGGATCGGTGATGCTGTTGGGCGTCATCGCGGCCAGCTCGGCGTCGTCCGGGATCCGCGCCGCCAGCTCCTGCTCCGGCAGCGAGGCCAGCAGCATCTTGCCGACGGAGGTGCAGTGGGCGGGCAGCCGGCGGCCGGCGGCCGAGACCATGCGCACGGCGTGCGTGGAGTCGACCTTGGCGATGTAGATGACGTCGGTGCCCTCGAGTATGGCCACATGGACCGTCTCGTCGCAGGTCTCCGCGACCGAGCGGGCCACCTGCTGGCCCTCGGCCGCGAGGTCGAGCTGCTCGGCGTAGCGGCTGCCGAGCTGGTACGGGCGTACGCCGAGCCGGTACCGTCCGGGCTGACCCGGTACCTGCACGATGTACGAGCGTGCGGCGAGCGTGGTGACCAGCTCGTGCACGGTGGTGCGCGGCAGCTGCAGCTTGCGCACGATGTCGGGGGCGGAGAGCGTCCCGTCCCCGTCCAGGAACAGCTCAAGAATGTCGAGAGCCCGGGTCACGGCAGGCACGAGGCGTCCCACGTCCGGCCCCCTCCCTTGGGTCTAAGCGTCTGTGTTCGAGATTTCAACAGACGATCGGCATGACGAACACAGGCTAGTCATCGCGGGGTGCGCGGGCAATGGGCGGGAGTCCTCGGGATGCGAAGCCCGGAGCCGGGCACCATGGGTGCCATGCAACTCGACTTCCAGCTGGTGCTGCTGCGCCGCATGGCGGACCACAACCCGGACCTGGTCGAGGACGCCCGGCGCACGCTCGGCGCGTCGATCGCGGACATGCGGGAGACCAACAAGCGGTGGCAGGCGATGGTCCGGTCACCGAGGTCGCGGTCAGCGGCCGCCCGCTACCGCTCCGTCCTCGGCGAGCCCGCCGCCGTCGTCCGGCGCCGCCTCGGCGACGTCGACTGCGAGGCCCGGCAGTGGGCGCTGCCCCTCTGGCCCGGTCTGCGCTTCGAGGTGCTGGTCTCCCCCGACGGCGCGGTCTGGAACGAGTGGCTGGTGCGCGCGCCCGGCGCCCCGGCGCCGAGGCTGGAGACCCTGGACGACCTGGCCCCGTGGTCCTGCACGGTGGACGAGGCCGCCCGCGCCTTCGCCCCGGCCCGCCCGCTGGAGGGCACGGCCCCCAGCCGCTGGGGGCTGGCCTTCACCGCCCCGGACCGGGACGGCGTACGGCACGAGGTCGTCGCCGAGTTCACCTGGGGGCTGCTGCAGCGGACGGCGGTCGGCTGCGTGGCCGGCTGATCCGGTCAGTCGTCGAAGGTGGTCGCCCTCGCGGCCTTCTCCCAGGCGGTGACGTCCGCGCGAACCTGGACGAGGTGGTCCAGGACGGCATCCACTCCGTCGTCGCCGAGCGGCAACCGCAGCGGGGTCTGCTCCGCGTCCAGCGCGGCCAGGATGACCGCCGCCGCCTTCGTCGGGTCACCGGGTTGCGTACCGTCACCGCCCTCGACGAACCCGCGGGTCTCGCTCACCTTGGCGTACACCCCGCTGTCCGCACTGACACCGGCCCGGCCGGTGCCGAACAGCGAAGTCCGGAAGGCACCCGGCTCCACGATCAGCACCTTGATACCGAACTCCCGCACCTCGTCCGCGAGCGCCTCGGACATGCCCTCCAGCGCGAACTTCGTCCCGCTGTACGCGCCGAAGCCCGCGAAGGACATCTGCCCGCCCATGCTGCTCATCTGCACGATCGCGCCCGAGCGCCGCTCCCGCATGTGCGGCAGCACCGCCCGCACCAGGGCCACGGGGCCGAAGAAGTGCAGGTCGAACAGGTCCCGCAGCTCCTGGTCCGTGGTCTCCTCGACGGCGCCGACGTGGGTGCGCCCCGCGTTGTTCACCAGCACGTCGATCCGTCCGTGCCGGGCCACCACGTCCCGTACAGCCTCCTCGATCGCGGCCGCGTCGGTGACGTCCAGGCGCAGCGCCTCCACCTGGTCGGGGTGCGCGGCCACGAGGTCGTCCAGCGCCTCGGGGCGCCGGGCCGCGCCCACCACGACGTCACCGGCGGCGACGGCCGCCTCCGTGATCGCCCGCCCGAAACCGCTGCTCGCACCGGTCACCAGCCATACCTTGTTCACGGCAACTCCCCGTAGCTCCTGCTGTTTCCTGACACGAACCAGCCTGCTGCCGGATGCCGTTGCCCGTCCAAGACCCACGGTGATAGCCAATGGTTATGACGATGGACGTCCATGCCCGGGATCTGCGCTACTTCGTCGCGGTCGCCGAGGAGCTGCACTTCACGCGCGCGGCCGAGAGGCTGTACGTGTCACAGCCCGCGCTCAGCAAGCAGATCCGGGCGCTGGAGCGCCAGTTGGGGGCCGATCTGCTGCAGCGCGATCAGCACGGGGTGGCGCTGACGGCCGCGGGCGAGGCGCTGCTGCCGCATGCCCGGCGGGTGCTGGCCGCGTGGGAGGAGGGCGCGGCCGCGGTGGAGGCGGCCAAGGCGGCGCAGCGCAGCACGCTCGTGGTGGGCATGAGCACCAGTCCCGGCCGGGGCGGGCTGCTGCCGGCCATCCGCTCCCGTTTCACCGCCGCGCACCCCGAGGCCACCGCCCGGCTGCGCCAGGTGAGCTGGGAGGACCCGACGGCGGGCCTCGCGGACGGCAGCGCGGACGTCGCCTTCGTGTGGCTGCCGCTGCCCGACGAGGAGCGCTACGCCTGGACGGTGCTGGCCGAGGAGCCCCGCCTGGTCGCCCTTCCCGACACCCACCCGCTCGCGGCCCGTGCCGAGATCGACTTCGCGGACCTGCTCGACGAGCCGTTCCTCGCCCTGCCGAAGACCGCGGGCCCGCTGCGCGACTACTGGCTCGCCCTGGACGCCCGAGCCGGCCGCCCGCCGCGCATCGGCGCGGAGATCGCCGGGGCAGAGGAGACGTACGAGGCACTGGTGGCCGGCCTCGGCGTCTGCCTGCTCGCCGAGGGCAACGCCCCGCTGATCACCCTGGGCGGCGTCACCACCCGCCCGATCCGCGGCATCGACCCCAGCCGCTACGCCCTGGCGTGGCGCCGCGAGGACGAGGGACGGCCCCTGGTCCGCGCGTACGCCGAGGCCTGCCGGGCCACGGCCGGGTCAGCCTAGGGGGCTGATGGGCCGGACAGGCCCTAGTCCTCTGCGGCCGCCGCCAGGATGACCTCCGTGACGCGCGGCAGCGAGGCCGGGTGCAGGAACAGGAACAGGTTGGGCTCGACCAGCTCCAGTTCCATCACTCGTGGCTGCCCGTCCTCCCCGTCCACGAGGTCCACGCGTGCGTACAGCAGGCCCGGTGCGCCGCCGGGTACGGTCGTCAACGCCTTCTCGGCCACGGCGAGTTCGGCGTCCGTGGGCTGCCAGGGCTGCAGGTCGGGGTGGGCGACCTTGTCGGCGTCGTAGGGGGTCCCGGAGGAGAGGACTGCGCCCTTGCGGCTGGCGTGCAGCAGGGCGCCGCCGAAGAACTGCAGCGCCCGCTCCCCGCTGACGTCGATGTCGCGCACGTACGGCTGCACCATCGCGGTGAAGCCCTCCGCGTGCATCCGCGCCAGCTGTCGTACGGCCGTCTCGTGCTCGGCGGGGGTGTAGCGGGCGGCGAACCGGGCGCCCGCGCCGGAGGTCGGCTTGATCACGTACTCGTGGTCGGCGGGCAGGTCGGCGGGCTCGCCGGGAGCGAGGTAGCGCGTGGGCACGGTCGGCACACCGGCCGCCGCCAGCTCGCCGAGGTAGCGCTTGTCGGAGTTCCAGCGCACCACTGCGGGCGGATTGGCCAGGCGCGTCACGGCGCCGACCCGCTCCACCCAGGCCCCGAACTCCTCGGCGCGCCAGCTGTAGTCCCAGGTCGACCGGATGACGACGAGATCGTAGGCGCCCCAGTCGGCATCCGGGTCGTCCCAGTGCCGGGCCTCCGCCTCGGCCCCGGCGTCCGTCAGCGCCCGCACCAGCACCGGCAGGTCGCGGTCCTTGGTCGGCTCGGCTCCGGGGTCGTAGGTGGCGAGCGCTATTCGGGGCACGGCGGGCTCCCTGTCGTACGACGGTTCGATCCGCTGTGAGGCTAACAACCGCCGCAGGAACCACGACAGCGCATTTGACCTTCACCTTTGGTGAAGCCCCAGCATCGGTGGCGGACGACGAGGAGCGCGAGGAGCCTCATGGAATTGCTGACGATCGGTGCCTTCGCCAGGGCCAGCCGGCTGTCGCCGAAGGCACTGCGGCTGTACGACGAGCTGGAGTTGCTGCGGCCCGCCCGGGTCGACCCCGGCACCGGATACCGGTACTACGCCGTCGAGCAGCTCGGGCAGGCCCGGCTCGTGGCCTGGCTGCGGCGGCTGGGTATGCCGCTGGCCGAGATCCGCGCCGTGTGCGCGCTGGACGCGCCGGACGCCGCGGCGGAGATCCGGGCGTACTGGGCGCGGGTCGAGGCGGAGACGGCCGTACGGCGGGATCTCGCCGCGTTCCTCGTCGACCAGCTGACCGGTGAGTCGAGAAGGGATCACACCACCATGCTGGAACTGCGTTATTCCGCCCACTCCGATCGTGGGCAGGTCCGCCCGGCCAACCAGGACACGGTGTACGCGGGCCGCAGGCTGCTCGCCGTGGCCGACGGGTTCGGGCCGGCGGGGGCACCGGCGAGCAGCGCGGCCGTGGAGGCGCTGAGGTTTCTGGACGAGGGAGAGGAGATCGCGGCCGGCAGCGTGCTGAACCTGCTGGAGGACGCGGTACGGGGGGCCAGCGAGGCCGTCCATGACCTCGCGGAGGGCGGCGAGGAGAACGGCACCACGCTGACCGCGCTGCTGTGGACCGGGTCGAAGCTGGCCCTGGTCCACATCGGGGACTCGCGGGCGTATCTGCTGCGGGACGGCGAGCTGTTCCGGATCACCCACGACCACAGCGTGGTTCAGTCCCTGATCGACGAGGGGCGCCTGACGATGGAGGAGGCCGCGAGTCATCCGCAGCGTGCTCTGCTGCTGAAGGCCCTCGGCGGCGGCATGGCCCCGGTTCCGGACCTGCGGCTGCACGAGGCTCGGGTCGGTGATCGCTATCTGCTGTGCTCCGACGGGCTGACCGGGGTCGTCCCGGACGAGCGGATCAAGGAGCTGCTCGCGTGTGAGGGTGCGGGGCAGTTGCTGGTTGACGAGGCCAATGCGGCGGGGGGTCCTGACAACGTGAGCTGTGTTGTCGCCGACGTCGTTCTGCCCACCCACCCACCCGTATCCGTCGGGTAGAAGTGAGGCTAGTCTCTCGGCTTGAGGACGCCCCGGCCCCGGCCTGGGTCCGGGCGTCGTCGTGCATGCGTCTCCGACTATGCGTTTCCGTCGACGTATGCGTGCCTCCGCTGACAGACACATTCGGCCAAAGGCCTTTCACCTTGCCGAGTACCGCGTTGTGTTCGGCAACGTACCGATGTGATGATCCCGGACATGATTGATCACGGGGGGTGGCGCCGACTCGTCGGGGCCGATACGCAGGTCACGGCTGGCGGAGTACGCGGAGCCGGCGGACGCGGATGCATCCAGTGGGATTCCTGCTCCTGTGCCGGACACACCGTTCGCCGCCGCTCCCCCGTCGCCGACCACCACACCTGCTCCCTCCGAGACGGACGCCATAGCGCGCAGGCGCCGCGAGTTCGCTGCTGTGCTGGGCGAGTTCCGCCGTACGGCAGTGCTGCTCCCTGTCGATGCGGACGAGGCCCCACTGACCGCCGACTACGGCGGCATCCGCTGGATCCTGGCCTTCTCGAACGAGTCGGCGCTGGCCCGGTTCGCGATCGCGAGGGGTGAAGGGGAGCGGGAGTGGGCGTACCAGCGGGTGCTGGGCGCCAGGTTGCTGGATGCGGGGGTTCCGGCCGTCGGGGTGCCGTGCGGGGTGGCTCTTGATGCGGCCAGTGGGGCTGAGGGTGTGCTGTTCCCGCCGGTGGCGGGGATCGTGCCGGACGCGGCAGCCGTCGACGTGAGGACTGAGGAGGCACGGCAGTGAGCGGGGGCAAGGGCGGCAAGGACATCAGGGCTGCCGGGCTGGACGAGATAGCGAAGGGCATCACCCAGACGCTCGCCGAGCTGAAGGAGCTGGGCGTCGACAGCCTGGCGGGCGCAGGCCGGGGCTTCTCGAACCTGGAGCTGTCCGGGCTCCAGCTGGGCCACGAGAACCTCACCTCGAAGTTCAAGTCCTTCTGCGAGCGTTGGGAGTGGAGTGTGCGTGCCCTGGTGGTGGAGGGCAACACCTTCGCGGAAAACGTGGGTCTGTCAGCGGGCACGCTGCACGAGACGGACCAGTACGTCGGCGGCGCGCTGAAGGTCGGCTACAACTCGCTGGTGGGCAACCCGTACGCGTCCGAGGACGACGTCGAGAAGATGAGCTGGGACCAGCTGCGCCGGAGCAGCGCCGACGGCCTGACCCACCCCGTCTACAGCGAGAAGTCCTTCGCCGAGGCGTGGCAGCACAGCAAGCAGAGCCTCAAGGACGCCGGGCGCGACGCGATGACCGGATCGCTGGGGCTGCCGCCGGGCGTGACCATGGACGACATCAACCGGGCGACCGGAAACAGCGACGACTACAACCGCATGCTCGACGACACGTGGGGCCCGTCCCCCGAGGAACGTGCGCGGGCCGCTGAGCAGCAACAGAACCAGCAGCAGAACGGGGGTGCCGGCTGATGGGGCTCGGTGACGTGACCAACGACCTCATCAGCGGTGCCGGGCACATCGTCGACTCCGGCAAGAAGTTCGTCGGTGAGGGCATCGACAAAGGCACCGACCTCGTCGGCGAGGGCCTGGACAAGGCCGGTGCCCACGGCTGGGCGGACAAGGTCGAAAACTGGGGCGATGGGGCCGCGTCCGCCCTGGGCGCCACTCCGGGCGAGAAGCAGCTCGGCGAGAGTGACGACCCGAAGGACCTGGTCCACGGCAACGCAGCGGACATCCAGGCCACCGCCAAACACCTGAAGGACTTCCACAAGGCCTTCGACAATGTCGGCGAGGGCATGCGGAAGCTGGACTCCTCGCAGTGGCAGGGCGAGGCGGCCGAAGCGTTCCGCAAGAAGTTCGCGATGCACCCGGTGAAATGGCTGCACGCGGCGGACGCCTGCTCCAAGGCCGCCGCAGCCCTGGAGACATACGCGGAGACAGTCACCTGGGCACAGAAGCAGGCCAAAGACGCGATCGACCTGTACAAGGCAGGCAAGGAGACGTCAGAAAACGCGAAGGCGGCGTACGAAAAGCGGTCCAACGCCTACAAGGCCGCTGTCGCTTCGGGTGACAAGGACCCCGGCCCGGCCCCCGGCGATTTCGATGACCCCGGTACCGCAGACCTCAAACGGGCCGACGAGATCCTGAACGAGGCCCGCAAACAACGCAACCACGCAGCCGACACCGCCACCAAGGCCGTCGACACGGCCCTCGCGCACGCCCCTGCCGAACCGCCTCCGCTGACCCAGTTCAAGGTGGACGCGGCCGATGGCTTCGACGCCTTCAACACGGAGGCCGTCCACTTCGGGGGCGGCGTCATCAAGGCGGGCACGGGTCTGGTGAGCACGGCCCTCAACGCCAACCCACTGAGCCCGTACAACCTGACCCACCCTGCCGAGGCCCTCCAGCACCAGGCGATGACCCTGGCCGGTCTCGTCTCCGGCGTCGCGCATCCGGAACAGGTGCTGAAGCAGAACCTGGGCGACTTCATCAAGGATCCGTCCGAGTTCGGGGGACGGTTCACTGCCGAAGCGCTTCTGACCGGCGGACTGGGGGTGGAGGCGAACGGGGTGAAGGCCGCGGCGAGGGAGGCGCGCGCGGCAGAGGACGCGGCGAAGGCGGCGGCGAAACGCGAGGGACAGGCGGGGGCCGAGACCGGAGGCGAGAACACCGCTCGGGACAAGGTGAACGAGCACCCGGACGAATCCTCGCGCCAGGAGCACTGCGTAGAGGAATGCGGCGACCCGGTCGACGTGGCCTCCGGCAAGATGTTCCTGCCGCAGACCGACGTCATCCTGCCCGGGGTGCTGCCCCTGCTCCTCAAGCGACGCGCGGAGTCCGGCTACCGACTGGGCCGCTGGTTCGGCCCCTCCTGGTCCTCCACCCTGGACCAACGTCTGGAGATCGACACCGAGGGAGTCGTCTTCGTCACGGAGGACGGCCTGCTCCTGGCGTACCCTCACCCGGCTCCCGGCCTGCCCACCCTCCCCAGCCACGGCCCCCGCTGGCCCCTGGACCGCGTGGACGACGGCTACACGATCACGGACCCGCAGACACACCGCATCTGGCACTTCGCCGACCGAAGCAAAAGCCTGGCTGTGCTGGAGCAGATAGACGACCGCAACGGCAACTGGATCACCTTCGAGTACGACGCGGAGGGCACCCCGCTGGCAGTGGCCTCCAGCAGCGGCCAAGGCGTCCACATCACGACGGATTCCGGCCGAATAGCGGCCCTCCACCTGGTCACCACCGGCGAGGAGCTGAAGCGCTACGGCTACACGGACGGCAACCTCACCGAGGTCATCAACTCCTCCGGCCTGCCGCTCCGCTTCACCTACGACGAAGCCTGCCGAATCACCTCATGGACGGACACGAACGACCGCAGCTATGCCTACGAGTACGACGACAAGGACCGGTGCATAGCCCAGGGTGGCCCCGCAGGCCACATGACCATGCGTCTGTCCTACGACGAGCCCGACCCGACGACCGGTCTGCGGACCACGACGGCCACGACAGGCGAGAGTCACAGCTGGCGCTACTTGATCAATGACGCCCTACAGGTGGTAGCCGAGACCGACCCGCTCGGCGCAACGACTCGATACAGCCGCGACCGCTACAACCGTCTGCTCTCCGAGACGGACCCGCTGGGCCACACGACGACCTTCCGCTATGACGACGAGGGCAACCTGACGTCGGTCGTACGCCCGGACGGGCGCGAGGCGAAAGCGGAGTACAACGACCTCGGCCTACCAGTGAAGTTGGTCAATCCAGACGGCACAGTCGTGCGCCAGGCGTACGACGAACGCGGCAACCGCACCTCGATCACGGACCCGGCGGGCCAGACGACCCGCTTCACCTACACGGAGGCGGGCCACCTGACTTCCGTGACCGACCCACTCGGCAACACCACGACCGCGATCTGCGACCGCTCCGGCCTTCCTCTGGTGGTGACGAACCCGCTCGGCGCGACCACCCGCTACGAGCGGGATGCCTTCGGCCGCACAACCGCGATCACGGATCCCACTGGTGCCGCCTCCCACCTGTCGTGGACCCTCGAGGGCCACCTGGCTCGCCGCACAGCCCCAGACGGCACAACGGAGACCTGGACGTATGACGGCGAGGGCAACTGCACCAGCCACACCGACCCCATAGGGGGTGTCTCCCGCTTCGAGTACACCCACTTTGACCTGCTGACGGCACGCACGGGCCCGGATGGCGTCCGCTACGAGTTCGACCACGACAGCGAACTGCGCCTGACGAAGGTCACCAACCCACAGGGCCTGACCTGGAAGTACAAGTACGACGCGGCAGGCCGCCTGGCGACGGAAACGGACTTCGACGACCGCACCCTGACGTACACGTACGACCACGCAGGTCGCCTCACCTCGCGCAGAAACGTTCTCGGCGAGGTGGTGTCCTTCGATCGCAACGAACTCGGCCAGGTGACCCTCAAGAACGCGTCCGGCCAGATCACGACCTACGCCTACGACTTCACGGACCAGCTGGCGCAGGCAACAGGCCCCGACGGCACCACCCTCACCCTCCTCCGCGACCGCTACGGCCGCCTGCACTCGGAGACGGTCAACGGCCGCACGGTGAGCTACACGTACGACGTGCTGGGCCGCCGCACCGGGCGCACGACCCCCACCGGGGCTACGACAACCTGGTCATACGACGCTGTGGGCCACCGCACCGGCATGGTGGTCTCGGGCCGCGCCATCGACTTCACGTACGACGAGGCAGGCCGCGAACTGACACGCCGGGTCGGCGAGATGGTCACCCTTGAGCACGACTTCGACGCTCTGGGGCGCCTGACAACACAGTCCGTCACCGGCGCCGAGCACCGCACGGTGCAGCACCGGACGTACACCTACCGCGCCGACGGCAACGTCATCGGCATCGACGATCAGCTCTCCGGCTCCCGCCGCTTCGACCTCGACGCGGCGGGCAGGGTGACCGCCGTGCACGCCGCCGGGTGGACGGAGCGCTACGCCTACGACGAGGCTGGTAACCAGACCCAGGCCGCCTGGCCGACCGATCACCCAGGGCAGGAGGCAATCGGCCCCCGCACCTACACAGGCACGCGCATCACCCGAGCGGGCAACGTCCGCTACGAACACGACGCCCTGGGCCGCATCACCCTCCGCCAGAAGACCCGCCTGTCCCACAAGCCGGATACCTGGCGCTACGAATGGGACGCCGAGGACCGCCTGACGTCGGTGGTGACCCCCGACGGCACGCGCTGGCGCTACACCTACGACCCCCTGGGCCGCCGCACGGCAAAGCTTCGCCTAGGAGCGGACAGCGAAACGGTCGCAGAGCGGGTGGACTTCACCTGGGATGGCTCCACCCTCTGCGAACAGACCACGACGTCCGCAGACCTCCCCAACCCGGTCACCCTCACCTGGGACCACCAGGGCCTGCGCCCCCTGGCCCAAACGGAACGCATCACCGCGACCGACGCACACCAGAACGAGATCGACTCCCGCTTCTTCGCCATAATTACCGACCTCGTCGGCACACCCAGCGAACTCATCGACGAGCAGGGCGACATTGCTTGGCGCACCCGCAGCACGCTGTGGGGAACGACGGCGTGGGCGGCGAACAGTACGGCGTACACACCCCTACGCTTTTCGGGGCAGTACTACGATCCCGAAACCGGCCTCCACTACAACTACTTTCGCCAGTACGACCCCGAAACCGCCCGATACCTGACCCCGGACCCCCTCGGACTCACGCCCGCACCCAATCCCGCCACCTACGTCCACAATCCACATACCTGGAGCGACCCTCTCGGATTGGCACCTGGTTGCGGAACGGTCTGGGAGGACATTAAACCGACTCAGCCGAACTACCCACTGACGGAGCTTCCGAAGTCCTTCGAGATGCAGGCAGGAGATAAACGGGTATGGGTTCACGCGAACGCAACTAAGCACATGAACGAATACCTCCAGGGAAGGATAACAGAAAGGGCGAACCCAGAACAGGTACGACTCGCCACCCAAGTCCAACTCAGGAGCCTTCAACAGGCAGTAATCGAAGCCACGAAGGATGGAATACCAATGGGTAAGATGGTCGAGGTTGGAGACTGGGAGCTAAAGTTCAATCAGCGCCCAGTCGACCCCCTCCCTGCACTGGTGCACGCACTCTACAAAGGGTGAGGTATTTTCGTTGATCAAAGCAATCGGAAAGCGGGACTGTACAGCAGTCGAGGTGCAGACCGATCCCTTTATTCCACTGACCGTAACCTGGGGACGGGGGAGCGGACTGCAGCCACTGTACTGGCGAATCACAGGCGATTCCGGTGGTGAAATTGAAATCAAAGTAGACCCCCAGCAACGGTCTTTGCTGGAGCTCATCATTATCGACGAGCCTCCCGCATGGGCTGGGGAGGAGGGGCCTGAAACGCGATGCAAATCCGAACCAGGAATCCCCACCTTCGACTGTTCGCCATGGGGGATTAACGCCACCCCCGATTACGTCGAATTCAAAACCAGAATCATTAGATCAGTCGAAAGTGTGAAAATCCATAAGGGAGAGGCCGCCATTCATCTCCTATTCTCCCCGAAGAGTGCGACGCGCGTTCTGGAGTGCGGGGAAACCCAAGTCCATCTGGCCGAAGATGGATCCCTTACTGCAATACTTATCCACTTGGCGCCACGAAATCCGATGAGCCAATAAGCGCACCCCGCTCGCGAAAAATGAGCGCGAGAACTGGGCAGCCGTGCAGTTGCCGAACCCACCCGACGAGCCGGCCGCCGCCACCCACGGACCAGCACCCGCTGTGCCCACCCGGCATGCCGCCACAGGGCGGCCGCGCCCCTCAGTCAACGTCATGAACGCAGCCGACCCCAGAGGCCAACAGGGCCAAGCCGCCCAGTTTCCCCCCGGCCGCCCGCTCGCTTCTTCCCCATGCTGGAGCGAGCCGTGTCAAGGGTCAGCCGCCAGGCCGATCACGGAAGGCGACGCGGACGCGCAGCGGGAGCGCCCTTGACTCGGCTCGCGGAGGCACGCACTGGCCAAGAAGCGGGCGGCCCACCCCAACCCCGCTCACTCACTGGTCCGCAGAGCGGAGGCCAGGCACTCCAGTATGGCCGGAGCCTGCGGGCCACGTCCGTGTGTCATCGCCGAGAGCACCGCAAGGGGGACGTCCCGCTCCGCCTGCCGCTCACTCGTGATCACCGGCACGTTGTCCGGGCCCAGCACCAGCAGCCGTACCGTCAGCGAGTGCCAGTCACGGAAACCGAGCCGGATCGGGCGTGACGCCCACTTGGCCGTGGCACTGCTCTGCGTGATCACGATCAGCACCGGCTCACAGCGGTACTTCTCGTACAGGTAGGACAGGTAGTACGGCCAGCAGCCCCGCTTGCGGTCGTCCACCTTCCCTCGTGACTCGACCACCAGGAGATACGTGCCCTCGTCCGTCTCCGCCCGCAACAACGTGTCCACCCGACGCTCGACAGGCTCGATCTCCGTCAAGTCCACGTTCAGCGCCGCGATCTCCCGGGGCTCGGGGAACGGCACGTCCAACACTCGCTGTAACGCCCGAGTCAGCAACGCCGGGTCCTTCTGGAAGATACGGTGCAGCGCCTCATGCGACGAACCCACCATCACGCCGCCCCCAGCGTGAGGTGGGCCGCCGGGCGAGGTGGCAGCAGAGCTGCCCCTTTTCCCAGCGGCCTCCTCCCGAACCCGTCGTGCGACGTTAATCGCAACGGGCTCTCCAGTGACTGCCGTGAGCTGCGGTTTCGCGTCCAGCGTGGATGCCGTCGTGGCAGGTTGAGCAGACTACGAGTGTCTTGCGTCGTTTCCTGGCCATGAGGGCTGCCCAGTTGGGTTGTTCCTGCCCAAGCCGGTCGAGGTCTGCGAGCTTGCGGATCTGGTGGACCTGGATCTTTTCGGTCTGTACGCATAGTTCGCAGAAGCCTGCCAGCAGCCACCTGGTCAACTCACGCCGACGAGGGGGACTGTGGGCAGGGTCGCGGTCTTTCAGGACTGCGGACTTCTGCCGTTTGAGTGGAATACCACCGAACTGTGCGATCAGCGGTTTCCTGCTCGGGGCGCGGGTGATGCCGGCCTGGAGACACTTGCGAGGCCCGGCCGGGGTGTCGATGGTGACCTTGTACTTGCGGGCCATCTTCGACATGGTCGAGCGATGCTTGTTCGCCAGGGAGCACAGCAGCGAGGACTGCATGACCCAGTCCAACCGGCTCAGTCGGAAGACGTCACCGGCGAGCAGGTAGTACTGAACGATTCCGCGGTACCTGGCGCCATAGATGCTGACGATGGTGTAGTCGTCGTAGTTGAGCATCGAGGTCTGCCGCGCGGATTTTCCGCGTTTCAGGTCCTCTGCCTTTCGACTTCAGGTAAGTCATTCGACCCAGGGATATCCTCCAAATCCCTCCCGGCTCAGCCGGGGATACATTCAGACGCCTCCAGGGCGCACTCGCACCACACGAACTTCCCCCGGTTCCCGAACCTGGCCGACGGCTGCCAGCCCCAGTAGTCCGCGCAGGCCCGGACCAAGCCCAGCCCTCGCCCCTCCTCCAGCTCACCCACCTGCTCCAACGGCCGTGGCGGATCCGGCGGCTCGGGGTCCGTGTCCCACGCCCCGATCCACACCACCCCCTGCGCCGTTCGGCGAACCCTGAGGGCAGCCGGCCCCTTCGTGTGCCGTACGGCGTTCGAGACCAGCTCCGTCGCGAGCAGCTCCGCTGTGTCCACGAGCCCGATCAGGCTGTGCATGGTCAGGATCAGGCGCAGGGTGCGGCGGCAGATCGTGACGGCTCTGGGGTCGTTGGGGATGTAGAGGGTGTAGTCCCAGGACTCGGTTTCGGGCATGCGTCAACTCCGTTCAGAGGGAGGGGGGTTTAGCGCGCGGTGGCATTGCCGCAGCCGTCACGGCAGGACGGAGCAGCGCACTTCCGCTGCGTACGCGTCTCATCACTGAAGGTAGAGCAAAAATTTTTCCTCACGCAAGCAGGTCGCGTAATCTGACCCCGAACGTGGCACGTCAGCAGAGTGGTTGAAGGCCGGGAGGGCACATGGCGCCGAGAAGCCAACCCACGGCACGGCAGGTGCGCCTGGGCACCGAGCTGCGCAGGCTGCGAGAGGCGGCCGGCCTGAAGGCGCGCGAGGTGGCGGGCCTGCTCAGTTCCACCTCGGCCCAGATGAGTCAGGTGGAAGCGGGGCTCGCCGGTGTCAGCGAGGAGCGGGTACGACGTCTCGCCGCCCACTATGCCTGCGCCGACGAGACGTTGATCGACGCCCTGGTCGCAATGGTCACTGACCGCACGCAGGGCTGGTGGGAAGAGTACCGAGGAGTGCTCCCGCCGGTTTTCCTGGATGTCGCCGAGACCGAGCACCACGGCACGTTCCTGCGCGAGGTGGTCACCAGCCACGTGCCCGGACTGCTCCAGACCCCGGACTACGCCCGCGCCGTCTTCGGCTACATGGTCCCGGAGCTGCCCGACAGCGAACTGAAGCCCCGAGTCGAGCATCGGATGAGACGCAGGACTGTACTGGAGCGTGACGTTCCCATCCCCTACGAGACGATCGTCCACGAGGCAGGGCTGCGCATCCTGGTGTCGGATCGCCGTACCGCTCGCGCACAACTCCTGGAAGTTTTGGGCGCGATCGAATGCGAACAGGCCACGGTGCGCGTCATCCCGCTGGCGAGCGAGGGATTCGCCGGGGCAGGGATCGAGATGATGTACGTGGGCGGCCCACTTCCCCAGCTGGATACGGTGCTGCGCGACGCTCCGCACGGCACCGCCTTCATCGATGCCGATTCTCAGCTGGCGCGCTTCCGGGCCCTGCTCCATAAGGTGGGGAAGGCAGCACTACAGCCCGTGGAGTCACGGGACTTCATCCACCGTATGGCGAAGGAACTGTGAGGCACCCGCATGGCCCAAACCGTCCGCTGGCAGAAGTCGTCGTACTCCGGTGGCGGCGATGGCAACACCTGCGTCGAGATCGCGGACCTGGACACTCACATATCCATCCGCGACTCCAAAGCCCCGGCCAGAGCAACCCTCACCTTCCCGACCGCAGTCTTCGTCCCCTTCATCGACGCCGTGAAGCAGAATCACACCGGCCAGGACCTCCCCACCTGAGAGAACCTGTGGCAACTCACGGCACTGACGCCTACCCCGGCCCCGACGGGCTCCCACCCCTCGTCCAGCGCGCCCTCACCACCGCCCGCACCCACCGCTTCCCCTACTCCTGCCGCCCCGAACAGGGCCGTCTGCTGCACGCCTTGGCGGGCGGTGCCCGGGCGCGGATCGGGGAGACCGGCACCGGGCTCGGCGTCGGCCTGGCCTGGCTGGTCTCGGGGGCGGGGCCGGGCGTGCGGCTGTACAGCGTGGAGCGGGATCCGGAGCGGGCGCGGTCGGCGGCCGAGGTCTTCGCCGACCGGCCCGACGTCCGTGTGCTGAGCGGCGACTGGCGGCGCATCGAGGAGTACGCCCCCTTCGACCTCCTCGTGCTCGACGGCGGCGGGCAGGGCAAGGTGCCCGGGGACACGCCCGCCGACGTCGAGCGGCTGCTCGCGCCCGGCGGGACGGTCGTCGTCGACGACTTCACCCCGGCGACCGGCTGGCCGCCGCTGCACGAGGGCGTGCCGGACCTCGCCCGGCTGCACTGGTTGGGGCATCCCGCCCTCCGCGCGACGGAACTGCGGCTCGCACCCGACCTGAGCACGGTCGTGGGGACGAGACTCCTGGTGTAGGAAGGGTGCCGAGAGCCTTTCCGAGAGCTTTTCCGACAGCCAAGGAGTGCGCCGCGTGTCCTCCCTCTTTCCCGCCCTGGCGGACGGTCCCGGCGAGCGCAGCGAGATGGGGGTCCCCCCGGACGAAGTCTGGGGGAGGGTCGCCCTGCGGTTCGGCGAACGGTCGTTGACGTACGGCGGGCTCGCGGGCGCGGCGGGCGCGCTCGCCGCGCGGATCCGCGGCGCCGACCGGGTGGCCGTGTGGGCGACCCCGGAGCTGGAGACCGCCGTGGCGGTGACGGGCGCGTTGCTCGCCGGGGTGGCCGCGGTGCCGCTCAACCCCAAGTCGGGCGAGAAGGAGCTGGCGCACATCGTCCACGACAGCGCCCCGGACCGGATCCTGGCGGCGCCCGGCGCGGAACTTCCCGCCGTCCTCGGGGAGTTGGCCCGGCTCGACGTGGACGTGTCCGAGTCCGGTGCCGTCCCGGAGGAGCAGGCCTCCGACGAGGACCCGGCGCTGGTCGTCTACACCTCCGGCACCACAGGGCCGCCCAAGGGTGCCGTCATTCCGCGCCGGGCGCTCGCCGCGACCCTGGACGCGCTCGCCGACGCCTGGCAGTGGACGGGGGAGGATGTGCTGGTGCACGGGCTGCCCCTGTTCCATGTGCACGGGCTCGTGCTGGGCGTCCTCGGCCCGCTGCGCCGCGGCGGCTCGGTGCGGCACCTGGGGCGGTTCACCGCCGAGGGCGTGGCCCGGGAGCTGAACGGCGGCGCGACCATGCTGTTCGGGGTGCCGACGATGTATCACAGGATCGCCGAGGCCCTGCCGGACGAACCGGAGCTGGTCAAGGCCCTGGCCGGGGCCCGGTTGCTGGTCTCCGGGTCGGCCGCGCTGCCCGTGCACGACCACGAGCGGATCGCGGCGGCGACCGGCCGGCGGGTGATCGAACGGTACGGCATGACAGAGACGCTGATGAACACCAGCGTGCGGGCCGACGGAGAAGTGCGCGCTGGGACCGTCGGCGTGCCGCTGCCGGGCGTGGAGCTGCGGCTGGTCGAGGAGGACGGCACAGAGGTGGCGGCGTACGACGGGGAGAGCGTCGGCGAGATCCAGGTGCGCGGCCCGAACCTGTTCACCGAGTACCTCAACCGGCCCGACGCGACCGCCGCCGCCTTCACCGCCGACGGCTGGTTCCGTACCGGCGACATGGCGGTACGGGAGAGCGACGGATACGTCCGGATCGTCGGGCGCAAGGCCACCGACCTGATCAAGAGCGGCGGTTACAAGATCGGGGCGGGCGAGATCGAGAACGCGCTGCTGGAGCATCCGGGGGTGCGGGAGGCCGCGGTCACCGGGGAGCCGGACGCGGACCTGGGCGAGCGGATCGTGGCGTGGATCGTCCCGGCGGACCCGCAGGCACCGCCCGCCGCCGAGGAGTTGGCCGGCCATGTGGCCCGCCGGCTGGCGCCGCACAAGCGGCCGCGCTTGGTCCACTACCTGGACGCGCTCCCCCGCAACGACATGGGGAAGATCATGAAGCGGGCGCTGGTGGCCGATGCCTGAGCGACTGTCGGCGCGGGAGATCCTGGCCCTGGTCGCGGACGAGGCGACCTTCGGCGAACTCCCCGGCTTGATAAGGGAAACACAGGCGGACGGCCCGCTCGGCTGGGAGGGTTACGACGCCTCGCGCGCCCGTGCCGCCGAGCGCACCGGCGAGGAGGAGTCCGTCGTCTGCGGCACCGCGAGCGTCGGGGGCACCCGGGCCGTGCTGATCGCGTTCGAGTTCGGCTTCCTCGGCGGTTCCCTGAGCGAGCGCACCGGCGACCGCCTGGAGGCGGCGTACCACCACGCCCGTGCCCACCGGCTCCCGGTCGTGCCGTTGGTCGCCACCGGCGGCAGCCGGATGCAGGAGGGCATGCTGGCGCTCACCCAGCTGCAGCGCGTGGCCCGCGAGTCGGTGCTCACCCGGGAGGCCGGCCTGCCGCAGGTCGCGGTGTTGCGGGACCCCACGACCGGCGGCGGCTGGGCCACCCTCGGCGCCGGAGCCGATGTGATCCTGGCGCTCCCGGGCGCCCAGGTGGGCTTCGCGGGCTCCCGGGTCCGGCCCCCGGACGCGGACCCGGCCGCCTACACGGCCGAGGCGCAGGTGGCGGTGGGGTCGGCGGACGCGGTGGTACGGCCCGAGGAGCTGCGGGAGACGCTGGGGCGCTGGCTGCGGCTGCTCACGGCCCCGGCCGCGGAGGCCCCGGCGCCCCAGGCCCTCGGCAGCCCGGACCTCCCGGCCACCGGCTGGGAAGCCGTCCGCCGTGCCCGCTCCCCCGAACGCCCCCGCGCACAGGCCTACTTGGACGCCTACTTCACCCACCGGGTCTCCCTCAGCGGGGACCGCTGCGGCGGTACGGACCCCGACGGCATGCTGTGCGGGTTCGGTGAGCGGGACGGCCGTACCGTGGCGTACGCGGCGCAGACCGGGGCGGCCACCCGGCCCGCCGGGTACCGCACCGCGGCCCGGCTGATCCGGCTCGCGGACCGGCTCGACATCCCGGTGCTGACGCTGGTGGACACACCGGGCGCGGCCAATGACGCCGAGGCGGAGCGGCAGGGCGCCGGGGCGGCGATCGCCGACGTGTTCGGGGCGGTGGCCGCCGCCCGGGTGCCGATCACCACGCTGGTGATCGGCGAGGGCGGCTCCGGCGGGGCGCTCGCGCTGGCCGCGCCCGGCAACACCTGGGCCACGCCGGGCAGTTACTTCTCGGTGATCGCCCCGGAACTCGCCGCGGCGATCCTCAAGCGCCCGCCCGAGGAGGTGGAGGCGACCGCGGGACAGCTGCGCATCCGGCCCCAGGACCTGGTGGAGCTGGGGGTGGTCCGCGGCATCGTCGACATCACCGCCGCCGCGGACCACCCCCTGCCCTGAGCTACTTCACTGCCACCGCCCGGATGATCTCCTGGGTCACCGAGCCGCCCTTGTCGTCGTGGGCCGAGGCCCGCAGGGAGACATGGGCGGCGCCGCGCGGCACGGTCAGCGTGCCGCGCCAGGAGGCGCCCGGGCCGGTGGTCAGGGGGACCGTCCGCCAGGTCGCGCCGTCGTCGTACGACACCTCCAGCCTGCCGCCGCCGAGGGTTCCGGTGCCGGCTGCCTTCGCCACGTACTCGGCGCCGATCCCGACCGGGACGCGCTGTCCGCCGCGCACCTTGCCCGCGAGGTCGGTGTCGACGTCGAAGGCGAGGTTGATCAGCGGCAGGTAGGTCCAGCGGTCCTCCGGGGTGGCCGCGGAGCGGAAGGTCCACTCCGTGTGGCCCTGGGTGGCGGGCTGCCACTGGCCGGCGTCCAGGGCGGTGTCGGTGACCACCTTGTAGGTGTGCTCGTCGGCGGGCGCGTCCCACACATAGACACCGGAGCTCTTGCGGCGGTCGACCAGCGTGCCGTCCAGGTAGACGGCGGTGGTCTGGCTCATCCCGCTGCCGTCGCTCCACACGTCGCCGAAGCCGGTGTGGTCGGGCCCGGAGTCACCCCAGCCCGGGGTGTTCAACTCGACCTGGTTGCCGGCGCGTTGCTGCCCCCAGCCCAGGCCGGTGCCCAGCCACGGGTGCCACACCGGGCGGAACCAGTTCAGCTCCGGCCGCGACCCGCCGTCGTACCGCACCAGACCGCTGCGCTCCTCCAGTGCCCCGTCGCGGGCGGTGACGGACTCGTGCCACAGCTGGCCGGGCCCGGTGGACACGTAGTCGGTGCGCTCGGCGGGCAGGTCGACGCGCTCCTGGAAACCGAGCCCGATCGGGAAGGTGCCGGTGATCGAGTACCGGAACTCGCCGCCGCTCACCGGCTGGGCCGCATGGAACTTCACGTGCACGGCGGCGAGTTGGCGTCCGGAGGGGGCGTAGGTGAGATCCCGGTCCGGGATCTCACCCCGGTGCCCCTGCGACAGGTCGTACACATACGGCGAGTTACGGGTGCCGATCATGTCGACGTGTCCCGCCGCCCGCAGCCGCGCCGCGTCGGCCCTGTTCACCGTGGCGATCTGCAGCGGCCGGTCGGCGTTGTCGTCCGTGCCCCACCAGGCCATCAGCCGGCCGGGCGCGTCGTCCGTCACGAACAGCGCCCTGGCGCCGGCGTCCTGGGCGGCCTGGGCCAGCGCGGCCGGGTCGGCGCCGTCGGCGAGGTGGGCGAGCACCGCCTTGCCCGTCACCCCGGTGAACGGCCCGTCCCCTACGTCGACCAGCGGGAGCCTGGCGCGCCCCTCGATCAGCGTGCCGCCCGCCTGCACGGTCGCCTCGCCGACCCCCCTGACTTCCAGCAGCGGCTTGGCCAGCCGCCACACGGTCCGGTACTCGAAGCCGCCCCGGGCGACCTTCTCGGTGGCCGCGGCGAAGACGCTGTCGTAGGTCAGGGGCACCTGGACCGCGCCGAACAGGTCGGCTCCGTTCGCGGTCCGGTCGTACTCCATGAGCAGCTGACGGGTCTCGGTGCGCCGGTCGACGTCGGCCTCGACCTCGCGCAGCTTCCTTCCGTCCAGGGTGACGTCGCGGTCCCGGTCGAGGGTGACCTCGGGGGCGGCGAGGAAGCCGAGGCCGAGCGAGTCGGGGCCGTGGCTGCCGTGCACGTCGAGGAAGGAGGCCAGGCTGTACGTGCCCGGCCTCAGGCGCAGCTTCAGGGTGCCGGAGTCGCCGACGTACGCGGGCTGGGCGTCCTCGCCCTCGGCGAGCCGCTGCACGGCGAGGTACGCGGCGGTGGGCGCGCCGTCGCGGTCCTTCACGTGGACGGTGAGCGTGTACCGCTCCTCCTCCTTGACCAGCCCGAACACGGTGTGCGCGAGCACGGTTCCGTCCGAGCCGGTGGCCACGATCTGACCGCTGCTCTCCCCGACCGGCGCCTTCGATCCGTCACCGGTGACGGTGGTGGACGCGGTGCCGTGCGCGGGCACGGTGAGCGAGGAGTCGGCGAGAACGGCGACACCGTCCGGCCCGCCCTGCACGGACAGCTTCAACTGCACGTCCTTGTCGGACGAGTTGCGGTAGGTGAGGGTCCGGGTGACCGGCTGGTTCGCCTCGTAGGGCCAGCTGTAGAAGCCGAGGTCGGCACTGCCGGTGGCAGTGACGTCGGCCTTGACGGCGTCGGACACGCTCACCCGCCCTGCACCCAATTGGTAGGCGGAGGAGTCGAGTTGCCTGCTGCTGGACATGAGGGCGTCCTTCAACTGCGCGCCGGTCCAGTCGGGATGCTCCTCGGCGAGCAGGGCGGCGGCGCCCGCGACATGCGGGGTCGCCATGGACGTACCGCTCAGGGAGGTGTAGTAGCCGCTGCCGGAGACGAGTTGGGAGCGGGCGGCGAGGATGTCGACGCCGGGCGCCGAGAGGTCCGGCTTCAAGGCGTTGTCGCCGTACCGGGGTCCGGCGCTGGTGAAGTAGGCGGCCTGGTCGGCGGAGTCCACCGCGCCGACGGTGAGGGCCGCGTCGGCGGCGCCGGGCGAGCCGATGGAGGACGGGGCGCCGGTGTTGCCGGCGGCGATGACGAAGAGGGCGCCGGTCTCCTCGGAGAGGGTGTTCACCGCCTGGGCCATGGGGTCGGTGCCGTCGCTGGCCTCGGTCGAGCCCAGGCTCATGGAGATCACCCGGGCGTGCACGTCCCGCGCCGCCCACTCCATGCCCGCGATGATCTGGGACTCGCTGCCCGAGCCCTGGTCGCTGAGCACCTTGCCGACGGCGAGGCCGGCACCGGGCGCGACCCCCTTCTCCTTGCCGTCGGAGGCGGCTCCGCTGCCGCCGACGGTGGAGGTGACGTGGGTGCCGTGCCCGTTGCGGTCGGCGACCTCCTGCCCGTCGATGAAGCTCTTGGTGGCGGTGACCCGGTCGGTCAGGTCGGGGTGGCTCAGGTCGACGCCGGTGTCGAGGACGGCGACCGTGACGCCCTTGCCGGTGAGCCCCGCGTCCCAGGCGGCCTGGGTGCCGATCTGTGCGTTGCTCTCGGCCATGTCGGCCTTGACGCGCCCGTCGAGCCAGACCTTGCCGACACTGTGGCGGTGCGTGAAGGACCGCCAGAAGGCGCGCCCCCGCTCCGCCTCGACGGCGGCCCCCCGCAGGCTGGGCAGCGTCCGGGTCTTCTCCGCCCCGTCCGGGGTGACGGCCCGCGCACCCTTGCCGTAGGTCACGATCAACGGCGTCGCGTCGGCCTTGGCGTCCGTGAGCCCCTGCCGGATCAGCCCGCTCACGTCGAACAGCCGCCGGTCCAGGGTGCCGGCCCGCAGATAGGGCAGCGCCTCGTCCGGTACGACGCTGATGTCGCCGTTGCTCACCTGCGTCCGAACGGCGCCCGTGGCCCCTCGGGGCCGCTGCACGGCGACCGTCCTCCTCCCCTGCCCGAGGTCGGTGACGGTCACCCGGTCGCCGGTGACGAGGGTGACGGTGGTGGCGGCGTCCGGGGTGCGCTGAGCCGCGGTGGCGGCCTGCTGCGCGACCGCCGGGGCCGTCGGCGACAGGGCGATCACGAGCCCCGTCGCGAGCAGCGCCGCCCCGCGTCTGACTGGTCCTCTGGTCATCCACGCCTCTTCTCGTGTCGAGCGCGTCGAGTGCTGGGACGAGTGTCATGTGCCGTGTGGTGCGGGGGTGTTGACCGTCGGTGGCGAAAAGGCGTCCTGGCGGTTTCCCGCCACCGGCGACGCGCGGCACGGGTCGAACCGGGGACAGCCTCACTCCCCGTCCGTAACAATGGACTTGGCCGTCGATCAGGAACACGGGGGTAAGACGCCATGAACAAGCTGATGGAGTTCACCACGGAGGACGGCGCCGTCGTCGTGGTGGAGGCCACGGACGGCGCGAGCGGCACCCGGCTCGTCTCCCGCGGCGAGAACGGCGGCCCGGCGGCCCAGGCCGCCCGCACCTTCGAGGGCACCCTGGACGGCGTCCGCTCGGCGGCCCAGTCCGCACTCCGTGTCTTCCGCGACGGCACGCTACGGCCCGACTCCGTGGAGCTGGAGTTCGGCGTGAAGCTGAGCGCGGAGGCTGGAGCGGTCATCGCGAAGGGGGCGGCGGAGGGGCAGCTGGTGGTGAAGCTGAGCTGGTCCTCGAAGGACGCGACACCGGCTGCCGCCGCCGACGCGGATCCGGAGCCGGCTCCCGGGTCATGAGCAGGGATGCCTGGCACGCCCGGATCGAGTACGGCGGCGCGGTCGCGGGGGCGGGCTTTCTGGTGGCTCCCCGTACGGTGCTGACCTGCGCGCATGTCGTACGGGACGGTGAGCCGGGGCTGCTGTCGGTGTCGTTCCCGAACCGGCCCGACCTCGGCGTGCTGCCGGCGGCCGTGTCGGCGCACGGCGGCTGGGCGGGCGGCGTGACCGACCCGGGTGACCTCGCCGTACTCGAACTGGCCGATGAGGTGCCGCTGAGCGCCGCCCGGTTCGCTCCGCCGGGCATCGAACTCGGCCTCGCCACCCAGGTCCTGGTCGCCTACGGGTTCCCGGACGGGTACGACGAGGGGCAGCTGGCCGAGTACCGGGCCGTGTCCGCCACGCGGATCGCGGACGAGTGGGTGCAGCTGGAGGCCGTCACGGGACACGGGCAGCCGCTGACGCACGGCTTCAGCGGGGCCGCGGCCACCCTCCCGGACGGCCGGGTGGTCGGCATGATCGCGCAGGTGGCGGGCGAGCACGGCGTACGGGTCGCCCGGATGCTGCCCACGGAGGTGCTGGCCCGTCACTGGCCGGGCTTCGGCGAGCTGGTCCCGGCCCACGGCGACTCCCCCGACGCGGCGAGACGGCTGTACGGGCTGGTGAGACGGGCGGCGGACGCCTCTTTGGACTGCGACCCGAACCGGCTGTACAGGGACGCCGTGGGCCCCTTCGGCCCGCCACTGCCCCCGGACGGCTTCTCTTCGCTGCGGTCGGCGGCCGGGTATGTGCACTGGGAGGTCGAGGACCCCGACGCGTTATCGAGGTTCGCGGACCGGCTGGAGGAGCTGCTGTCCGCACCCCCTGCCTCCGCCGCTGTCTCCTGGTCCCCCATCCTGGTCGAGCTGGACCGCAGCGGCGCCGGCGCCGACCAGGTCACGGTCGAGGTGTCCGCGTACCGCGACGGACTGCGCCGGCCCGTGGGCGCGGTCCGGCTGCCCCGTGCCCGGGTGCGGGCCTACGTCCAGGAGTGTGTGGACGAGGCGTTCACACACCTGGCCCCCGGGGCCGACGAGTTGATCACGTTCGTACTGCCGCGTGAGTGGCTGAACGAGCCGGTGGCCCACTGGGAGTGCGGTCCCGACGACTCCACGCCCCTGGGTTGCGCCCACCCCTTGGTCGTCGCGGACCGGTCCCGCCACCACAGCGCCCGCCTGCGCCACCAACTGGGCAAGAAGTGGCAGAAGTCGGGGACCGGATCCACGTCCCCGACCGTGCACCGCGTCGACTGCGGCAACCGGGAACGCCCGGCCGGCCTGCGCAAGCGGCTCAAGGACAAGGAGGCCGAGCTGGCGCTGTACGCCACCCCGCCCGTCGCCGCGCCGGCCCACTTCGAGGCGGGTCTGAACACCCCGGTACCGGTCCTGCTCTGGCCGCGCGAGGGCTGCCCCGGCGCCGACCACGGCACGCCCTGCGCGGGCACCGACTTCCTCGACGGACTCGTCCCGTACCTCCACGGCGTCTCGCCCGCCGAACTGCCCCGTCTCATCCAGACGCTGCGGGAGGAGGTGGAGGCCGCCGACGACCCGGACCAGCACTGGGCCCGGGACGTCCAGCTCCTGTGGGACGACCCGCGCTGCTTCCCCGAACCCCCGGCCAGCCTGCACACCCCTGTCGCCTGAACAGCCCCCCCCCACGGAGAACGAACCCATGCCCCTGTGGCCCGTGTACACCGGCACGAAGGAGCCGCACGACGGCATCACCGAGCTGCCCGCTCCCCCGCCCTGGCGGGCCTTCGACGGCGGCCCCGAGCTGGACACCCCCGCCGACGACGCCGACACCGCGGCCACCTCACCCGACCGCGCCCACCGTGCCACGACCTACCGGGCCACCGCGCAGACCGTCCAACTGGTCAACGCGGCCCTCTACCTGCGCCGCCCCCTCCTCGTCACCGGCCCGCCCGGCACCGGCAAGTCCTCCCTGGCCTACGCGGTGGCCAGGGAGCTGAAGCTCGGCCCGGTCCTGCGCTGGAACATCACCAGCCGCAGCACCCTGCACGACGGCCTGTACCAGTACGACCCCCTCTCCCGCCTGTACGCGGCCCGCCAGGCGGCGGCCGCCCGCACCCCCGGCACCACCGCACCCCAATCCGGTATCCCCGAATCCGGTATCGAGGACCACCTGCGCCTCGGCCCCCTCGGCACCGCCCTCCTCCCGTACGCCCGCCCCCGCGCCCTGCTCATCGACGAGATCGACAAGAGCGACCTGGACCTGCCCAACGACCTCCTGAACGTGCTTGAGGAAGGCCAGTACGAGATCCCCGAGCTGGTCCGGTCGTCCGGGAACGGGGGCGAGGACCCGAAGGCCATGGTCATGGTCGACGGCACCCACGAGCGCGTGCCGGTCGACCGCGGCCGGGTCCGCTGCCGGGCCTTCCCCTTCGTCGTCCTCACCAGCAACGGCGAGCGCGAGTTCCCGCCCGCCTTCCTGCGCCGCTGCGTCACCCTGCGGCTGCGCCAGCCCGACGACTTCCACCTCGCCGACATCGTCCGCGCCCACTTCGACGGCGAACCCGACGGCTACGCGCGGGACCTGATCGACCGGTTCCTGTCCCGCGCGAGCGGCGGCGACCTGGCCACCGACCAGTTGCTCAACGCGATCTACCTGGCCCGCTCCTCCGACCTGCCGGCGGACTCGCTGGACGAGCTGGCGGAACAGCTCATGCCCTACCTCGGCGAGGCCCAGCGCTCCGATGCCTTCTGACCGTCCCGGCTCCCCCGACCCGCTCGCCCGCCTGGCCGACGTCCTGGCCGCGGCGGCGGACGGCGTGCGCCCGACCCCGCTGGAGCTGGCGGAACTGCTGTGGCTGGCCCGGCAGCTGGAGCCGGCCGACGAGGAGCGGCGGACCTCGGCCCCGACGCCCGCCCCGGACCTACCGCAGAAGCAGCCCCCGCCCCCGCAGGCGGAACCCCCGGCCGCCCCGACGGCACCGGATCCCGCCCCGACCGCGCCCCACGATCCACCCCACAATCCGCCCCGCGTCCCGCTCCACCTGCCGTCCCGCACCCCCTCCGCACCCGGCAGGCACGCCTCCCTGCTGGCACCGGCACCCCCGATGCTCCGCCACCCGCTGGGTCTGCAACGCGCCCTGCGCCCCCTCAAACGCCGTACCGACGCCCCCTCCGGTCACCGGCTGGACGAGCGGGCGACGGCCGACCGCATCGCCCGCATCGGCGCGGCCCCCGAGTTCTGGCTGCCGGTGCTGCGCCCCGCCCAGGAGCGCTGGCTGCGGCTGAACCTGGTGTACGACACCGGGCCGACGATGCCCGTGTGGCGGCCCCTCGTCCACGAACTGCACACGGCGCTCGCCCAGTCGGGCATCTTCCGCACCGTGACGCTCCTGCGCGCCGCTCCCGACGGCACGGTCCACGGCCACGGCGCGCACGCCCCCGCCGACGGCCGCACGGCCACCCTCGTGATCAGCGACTGCATGGGCCCGCAGTGGCGGGAGGGTCCCGCCGGCACCCTCTGGTACGACACCCTGCTCCGCTGGGCGCGCCGGATGCCCCTGGCCGTCGTACAGCCCCTCCCGGAACATCTGTGGCGGGACACGGCCCTGCCGACGACGCCGGGCCGTCTGTCGGCACCGCACCCTGTGGCCGCCGCGGCGACGCTCACGTTCACGCCGTACGAACGGCAGGAGCGACACGAGCACCACGAGCACCACGAGTCCTACGACTCCGCGACGCCGTACGGGCCGAGGGGCCCGCAGGAGAGCCAGGACGCCGTCCCCCTCCCCGTGCTGGAGTCCGAGCCGGCGTGGCTGGCGCACTGGGCCGCGCTGCTCACGACCGCCGGCGGGGCGGAGTTCCCGGCCGCGGTCGCCGAGTTGGGCCGCCCGCTGCCGGCCCGCTCCGGTGACCGTACGGACGTGGGACTGCTGTCCGCCGAGGAACTGGTCCTGCGGTTTCGCGCGACCGCCTCCCCCGAGGCGTTCCGGCTGGCCGGCCATCTCGCGGTGGGCCGCCCCGACCTGCCCGTCATGCGCCTGGTCCAGGCCGCCCTCGAACCGGATCCGCGCCCCCAGCACCTGGCCGAGGTCATCCTCAGCGGCATGCTCGCCACCGTCCCCGGCGGCCCGCCCGGCTCCTACGCCTTCCGGGACGGTGTACGGGACCTGCTCCTGCTCAGCCTGCCGCGCACCGCCCGCCATCGCACCACCGAACTCCTGGACCGCATCGGCGAACTGATCGACAGGCGAGCGGGGCGGGCGCCGGGCGAGTTCCGGGCCTCGACGGCGGCACCCTCCGACACCGGCACCGACGTGGAGGGCGAGGCGTTCGCGACGGTCAGCCAGGACAGCCTGCGGCGGCTGTCCGATTCCGCCGGGCGGGGCGGGCTGTTCGCGGGGCGGTACCTGCTGGTCAGATCGAAAGGATCGCAGGGCATCGACTGGGTCGCTCAGGACACCCGGCGGGGGGACGAGACGGTCCTGGTGCGCGTGTACCTGCGTTCGCCGGACTGGCTCCGCATCGGCTTCGCGGACATCGCCCAGCGGCTCAGCCAGGTCGACCATCCGGGGATCGCGGCCATCAGGGATTACGGCACGGACAGCGATGTGCCCTACCTGGTCCGGGAGTTCGTCGACGGCCGGAGTCTGTACCAGCGGCTCAAGAGCGCACCGCACGGCCTGCCCGCAGGCGAACTCGTCGCCCTCGTCCCCTCTCTCGTCGAGGCCGTGAACGCCCTGCACGCGCAGGCGGGGCCGCATGGGGGGCTGGTCGCGTCGCACGTCATCCTCACACCGCGCGGGCCGGTCCTGGACGTCAGCTCCTTCGGCATCGGAGGCCGCGGGGACGATCTACGGGCGTTGGGGCACATCGTGCGTGCCATGCACCGAGGCCCGTCCGACGAGCAGCAACTCCCGCTACCTCCAGAGAACTTGTCCCTTCCCCGACAGCTCGAAGAGGAACTGGACACGGCCGTCACGGAACTGCTCTCCGACAGCCTGGAGACCCAGCTGCGCGGCGCCGACCGGCTCCTCCGTCTGCCCCCGCACCGGGAGCGCACCCTCGGCTTCTCCCTCCTGGGCCCGCTCCGCGTCACCCGGGACGGCGTGCCCCTCGCCCTCGACCACCCCGAAGAACAGGCGCTGCTGTGCGTGCTGTTGCTCCACCACGGCGAGCCCGCCACGCACGACGAACTGGCCACCGGGCTCTGGGGGCCGCCCGACCGCCACGGCTCACGTGCCCTCCTGGACACGTACCTCAGCCGGCTGCGTCACCTTCTCGGGCCGGACGCGGTGACCACCGAGGGCGGATACGCCCTGCGGCTGGACCGTGTGTCCGGCCCTGACGACTACGACGTCTTCCGCGTCCGCCGCCTGGCCGACGAGGCCGAGCGGTCCCGCACCGCCGGAGACCTGGCACGCAGCCGCCGACTGGCGCAGGAGGCGCTGGGGCTGTGGCGGGGCGAGCCGCTCGACGGCGTTCCGGGACCGGTCGCCCGGCACACCCGGGACGACCTCGACGCCCTGCGTCGTACGCTCGGCGTTCTGGCCGAAGAGCCCATCGACAACCGCCCCGAGATCCACTTCAGGACCGACGAACTCACCGGCCGCCCCGAAGTCCGTATCACCCTCGAAGCCACGGTGCACGAGATCCTCGCGCGCGGCTCCCTCACTCCCCGCCAGTACGCGGTGGTCGTCGGCCCGGACGGCTACCTCGTGCGTATCGAGCCCGGCGTCTTTCTGCTCCCCGTCCTGGTGGCCGTCCTGCGTGAACTCCCGCACGCGCTCGCCCGCCTGACCGATCCTCCGCGTCTCCGGGTGACGTTCGGGGGGCAGTTCTACGACCGGACGCCGAACGCGGCCTGGGACGTGATGGTCGTCGTACCACCCGCGCTGTACGAGGACTTCGCCGCCAGTTCCGCCGCCCAGGGTTCGGTGCGCTTCAGGCCGCTGTTTCCCGACGACTCCACGGACACCCCGCCGAACGCCTGGTACTGCTTTCTTCTGCCGGCGTCCGCCGAACCGACGGAACACGACCTGGTCCAGGGCCCCTTCATCACGCACGACCTGCACCAGCTCGGCATCCCCACCCCGGGCCGCACGGCGATCGTCCACACGCGGCCGGACGGCCCGTTCACGCTGCTCAACCCGGTCCAGCCGTACGGCACGCGGCCGCCCCGCCCGGAGACCTGCTACTCGGTCGACCTCACCCCGCAGCAGGCCCGTCACACGGTCTCTCTGCCCAGTTCCGGCAAGGGCGCGTTCACCGCCGCGGTGGAACTGTCCTGGCATGTCGACGATCCGGTCGCCTTCGTCCGCGGTGAGACCGTCGGCATCTTTGGGCTTCTGCTGGAGCATCTGCGCGACGCGGCGGTCCGCATCACCCGCCGTCATCCGCTGCGCCGGGCCGGCGCGGCCCAGCGGGCGGTGAACGCGGGAGTGCGCAGCTGGCCGGTGCCGGGTCTGTCGGTGTCGTACGCCGTGCATCTGACCCCGGAAGGGATGTCCGCGCCGGTGCCGGCGCAGTCGGCTCCGTCGCGGCGTCGGCTGTCGTCCGTGCTCGCCGACGCCGAAACCGTGCTGATCGGCTTCGACGGTCCCCTCGCCCGGCTGTTCTCGGCGCAGACGGCACGTGAGGCGGCCCTCGACCTGCTGTCCGTCGTCGCCGAGCACCGCGACCCCGAAGAAGCGCTGCGGGGCCGGCCGCCGGCGGTCGCGGGCGCCGCCGGCCGGGAGACGTTCGTGCATCCGCTGGACCTGCTGCGCGCCTTCGCCCACGACCCGCTCGGCCCCCAGCTGCGGGCGCGCCTCGACGACCTCGAACTGGATGCCGTTCCCGACGCGCCCACGACGCACCGCTCCGTGGCGCTCGTCCGCGCCCTGCACCATTCCGGCCGTCGCGTGGGCGTGGTGACGGACGTGGGCGCACAGGCCGTCCGCCGCTACCTGGAGCCCTACCGTCTGCCCCTGACGGGGATCCACGGCCGCCGCGACGACCTCGGCCTGCTGATGCCCCACCCCGACTGCCTTCAGCGCGCGCTGGACGCCCAGGGCACACCGGTCGCCGCGGGCGTCCTGATCAGCTCCTCGATCGCCGAACTCACCGCCGCCCAGCAGCTCGGCCTCCCCTTCGTCGGATACGCCCCCACCTCCGCCGGGCGCCGGCACCTGCGCGAGGAGGGCAGCGAGGTCACCGTCTCGTCCCTCGAACCTCTGCTGGAAGCCGCCCGCTCCCTCTGAAACCCCCCATTCAGCCGCGCCCCGCCCGGCCCCCTCCCGCAGGCGCGCCGCCGAAATCCCCCAGAGGATGCGAAAGAAGCCGCCGTCCGGCCGCAAAGCCTGCGCACTCGGGAGGATCCGCCGTGACCGTCAGTCTGGAGCAGCTGCGCCGTTGCCACTTCGGCGTCGATCTGGGTGCGGCCCGTACCCGGGTGTATGTGAAGGGTGCCGGTCTCGTCGTCGACCAGCCCTCGGTCGCGGCCGTGAACACGCGTACCGGTGCCCTCATCGCGGTGGGCGAGTTCGCGGAGCAGATGACCGGGAAGACACCGGGTTACATCAGTGTCCAGCGGCCCGTCTCCGGCGGCACGATCGTCGACATCGAGATGGCCCAGCGCATGCTGCGCCACCTGCTCGGCGACAAGATGCGCAAGTGGCTGCGCCGCAAGCCCCGGCTGCGCGCGGCGGCCTGCACCCCGCACGGCGCGGACCCGCTGGCCCAGCGGGCGACGATCGAGACGCTGGTCGGGCTGGGTGCGCGGCGGGTGGAGCTGGTGGACACGCTCATCGCGGCCGCGGTGGGGTGCGGGCTGCCCGTGGAGCAGCCGGAGGCCAGCATGATCATGGTGTGCGGGGCGGCGGCCACGCAGGTGGCCGTGCTGTCGCTGGGGTCCATCGTGGTGGCCGAGCGGATCCCGGTGGGCGGGGAGGCCGTGGACCACGCGATCGTGCAGCATCTGCGGCACCAGCACGAGCTGATGCTGCCCAGCCGGGCCGTACGGCCGCTGCAGCTCGCCCTGTCCGGCAACGGGCTCACCCCGCACGGACCGACCTCGACGGAGATCCACGGGCGGGACGTGGCCACCGGGCTCGCGCGCAGCGTGCACGTCGACACCGCCGCCGTGCGCGGCGCCATCCAGACCCCGCTGTTGGCGGTCCTGGACGGGATCGGCAAGGTGCTGCGCGACTGCCCGCCCGACCTGGTGGCCGACGTCGCCGAACGCGGGATGATGATGGTCGGCGGCTCCGCGCTGCTGCCCGGCCTGGACCAGATGCTCCGCCAGGCGACCGGCATCCCGGTACACATCGCCGAACGGCCCGAGTTGTGCGCCGTACAGGGTCTCGGGGCCATGATGGAGGGCCGGATCGAGCCACTGCTCCTCGACCCACTGGCTGCCTGAGGCGGCCCGGCGCCCGTACCCGACGATCCCGTCCCCCTGGTCGACGGCGAGCCGTTCGGGTGGCTCCGTCTCGCCGACCGGCACGGTGGCGGGCCGTTCACCGCCGAGGACGAGCAGCTGTTGCGGATGCTGGGACGCAGGCAGGCAACGCCCGGTTGTACGAGGCGGCCCGGCAGCGCGAGCGGTGCATCGTGGCGTCAGGCACTGGGTCTGGCCGTCGCCCCGGCCACCAGCAGCACCGCCGACAGGCCGATGCCTATGAGCACGTAGCCGGAGGTGGTGAGCGCGCCGAGGGTGCCGAGCACCGCGACGCCCAGTGCCGAGCCCGCCTGCCGGATGCCGTTGAGCGCGCCCTGACTGGTGGCGGAGTACTCGGGCGGGGCCGAGACGGCCATCGCGGCGGCGGCGCCCGGGATGGACAGCGTGCCGGTGGCAGCGAGCGCCAGTTCGGCGGCGACGATCAGCGGCAGCGACGGGTGGTGGCCGCCGCAGAAGGCCAGCAGCACACCGGCGACGACAGAGGCGGACATGCCGGTCAGCAGGACCGGGCGAGGGCCGTAGCGGGCCACCAGCCGGCCGGTGAAGAAGGGCATGACGCACACGGGGAACGCGATCGGCAGGGAGGCCAGTCCGGCCTTGAGCGGGGTCAGGTCGTAGGTGTGCTGCAGCCACACGGCGAACATGTACATCCCGCCGAAGTAGGCGAAGCAGGACACCGCTGCCGCAACCATGGCCGCCCGCACCTTCGGCAGGGCGAGCAGCGCCGGCGGCAGGACCGGGGAGGCCACCCGGCGCTCCACCACGGCCACCGCGGCGAAGCACACCAGTGCGGCCGCGACGGGAACCAGGGCGAGCGGTGCGCCCCAGCCCTCGATGCCGGCCTCGACCAGGCCGAAGGTGAGCAGGCCGAGACCGGCGGTGGACAGGGCCAGGCCGGGGCGGTCCAGCGCACGGGTGGCCCGCACGGGCGGCACGGGCAGCCGACCGGCGAGGAGTAGCGCGGCCAGCGCGATGGGCGGGTTGACGAGGAACACCAGGCGCCAGCCGCCGAGTTCGACCAGGGCGCCGCCGAGCACGGGTCCGGCCGCCGCTCCCAGACCGCTGAGCGCGGCCCATGAGCCGATGGCGCGGGTGCGGCGTGCGGGATCGGGGTTCAGGTGGATCAGGAGCGCCAGGGAGGCGGGCACCAGACCGGCGCCGGCCGCGCCGAGCAGCGCGCGCCCGGCGATCAGCGAGCCGACGTCGGGTGCGAGGGCGCAGGCCACGGACACGACGGCGAAGAGGCCGAGCGCGGACGCGTACACGCGCCGGGCGCCCCACCGGTCGGCGATGACACCGCCGGCCAGCAGCAGCCCGGCGAAGACGACCGTGTAGGCGTCGACGGCCCAGGGCAGTGCGGCGGCGGCCGGGCGCAGCGACTTCTGCACGTCGGGCACCGCGACGTTGAGGATCGAGGTGTCCAGCAGGACGAGCAGGTTTCCGGTGGCGATGCCGGCGAACGTCAGCTTGGAGGGAGCCGCGGAAGGCTCGGGTGCGGGCGCGGCGACTTCCGGGAGGCGGGACACGGGGTCGGCTGTGGTCATGGCCGCAGCGTCTCCTGGCACCCGCGTGGCCTGCGACGCCGCACTTCCGATGGCCCCATCGGAAAGTCCGATGGGCGGTTAGGCTGCTCCGGTGGACTCTCGCTATCTGCGCGCCTTCGTCGCGGTCGCCGACCACGGCGGCATCTCCGCCGCCGCACAGGCCCTGGGATACGCACAGTCCAGCGTCAGCGCCCAGCTCAAGCGGCTGGAGGCGGACCTGGGCGTGAGCGTGCTCGTACGCGCGGGCACGGGAGCGGTGCTCACCGAGGCGGGTGTCCGGCTGCTGCCGCACGCGCGTGAGGCGCTGGAGTTGGAAGAGCTGATGCGGCGGGCGGCCCGCGGCGACCGGCCGCGGCTGCGGATCGGGGCACAGGAGTCGCTGGCGCACGTGTGGATGCCCGATGTGCTGGCCGCCCTGGAGTACGGCGCGGCCGGCACGGACGCCGGAGCGGACATCGAGCTGACGATGGCCAGCCGCAGGGCGCTGGAACAGGCCTTCGCCGCAGGTGGGTTGGACCTGGTCTTCCAGTACGACAACGGCGTCCGCACGCTCGGCCCGCACGCGGTGGTCGGACACGACCGGACGGTCCTGGTGGCGGGGCCCGGCCATCCGCTGGCCCGGCAGGAGCTGGTGACGCCCGAGCAGATGGTGCGGTACGACTTCCTGGTGGCCGAGCCCGGGTGCACCTCGGAGATGCTGGTGGACCGCTTCGGCACGGACCTGCTGGCCGGGGCCCAACTGGCGGTGATCCAGGGGTCGCTGTCGGCACTGCTGCGGCTCACCGGACACGGGCACGGTGTCTCGCTGCTGCCGGAGCTGGCGGTCGCCCGGGAGCTGCGGGAGGGCGAGCTGGTCGAACTGCGGCTGGCCGAGCGGATCCGCCCGGTCAGCATCGTCGCCCAGTGGCGTCCGCGGCTGGGACCGGGTGATCGCACCCTGCGCGCGCTGCTCGACGTGGCCCGGCGCGCAGACCCGCTGCCCGAGGTGACCCGGGCGGCGCGGGCTTCCTGATCCTTCAGGTCGTCAGTACGGCAGGATGCGCCCCGAGGGCGTCCTGCGGTCGATCTCCTGCCCGCGCGGGGCGGCGGGACGACGAATGACACGTACCCGGATCCGACGGTCCATGACGCCCTCCTTCTGCCGGCACCGCCCCTTCGGCAGCTCCCGTAGGAGGTGCGTGCCCAGGGCGGAGCATGTCCAAGCCAAGTACAGGCCATGTATTGGTTCTTGAACGGCTACCGGCCGGCCAGGTAGCGGCCGAGGACGTGGTCGAGGTGGGCGATCCATTCGGCGAGCCGGGCCGAGCGGCGGGCGTTCAGCTCGCAGGAGTACACGCCGCCGTCCCACAACCGCACCGTCACGGTGAGCCGGCTGCCGCGCGGGGAGGGCGTACGTACGACACCGGCGATCTCCGCCCACTCGAAGTCCGCCGCAACGCCGCCGACTTCGAGGATCACGCCGCTCGCGTTCACGACGACCCGGGAATCCCGGTCGGTGAACTCGACCTCCGGTGCGCCGTACGCAAGCGGCGGCCCGAAGCCGTACGGGACCTGCGGCGGGGTCGCGGGCGGCGGGGGGAGGTGCGGGGACATCGGGGGTGGAGCCGGCGTGGCCGCCTGGTGCGGGGGCGTCGCGGGTGCGGCGACCGTCGGGGTGTACGGCGTCGCGGCCGGCGGGGTCCGGTCCTGCGGTTCCCCGGTCAGCCGGTCCAGCAGTTCGGTGGGTGTCGGCCGGTCCGCGGGGTCCTTGGCCAGGCATGCCGACACCAGGTCGACCAGATCGGCGGGTACGGCGGAGACGTTCGGCGGCTCGTGCACGGAGCGGTACATCAGCCCCATGGGCGTGCCCTCGCCCCAGGCGCTGCCGCCGGCCGCGGCGACCAGGATGGCGCCGAGGGCGAACACGTCGGCGGCGCCGGTCACATCGTTGCCGAGGGCCTGTTCGGGGGCGAGGAAGCCGGGCGTGCCGAAGGCGGTGCCGGTGGCGGTGAGGCGGGTGGACTCGACGGCCCGGGCGATGCCGAAGTCGAGGACGCGCGGCCCGTCCTCGGCCATGATGATGTTGCCGGGCTTGAGATCGCGGTGCACCAGACCGCAGGAGTGGATGGACTCCAGCGCCTCGGCGAGCGCGGCGGCCAGCGACCGCAACTGCTGCTCGTCCATGGCGCCTTGGGCGGCGAGCCGGGCCGCGAGGGTGGGTCCGGGGATGTAGGCGGTCGCCAGCCACAGCGGGTCGCCGTCGACGTCCGCGTCCACCACCGGCGCCGTGTGGAAGCCGCCGACCGTACGGGCCGCCTCGACCTCGCTGCGGAACCGCTCGCGGAAGACCGGGTCCGCCGCCAGCTCGGACTTGGCGACCTTCAGCGCGACCGCCCGACCGCCCCGCGTCCGCGCGAGAAAGACGGTCCCCATTCCTCCCTCACCGAGCTTGCGCTCGACGAGGTAGCCCCCTATGCGTTCCATGCGCACAGTATGAACGCCGGCACGTCATGGGACTCGGCTGCCCGCTCAAGAGCCCGGCGTCAGGATGCCCCTACGGCGTCAGGACGGGCAGCCCGAGTCGGCGATCACTTAGTAGCCGGACGAGGTCTCCTCAAGGGTGTGGGTGACGGCGACGTTGTAGAGGCCCATGTTCTGGTCGGATCCGTTGGCGTAGACGTAGCCGAGGCTCTGGTGGGCTCGGCCCGCCGCGACCTGGTTGTAGTTGTTGTCCGTGAAGCACTGCGGCTGGTACCCGGTGGTCGTGGCCGAGACCGTCGACGACCGGGTGCCGACCACGCCGCCGGAGTCCACGGCCGCGACGGTGTAGGTGTCCGTCGTGCCGGAGCCGAGCCCCGTGTCGGTGTACGACGTGCCGTCGGTCGAGCCGACCTTGCCGCCGCCGCGGTACACGTTGTACGACGCCGCGCCGCTCACCGCGGACCAGGACAGCGACACGCTGGTGTCGGTCGTGCCGGTGACGGTGAGCCCGGTGGGTGCCGGGAGGCTGCCGGTGCCGCCCCCGCCGGCGCCGTCCAGACCCCAGAACTTCGCGGTCCAGTACGACGAGCAGATGGAGTCGAGGTAGTACGTCCCGGTGCTGCCGCACTGGTCGGTGCCGGAGCCGGGGTCGACCGCGAGGCCGTGTGCCATGCCGGAGACGGAGAAGGTCTCCACCGCGGGCTTGCCGTTCGTGTCGTTGTACACGGCCTGTGTGGTGCCGCCGGTCAGGGTGGTGGTCGAGGACGGGGTCTGGCCGATGCCCCAGACGTCGGTCCACTGGTCCCGTTCCTCGGTCGCGTTGGCCGGGTTGACCGTGGTGTCACCGGTGCCCTGCCAGATCGCGACGCGCGGCCAGGGCCCGCCCCAGCCGCCGGAGGCACTGCGGACCGCGTCGCCCCACTGCCTCGGGGTCTTGTTCACCGCGTTGTACTCGCAGGTCAGCCCGCTGGAGAGATCGGTCGCGCAGCCCGCTGGGATGCCGGAGTCGATGGCGCCGCCCGCGAACACGTCGGGGTAGTCGGCGAGCATGACCGAGGTCATCCCGCCGCCGGCCGACAGTCCCGTGACGTAGACGCGGCCGGGGTCGCTGCCGTAGTGGGACTTGGCGTAGTCCACCATCTGTTTGATCGACAGCGCCTCGCCCTGGTCACGGGTGTAGTCGGAGGACTGGTACCAGTTGAAGCAGGAGTTGGCGTTGTTGGAGCTGCTGGTCTGCGGGAGGACCAGAGCGAAGCCGTACGTGTCGGCGTACTTGGGCCAGCCGGAGTGGCTGTAGTAGTCGCCGGCGCTCTGGGTGCAGCCGTGCAGGGCCACGACCAGCGGTGCGCCGGAGGGCAGGTTGTCGGGGACGTACTGGAACATCCGCAGACTGCCCGGGTTGGAGCCGAAGCCCGTGACCTCCTGCAGGCTCGCGGCCTGCGCCTGCGTCGGGGAGAGTCCGAGGACCACGGCGATCAGGGACAGGACCACCGCCGCCGCGGAGGCGGGACGGGGCCATGCCAGGCGCCAGGAGCGGCGGGGTGTGGACGGGCGTGAAGTGGGGTTCATCGTGCCACCTGGGTGATCGCGACGGGTGGGGAGGGCGAAGGCAGCCGTGCCGGTCTCCGAATTCCGGTGTGCGGCTTCGGAGTTACGGGGACGTTACGGCCGGGCTTTCGAGGGCCGTAATGGAGACGCACCCCATCTCGCGGCGACACGGGCTGTGGGCCCGCACCGTTGTGACACAGGCGCACCGAGCGAACGACCGCCCGCGCCGGGTCACCTGTGCTTGGCCATGAACGCCTTGACGACCTCCCACACCTTGGGGTCGGCCCCGAACAGGTCGGTGCCATGGGCGTTGCCGTCGGCGAGGTCCAGCCTCGCGTCCGGTGACTTTCTGGACTTCTTGTCCTGGGCCGTCACGTCCTCGGCGAAGCCGGAGTCCTGCTTCGCGGCGACGTACAGCACGGGGACGGTCAGGTGCGCGGCGGCCGCTTCGGCGTCCATCCCCTGGTAGACGCTGGGCCCGGAGAGGTTGATCACCGCGGCGACGGGGGGTTCGGCGATCTTCGGGGCGGCGACGACCGAGGCCGTGCCCCCCTTGGAGGCGCCCATGAGGATGACACGGGTGGCGCCCTTGTCGGCCAGCAGCCGGGCCGACTCGGTGATCTCCGCCACCTCGTCGCCGATGCTCTGCACGGCCAGTACCCGATAGCCCTCGCCGGCGAGTTCGTCGGCCTGCGGCACCCAGGAGCACACGTCACTGTTCGCCATGTGCGACAGTACGACGCCGGTGGCGCCCTTGCCCGTCAGATAGCCGCCGACCGGGAAGCCGCCCACCTCGAACTCGACCGAGCCGTCGAGCTGATCGCCGCTCAGGCAGCCGAAGTCGTCCCGGGTCACCGACGCCGACGGCTTCTCGCCGCCGCCCTCGCTCTTCCCGTCATGGGTACATGCGGCCGCAAGCGGCAGGACGAGCAGCGCGGACAGCGCCGACGACGTCGTGAAACGCGTTCTGAGCACGACAATCCCCCGATGCCCCAAGGACGTTGCAGGTGAGCGACCCGACGGATCCTGGACCCGGCCAAGCCCCGGGCGCAAGAGGCGTGGACCACGTGATCCGTCCTGCGATTCCGGGCCTGCCGATCGTGCGCGAGGTCTTTACGGTACTCAAACGTTGCACTACTTTTCGGCAAGATTCAGCAACTCCTTTCAAGCCAGCGGCGCTTCGGGACAAGTGCCGGGGCTTGCCCTGCCTGCCCTCAGGAGCCGCCGTGTCTTCGTTCCCCCCTGCCCGCACACGGAGAAGACGCCGCCTCGGCATACGTGCCGCGACTGCGGTCCTCGCCGCCACCGCCGCCCTCGCCGCACCGCTCGCCCCCGGCGGGCTCGCCACCCCGGTCGCGGCCGCGACCGGCGGTCCGCTGGGCGCCCGTTACGACGCGACCGGGACGAACGTGGAGTTCCGGATCTACTCCTCCCGCGCCACCCGCATCGACCTGTACCTCTACGCGAAGGCCACCGGCAGCCAGGAGGCCGCCGCCCTCCAGCTCACCAAGGACGCCGCGACCGACGTCTGGTCCGTGACCGTCCCCGTGACGACGATCCGGCAGCAGTACGGCATCACCGGCTCCCTCTACTACGGCTACCGGGCCTGGGGCCCCAACTGGCCCTACGCCCCGGCGTGGACGAAGGGCTCCACCGCGGGCTTCGTCGCGGACGTCGACGCGGCCGGCAACCGCTTCAACCCGAACAAGCTGCTGACCGACCCCTACGCCCTGGAGCTGAGCCACGACCCGATCACCTCCGCCACCACCGATGCCTCGGTCTACGGCACCGGCCCCCAGCACCGCGCCGTCGACAGCGCCCCGCAGGCACCCAAGGGCATCGTCCTCGCCTCCGACGCCACGAGCACCGGCACCAAGCCGACCCGGGCCCTGAAGGACGATGTCGTCTACGAGGTGCACGTGCGCGGACTCACCGAGAACGACCCGTCCGTGCCCGCCGCCTACCGCGGCACCTACCAGGGCGCCGCCCTCAAGGCCGCCGACCTCGCCGCCCTCGGCGTCACCGCGGTGGAGTTCCTGCCCGTGCAGGAGACGCAGAACGACGCCAACGACGTGGACCCGACCGGCACGGCCGGAGACAACTACTGGGGCTACTCCACCCTCGACTATTTCGCGCCGGACCGCCGTTACGCCGCCGACCGGAGCGCCGGAGGCCCGACCCGCGAGTTCAAGGAGATGGTGAAGGCGTTCCACGACGCCGGGATCAAGGTCTTCACGGACGTGGTCTACAACCACACCGGCGAGGGCGGCCCCTGGAACGCGAACGACAAGAACACCTACAACCTGTTCTCCCTGCGCGGCCTGGACAACCCCACCTACTACTCGCTCACCAGCGACATGCAGAGCCCCTGGGACAACACCGGCGTCGGCGGCAACGTCAACACCTACAACCCCGTGACCCGCAACCTGATCACCGACTCGCTGGCGTACTGGAAGGACACCCTCGGCGTCGACGGCTTCCGCTTCGACCTCGCGCCGGTTCTGGGCAACACCTGCCAGCATGGCTGCTTCCAGTACAGCCGCACCGATCCGAACACCGCACTGAACCGCATCACGGCCCTGATGCCCGCCCGGCCCGCCGCCGGCGGCTCCGGCACCGACTGGATCGCCGAACCCTGGGCCCTGGGCAGCGGCACCTACCAGGTGGGCAACTTCCCCGCCGGATGGTCCGAATGGAACGACAAGTTCCGTGACACCATGCGCCGCGACCAGAACGCCATGGGCGTGGAGAACGTCACCCCGAGCGACCTGGCCACCCGCTTCGCCGGCTCCTCCGACCTCTACCAGCAAAGCGGCCGCGCGCCCTTCAACTCCGTCAACTTCATGGTCGCCCATGACGGTTTCACCCTCGCCGACCTCTACCGCTGCAACACCAAGAACAACACCCAGGCCTGGCCCTACGGCCCGTCCGACGGCGGGTCGGACTACAACCTGTCCTGGGACCAGGGAGGCAACGCGGCCGATCAGCGCAAGGCCGCCCGCAACGGCCTCGCGTTCCTGATGCTGTCGGCCGGTACGCCGATGATGACCGGCGGCGACGAGTACCTGCGCTCGGTCAACTGCAACAACAACCCCTACAACCTGGACTCCTCGGCCAACTGGCTCACCACGTCCCTCACCAGTGACCAGAGCACCTTCCGCACCTATGCCCAGCGCCTGATCGCCTTCCGCAAGGCCCACCCGTCCCTGCGCCCGGCGGACTTCTACAGCTCCGCCGACGGCAACGGCAACGGCATGGGCGAACTGGACTGGTTCACCCCCGCGGGCAGCGCGCCCGACGGCACCTATTGGGGCAACCCCAACAACCACGCCCTCGCCCAGCGCTACGACGGCACCGAACTCGGCGACCCGAACAGCGCGATCTACGTCGCCTACAACGGCTGGACGGGCGACGTCGACTTCACGCTCCCGTCCCCCGGCGCGGGCAAGTCCTGGTACCGCGTCACCGACACCTCCACCTGGGCCGAAGGCACCGATCAGGTCGCCCGCCCCGGCAGCGAGGCCCCGGTCGGCGGCTCCGGCACCGTGTACCGGCTGCACGGCCGCGCCGTCCTGGTCCTGATCGCCAAGTAGTCGACGGGACCGCACCACCATCACCCGCACGGCCGCGCCCCACCGCGGCCCCGGCACGAGGAGCTGTCCCCCACCATGCACCGCACGCTCCCACCCGGCAGACGGCGCCCGCCCCGGCCGCTGACCGCCCTCCTCGCCGCACTGCTCGGCCTGCTCGCGTCCCTGCTCTCCGGCGCGCCCGCACACGCGGTGACGGCCGCCGCCACCGAGGCGAACTCCGCCACGGTCTACTACTACACGCCGACCCGGAACTGGTCGTCGTACTACCTGCACTGGGCACCCGCGGGCGGCGGCTGGAGCACCGTCCCGGGCACCCGGATGGACTCCGCCTGCACCGACTGGGTCAAACTGACCGTCGACCTCGGCACCGCCGCCACCTGGCAGGCGACCTTCAACAACGGCTCAGGCACCTGGGACAACAACAACGGCGCCAACTACCAGCTCGGCACCGGAACCATCACGGTCAAGGACGGCGTCGTCGCCCACAGCGACCCGTGCGGTTCGACGCAGCCCCCGGCGGGCAACGCGGCGACCGTCTGGTACTCGACCACCTCCGTCGGCTGGCCCACCGTCAACCTGCACTGGGCTCCGGCAGGTGGTAGCTGGACCACCGTCCCCGGCGTCGGCATGGAGCCGGCCTGCACCGGCTGGGTGAAGAAGACCGTCGACCTGGGCTCCGCCACCGCCTGGCAGGCCACGTTCAACAACGGCAACGGCGTCTGGGACAACAACAACGGCGCCAACTACCAGTTGACCCAAGGCAATTCGAAGGTCGTGAACCACACGGTCACGGCCGACGCCACCGATCCCTGCGCCGCCGCCGAACCCGACACCACCGCGCCCACCGTGCCCTCGGGCGTGAGCGCGAGTGTCACCGACACCTCCGTGGTGCTCACCTGGAACGCCGCCACCGACAACGTGGGCGTCACCGGCTACCAGGTCACCCGCACCGGCGGCAGCGACGGCACCTCGGTGACCAGCACCTCCTCCACCGTCCTGTCCGTCACCGGTCTGGCGGCCCGCACCGCCTACTGCTGGACCGTGAAGGCCCTGGACGCGGCGGGCAACCTCTCCGCCGCGAGCACGTCGGGGTGCGCCACCACCGGCGACACACCGCCCCCGCCCGCCGCCGGTACCCCGCTCGGAGGCGACCCCCGCAAGGACCCGGTCTACTTCGTTCTCACGGCGCGGTTCTACGACGGCGACAGCTCCAACAACCGTGGCGGCAGCCAGGACGTGAAGTCCGGCAACGCGGCCAACAACGACCCCATGTTCCGGGGCGACTTCAAGGGCCTGGTCCAGAAGCTCGACTACATCAAGGCCCTCGGCTTCTCGGCGGTCTGGATCACCCCCGTCGTCCTCAACCGCTCGGACTACGACTACCACGGCTACCACGGCTGGGACTTCTACCGGGTCGACCCCCGACTGGAGTCCGCCGGTGCTTCCTACCAGGACCTGATCAACGCCGCCCACGCCAAGAGCATGAAGATCTACCAGGACGTGGTCTACAACCACTCCTCCCGCTGGGGCGCCAAGGGCCTGTTCGTCCCCAAGGTCTACGGCGTGCGCGACTCCCAGTGGTCCTGGTACTACGACCAGCCCGACGCAAACTTCGACTACGACGGACTCACCGTCGAACCCGTCTCCGGCAAGTCGTACTACAACGGCGATCTGTGGTCGACGGCCGAGCCCAGCGGCAACACCTGCCTCAACTGGGGCACACCCACCGGACAGCACAGCGCCGAGGGCTACACGATCTACAACTGTCAGTGGCCCAGCCCGACCAACAAGCTGTTCCCGGCCTCGCTCTACCACCAGTGCTGGCTGGGCAACTGGGAGGGCGAGGACTCCCGTTCCTGCTGGATCCACGAGGACCTCGCCGACTTCAACACCGAGAACGCGACCGTGCAGCAGTACCTGATCGGCGCGTACGACAAGTACATCGACATGGGCGTGGACGGCTTCCGGATCGACACCGCCGTACACGTCCCGCGCAACACCTGGAACCGCCGTTTCCTGCCCGCGATCCACGACGAGGTCACCCGTAGGTTCGGCGCGGACAAGGCCAAGGACTTCTTCGTCTTCGGCGAGGTCGCGGCCTTCGTCAACGACAAGTGGAACCACGGCTCGGTCAACCACTCCGCGCAGTTCTACACCTGGAAGGAGCGCAAGACCTACACCGACGACGACGTCCAGGCGGCACTCGACCAGTACACCTACGAGGAGAACCTCGGCCCCGCCGGCCAGCCCACGTCGAGCAACGCCTTCCTGAACGGCAACAGCTACCACACGCCGGACCACAGCCAGTTCAGCGGCATGAACATCATCGACATGCGGATGCACAACAACTTCGGCTACGCGTCCAACGCCTTCAACAACGGCAAGGACTCCGACGACTCCACCAACGACGCCACCTACAACGTCGTCTACGTCGACAGCCACGACTACGGCCCGAACAAGTCGAGCACGCGCTACGCCGGGGGCACCGACGCCTGGGCCGAGAACATGTCCCTGATGTGGACGTTCCGCGGCATTCCCACCCTCTACTACGGATCGGAGATCGAGTTCCAGGCCGGCAAGCAGATCGACTGCGGCCCCACCTGCCCGCTCGCCACCACCGGCCGCGCCTACTACGGCGACAAGGTGCAGGGCGAGGTCACGGCGAGCGACTTCTCCAAGGTCTCCAGCGCCTCCGGCTCCGTGGCCACCACGCTGCAGCAACCCCTGGTCAAACACCTTCAGCGCCTCAACCAGATCCGCCGTGCCATTCCCGCACTGCAGATGGGCCAGTACTCCACCGAGGGCGTCAGCGGTGACATGGCCTTCAAGCGCCGCTACAGCGACACGGCCACCGGCGTCGACAGTTACGCCCTGGTCTCGGTCGGCAACGGTGCCACCTTCACCGGCATCCTCAACGGCACCTACAAGGAGGCCGTCACCGGCCAGACCGTCACCGTCACCAACGGCACCCTCGACGTCCCCGCTTCCGGCAAGGGCAACCTGCGGGTCTACGTCCTCGACCTGGGTGGCGCCAACGCGGCACCCGGCAAGATCGGCACGGACGGGCCGTATCTCAGGTAACAGGGACGACCGCCTTTCCTTGCAATACCGAACCACTCGGTTTAGTTTTTGGGGGTGCCGGAGAACGCGCGTCGGCACCCCCTCCCGGAAAGGATCTCGCTCTCATGCGCTACGCAGTCCTCGGCACCGGTGTCGTCGGCCGGACGATCGCCGGCAAGCTCGCCGCCCTCGGCCACGAGGTCGTCATCGGCACCCGAGACCCGCAGGCCACCGTGGCCCGCACCGAACCCGACGCCTACGGCAACCCGCCGATCGCCCAGTGGCTGGCGCAGCACACGCAGGTGCGTCTGCTGTCCTTCGCCGACGCCGCGGCCTTCGGCGAGGCCGCGGTGAACACCACCGCCGGGGCCGTCTCACTCCAGGCCCTCCAGGCCGCGGGCGCAGACAACCTCGCGGGCAAGATCCTGCTGGACATCGCCAACCCGCTGGACTTCTCCCAGGGCATGCCGCCCTCGCTGAACCCGGTCAACACCGACAGCCTCGGCGAGCAGATCCAGCGCGCGTTCCCCGAGACGAAGGTCGTCAAGACGCTCAACACCATGAATTGCCACGTCATGGTGGAGCCCTCCCTGGTGGTCGGTGAGCACGACGTCTTCGTCTGCGGCGACGACACCGACGCCAAGAAGTTCGCCACCGAGCTCCTCGCGGAGTTCGGCTGGCCCCGGGAGAGCGTGATCGACCTCGGCGACATCACCGCCGCACGCGGCACCGAGATGCTGCTGCCGGTCTGGCTCCGCCTGTGGGGCGCGCTGGGCCACGCCGACTTCAACTTCCACATCCAGGGCGCCCGCACCGGCGCCTGACCCCGAGCCGGGCGGACCCACGGGATCGCCCTCCGCCTCCCGTACCGAACCGCTCGGTACGGGAGGCCCCTCTATCCTGACCAGGTGAGCGAACAGGTGAGTGGAACGGAAACCAAGGCAGCCGCGGGGCGGCCACGCTCTGCCGAGAAGGACACCGCCATCCTGCAGGCCGCCCTGGAACTGCTGGCCTCCCAGGGCTACACGCGCATGAGCCTCAGCCAGGTCGCCGCCGCCGCGCAGGTCAGCAAGTCCACCATCCACCTGCGCTGGAAGACCAAGGCCGACCTCCTCACCGCGGCCCTCGCCGCCGTCCGCATGACCGACGCCCCGCCCCCCGGCGGGGACCTTCGCACGAACCTGGTGAACGTCCTCAAGGACTTCGCCGCCACCGTCGAGCGGGTCAACGGCATGGCACTCATCGGCACCTGCCTCGCCGAAGAGGCCCACACCCCGGAGCTCCTCGCCCTCCTGCGTGAACGCACCGTGCTCCCGCGCCGGGCCCTCCTGCGAGAGGCCCTGGAGCAGGCGCGACAAGCCGGCCGGATCCGCGAGGACGCCGACCTCGAAGCGGCCGTGTCGGCGCTGCTCGGCCCGTTCTACGCCGACCACATGGCTGGCCGGGGCGGCCACCCGCAGTGGGCCGAGCAGGCCGTCGACCTGGTCCTGGCCGGACTGCGCGCCCCCGACTGACCGCCTGACCGCGCGGGAAGCGCGTACGAGGGCGGTCAGTCACCACTCTCCGTCTGGACCCGCTACACACCCACCGGCAAGATCATCCGGGTCGAGCACGCTGGGCAGCGTCGTGGGGAGGCAAGGAAGGAATGGCAGTCGGGCTCCCCGAGCGTGCCGGCACCACGGCTGGACGGCCCGCAGCGTCATCGGCCATCTGGAATGGTCCGGCTGGAAGTCCGACCCCCGCGGCTTCGACATGCACGACATGCGCGAGCGAATCGCCAACCAGCTCGGCCACGCCGCCGCCCCGGCCCCGGCGCGGCCCAGGGGCGCACCACCCACCGCGCCGAGGTGCTGCTCGTCGAGAAGGCCCTGCGCGCCGAGGGCCTGCTGAGCAGTCAGTGGGTGGACGGCTCGTTCGGCACCAAGACCATCACCGCCTACAACAGGCTCCAGGAGCGCTACGGCTACCACGGCGCGTCCGCCGGTGGCATCCCCGGCAAGGCTTCCCTGACCCGCCTGGGCAAGGCCCACGGCTTCGACGTGAAGGAGTGACACCGTGAAGATCGCCACCGTGTGCCTTGATCCTCCATGGCGATAGAGAGCGCTACGCCCATCTCGGCTACCTGGAGTGATCAACCTCGGTGGGGCTAATCCTGCTTGGGGAGCGCGATGCGCCGTACCTGCAGCCCCGTTCCGAGCATCTCTGCCCCCTCCATGAACCTCGTGACATCGCTGATGTCTTGGGTCATCAGGAGCTTGGCCTGGCGCGGGTTGGTGACGTAGCCGCCAGTGGGATCTTCAGGCATGGGCCGCCTTCTGGATGCGGATCGACCCTGTCAGGCGGCCAGAGCAAGCTCCGCGGTGGAGGCCGCTTGCGGTGATCGTCCGCCCTTCGGGCCAGCAGGGGGCCAGCAGGGGGCCGGCTAACGGTCTCTGCCGTGTCGTTCCGGCAGGTCGCGACCGGGAGGGTGCATAGTCGGCGCAGGTGAAAACGTTCCTGCGCCGATCAGCTTCGGTGGGGCGGGTGGGACTCGAACCCACGGCCGACGGATTATGAGTCCTTTGAGGATCTTGGCGGCCCTTGCCCGTCCACGCTCGTTCATGACGTTTTCACAGGTCAGGAGGGGCTTGCCATGTCGGCGTTCCTTCGTCTTTGTCAGTCTGTTCCTGTCCTTGTGTCCCGACTGCGTCCCGACACACCCTGATTGGACAATGTCGCCCGCCTGACGGGGACGTAGCACGAGCTCGGGAAAGAGAGACGGAACTCCGCGCAGCGGATTACCCGGTGCACGTCTCAGCCGGACGAACACGCCCGGCAGTTGGACCGCGTCCGGGGCGAACTCGCCCGGTTCCACCCCGCGTGGCCCCACCCGAGGAAGTTCTCAGGCCGGGGCAAGTCTCCACCCGTCGCGGGCGCTGTGCAGGTAGCCGCCCCGCGGGAAGTGGCTCGGAAGGAAGAGCGTGTCGGTGTCGGCGTACCGCTGGAGGATCCGCGTACGGGTGGCGGCGGACTGGTGGACGTCGGTGCACATCGCGGCGGAGACGTCGGAACGGCGCAGCTGGAGGGGATGGTGGATCAGATCCGCGGCGAGTACGGCACGTTGCCCCTGACTGGTGATGTCGACCAGGACGTGGCCAGGGGTGTGCCCGGGTGCCGGAACGAGCCTGACCTCGTGGTCGATGCGGGTGTCGGGGTCGCAGGTCTCCAGCTGTCCCGCGGCTTGGAGCGGCAGCACGCTGTCGACGATGTGGGTGGGCGGCCTGACGCCGTACGCGTGGGCGAGCTCTTCCCGGGTGATCAGGTAGCGGGCCATGGGGAACGTGGGGCGCAACCGCCCATCCGCGAAGGTGGTGTTCCAGCCGACGTGGTCGTGGTGGAGGTGGGTGTTGATCACTGTGTCCACGTGCTGCGGGCTGATCCCCGCCGCGGCCAGGGCGGAGGGCCAGCGGGAGGTGAAGCCGGCCCTGGGGCGGGGCCGGTCGGGCTTGGCTCCGCCGAGGCAGGTGTCGACGAGGATGACGCGCCCCGCTCCGAGGATGGCGAATCCCTGGGAGGCCATGCGCAGATGGGTGCGGGAGGGGTCGCTGTAGGTATCTCCGTGAGCGGTGAGCAGGTCTCGCAGTTCTCCGGGGTCAAGTTGCGGGTAGGTGGCGCGGGCGGGCAGTGCCGGGCCGACCGCTTCCACCAGGGGAACGATGGTGCGGGCGCCCACCTGAACGGGGGCGGGCTGGGAAGGGGGCGGGACGATGGTGGGCATGGGTCTCCGTAGTGCACAGGGGATGAGTCGTGGGTGAGTGGGTCAGCGGGCGTGGGGATTGAGGCTGTTCAGGGCGGGGAGGCCGTTGACGGCGAAGTGGATGGTCGCCATCACGAGGGCGAGGCCGAGGAGGATCAGCAGGATCGTGCGGGTACGGCTCACGGTTCAGTTCCCTTCGCTGGGGGTTCACACAGTGGTGAGGGCTTGGCGGACGGTTGTACGGGAGGCGCGTCGGGCTGCCGCGGTGCCGGCCACGGCGGCACCGGCGAGGGTGAACAGGGTCCACAGGGCGAGCGCCGGCAGGGAGAACTCGTAGGGCAGGTCCTGCCGGAAGGCCTGGTTGCCGATGAAGTTCCCGAACACCCGGGTCAGGGGCAGGGTTGCGACTGTCGCGAACATCAGGCTGAGTGCGGCTGTCAGGACGCCTTCGGTGAGGACGACGGTGCGGATCGCTGAGCCGGTGGCGCCGAGTGTGCGCAGGACGCCGAACTCGCGGGTGCGTTCCAGGACGCCGGTGCTCAGGGCCGAGGCCAGCCCCAGCAGCCCGACGAAACCCATGAGGATCGCGAGGGCGATCAGGGTGTCGGCCAGGACCAGGACATGTCCGTCCAGGGCCACCCGCAGCGTGTCCAGGGTGGTGGACTGCTGGATGCCCACCCCCGCCCGGGCCAGAGTGCGCTCGAGCCGGTCCAGGACGGCCTGGCGGGTCGCCGCGTCGTGGCGGCCGGTGACGACGCGCAGCATCTCCGCCTGCCCCGGGCTGCCGGTGATGGCCGCGTAGTCCCGGTCGGTGAGGTAGGCCGTGCCCAGGGTGCCGAAGTCGGAGACGATTCCCACCACCCGGCGGGTGACGGGATGTCCGGCGACGGTGAGAGTGATGCTGTCGCCGACGCCGACGCCCGGAGCCTGCTGGCCGGGGACCAGGTTGTTCAGCACCACGGCGCCGGTGTCGTCGGGCCGCAGCCACCGGCCGGCCTTCAGCGGCAGGTGCACCATGCGGGTGTCCGCGGACGGTGCCATGACCGTGAAGCTGTCGTGGCCCTCGTCGGGGTAGACGTGGGCGACGTCCACGCGTCCGGGGTGGTGCACGGTGGTGGCGGTCCGGCCCCAGCCCTCGGCGTCCCGCACGCCGGGGGTGGAGCGGGCGAGTGCGGTGAGACGGTCGGCGGGGTAGGACCTGTCGAGGCGGATCTCCAGGTCGTAGCTGCGTTGCCTGATCCCCTGGCCGACCAGGGAGTTCCAGCCGTCCGCGGTGTTCAAGCCGGTGAGGAACATGGCGCCGGCGACGGCGAGCAGTCCGACGCTGAGCGCCAGGCGCCCGCGGCGCCGGAACATGTTGCGCAGGGCCAGCATCCGGGTGCGGCCGAGGCCGCGCAGGCGTGTCAGGACACGTTCGAGACGGCCGCCGGGAACGGCGCGGTCGGCTCCGTGGTCGTCGATGGCCTGGCGTACGGTGATGCGGCTGCCCCGCACCAACGGCACCAGCGCCACCAGCAGTGGCACGCCGATCCCCGCCGTCAGGGCGACCGCGTACACCCCGCCGGGAGGGGACGCGTCGGCGATGTCGAGGTTGAGCAGTCGCGCCGCCTGCCCGGCCAGGACACCTCCCAGGGCAAGGCCCGGTGCGAAGGCGAGCGCGGTGGCGGTGAGCGCGATCGCGGCCGTCTGGGCCAGGTACATCCGGAGGATCTGGCCGGTGCGGGCGCCCACGGCCTTCATGGCCCCGATCTGGCGGATCTGGGCGGTCAGCATGCCGCCCAGCATGGTGGCCACCAGGACGGACGACAGCAGCAGCGCCATCAGCCCGAACGCCAGCATCACGAACCCGACCATGACCATCTGCCCCTGATGGGGGTGGCGTCCCGGGGGCGGGACGTCGATGCCGCTGACGGGGTGGCCCTGGGCTTTCAGCCCGGCGGCGACGCGCTGGGCGGTGCGGTCGATGACGGAGGGGTCGTCGGCGGCGGTGGAGTGGTCACCCACGACAATGCGCACCTGGTCGAGCGTCCCGGGGAGGCCCAGTGCGGCCAGGGCCTCGGTGGTCGTGTAGCCGTAGGCGGTCTGCTCCTGTCCGGCCGGCGCGACGCCGCCGTCGTGCACGGCCCCTGTCACAGTCATGGCCGCCGGCGCCCCACCGCCCGCCTGGACGACCACCCGCTGACCGGTGTGCACGCCGAGGAAGTCCAGCGCGGTGCGTTCCAGCAGCACAGCGCGCTGGGGTGGGGGCCAACTCCCCTCCTCCACTGCGACCTTGTTGATCCGCTGCGGATCGGCCGGGGAGCTTACGAAGAGCACCAGGACGCGCCAGGGCCCGTCGCCGACCCTGATCCGCGCCGGCACGGTGGCGCGGGCGGCGGCGTCCAGGACGCCCGGCCGGGCTCGTACGGCGGCGAGGGCGGCCTCGTCGACACCGCCGGGGACATGCAGGGTCGCCGAAGCCGGATGCGTGTCCGCGTAGTTGCGGGTGATCTCCCGGCCGATGACGGCTCGTGCCGACAGGAACGCGATCACGGTGAGCACGCTGACCGCGATGGCGATCGTCATCATGGCGATCCTGGCGCGCGTGGCCCACAGGTCGCGGGCGAGTTTCCGCAGCCGCAGGAGCGTCATGACAGCACGCCCTCTCGGTCTTCCCCGGTCGCAACGTCGCTGCTGATCAGGCCGTCGGCCAGCGTGATCTGCCGAGTGGCGTGGCGGGAGACGTCGCGCTCGTGGGTGACCATCAGCACCGTCCGGCCGTCCGCAGCCAGTTGCGCAAACAGGTCCAGCACGCTGTCGGACGTGGCCGAGTCGAGGTTGCCCGTCGGCTCGTCGGCCAGCAGCACCGGCGGCTCGTTCGCCAAGGCCCGGGCGATCGCGGCGCGCTGCTGCTGTCCGCCCGAGAGCGCGGAGGGCAGCTTGCCGGCCTGTTCCCGGATTCCGACCCGCTCCAGCAACTCCAGTGCCCAGGCCCGGCGTTGCCGCGCGGGGAAGGTGTCGCACAGATCCATCGGCAGCATCACGTTCTCGGCCACCGTCAGGGTGGGTAGCAACTGGAAGAACTGGAACACCAAGCCGATCGCGGTGCCGCGCCAGGCAGCCAGTCGCGAGCCCTTCAGCTCGTGGACAGCCGTTCCACCGACGACGATCTCCCCCGCGGTGGGGCGATCGATCCCCGCCAGAACGTTCAGCAGCGTCGTCTTGCCGCTGCCGGACCGGCCGACCACGGCGACGAACTCACCCGCGGCGACGTCCACATCGATGCCGCCGAGCGCGGTGACATCGCCTGACGGCATCGGATAGGTCTTGACGAGTCCCCGAGCGGCGATGACCGGATCGCCCGGCTTGCTTTCCCTCATGCTCATACGTGGCACCGATCCTGCTGGACGTTAGTCTGTTTCTGGACATCAGTTCGCTAAGTAGTGAATGTCCACGAGCAGGGACCGAACAAGAAGCAATCGGCGGCCGGGCGTCCGGAACCGAACAAGATCGGCCTGAGGTGTTCAGAAAGGCGAGGTGACGGTGGTCACAAAGCCGGACCGCAGGGTCCGCCGTACTCGGCAGGCGTTGCGGAGCGCCTTGATCGACCTCATGACCGAGAAGGGCTACGAAGCGGTCACGATCCAGGACATCATCGACCGCGCCGACATCGGCCGCTCCACCTTCTACAACCACTACGTGAACAAGGACGACTTGCTGACAGACGGCTTCGCCGATCTCCGGACGCTGGTCGGCCGCCCCACGAACGCCGGCGCGGCATCGCCCCGCGGGCCGCTGGACTTCAGCCTGCCGTTCCTGCGCCACATCGAGGAGCAGCGGGATCTGGCGCGGGCGGTCTTCACCGAGACCAGCCTGCGTCCCGTGCTCAAGCACATCGAGGAGCTTCTTCTCGATGTCGTCCGCGACGACCTTCCGTCCCCCACTGGCAGAGGCGTTCCCCCAGAAGCCCGCGCCCGCTTCGTCGTCGCCGCCCATCTGGCCCTCGTCGCCTGGTGGCTCGCCCACAGTCCCCGGAGCACACCGGAGGAGGTCGACGAGATCTTCCGGGCCCTGGCCCAGCCCGGCATCGACGCCACCGGGTAATCCGACCCCCAGGGTTCCGAGCGGGGTCCGTCCGTCCGGCGCCCAACCAACGGGCGGAACCTTCAGCGTGGGCGTAAACCTGGCGCGGGCGCGGAGCCTCGACCGCCGGCTGCTGAGGCCGGGCCGGCCAGGACCCACACGTTGCCCAGCGGCGTCCCCGACCTCGACGGCGCCCCCCACGCCCTGGGTCGAACCGCTGCACGTCACGCCGGCGACGATGCGGGAAGTCCGAACCGCCTCGCCGAACCAGCCCGGGCGGAGAAACAGTCACCGCGCCACGGCCACGGTCCGCTGGAGTTTCTTCACGCGTGCGTCGGTGAACGTGTCGCGCATGAGAGCGCAGGTCCACCTAGGGGTGGATGCCGTCGGCTGATCTCCACCCTGGCGCCCATGTGCGCATGCCCGTTCAGGACGACATTGGGCAGCGTCCTGTTGTCCTGACGGAGGATTTCCATGATCTATGCATGCATCGCGGCCGGCCTCGGGCTGGTGGCGCTGGTGGCGTACGCGGTCCGGTCGCGTCGCCGTTCCCGCGGGGGTACACGATGAGTCCGGCCCTCACGCAGGTGTCCGGCCAGGCTGACCGTGCGGCGGGGTCGGCAACGGCATCGCCTGTGGCCCACCCGGCCAGTCAAGGAGCGGACGGCTCGGCAGGGGGCGCGATGGAAGGCCGGCGCCGCGAGCGGCGGGGCCTGGCCACGGTGATCGGCGCGTTCGCGATCTGCCCGTGTCATCTGCCGGTGACGCTGGCACTGCTGAGTGTCGCGTTGGGCGGCACCGCCGCGGGTGTGTTCCTGCGCGCGCATGTGTGGCTCGCCGGCACCGTCATTACCCTGGTATGGGCCGCGCTGACGTGGCGCGGCATGTGGCTGGTGCGCAACGGGCGCAGCTGCCCGGTCCCTGGGGCGAAGGGCCGGGCACGGGCGGTGTGGCGGCCCTTCGCCCGGCAAGGAAGGTAGTACAGAGGCGGATGACTGGCACGGGCGCAGCAATGTTCATTCTGGTGTGCCTGGCAGCAGCAGCCGCCGGCCTGCTGCCGCCCCGCTACGGCGCGGCGGTGGCGGTCGCGGCCGCCACAGGACTCGGCCTGGGATACAGGGGGATCGCACCGACGGTGCTGCTCTCGCCGATCTGCGCGTACCTCGTCGTGGCACTGGGCCGGGCCCTTGCCCGCGAGCGGGCGGCCCGACGGCGGCTTACGGCCTCGTACGCCGCCGCCCGGGCCGCCGAAACGCGGGAGGCGGTGCTGGGTGAGCGCACCCGCATCGCCGGCGACATCCACGACGTGGTGGCTCACACCGCCAGCACGCTCCTGGTGCAGCTGAGGGCGGCCCGTGCCCTGCTCGACGACGACCCGGTCGACGTGCCACGGCTGCGCCTGATGCTGGAGCGAGGCGTCGAGGTGGCCCGGGCCTCGATGCACGAAACGCAGACCGTGGTCAGCGCACTGCGGGGCGGCGGGCCCGACTGGACGCAGGTGCGCCAGCTGGCGGCCGACTTCGCTGCGACCTCCGGCATCCCCTGCGAGATCGTCCTGCCCGAGCCGGCACCGGTCCTGGACCAGGATGTGGCCCTCGCGCTGTACCGCACGGTGCAGGAGGCGCTCACCAACACCGTGCGCCACAGCGCCGCGAAGCGGGTCCGGGTCGACATCACCGTCGGCGACGGGCACCTGATCACCACGGTGGAAGACGTTGCAGGTCAGCGGCACCAGCCACGCCCGGCGCTGCCCAGCGGCGGGCAGGGGCTGGCCGGGCTGCGCGACCGGGTCACCGCAGCCGGTGGCATGCTGGTCGCCGGGCCGACCGCCACGGGGTTCCTCGTGCGGCTGTCCCTCCCGGTGACAAGATGACGATCCGCGTGCTGGTCGTCGACGACCAGGAACTGATACGCGAAGGCCTGGTCATGCTCCTGGAACGGGCCGCCGGCGTCGAGGTCGTCGGCGTCGCCGCCGACGGACGCGAAGCCCTCGCCGCCACCCGTAGCCAGCAACCCGACGTCATCCTCATGGACCTGCGCATGCCACGCATGGACGGCGTCCAAGCCACCCGGAACATCATCGCGGCCCACCCAGGCGTCGCCGTCGTCGCGCTGACCACCTACCCCGACGACCGGTCGCTCTTCGCGGCCCTGCGCGCCGGCGCCCGCGGCTACCTCACCAAGGACGCCACCGTCGAGGAGATCCTCGCCGCCCTGCACACCGTCGTCGCCGGCGGCACCGCACTGGCACCGACCGCGCAGGCACGTGTCGTCGCCGCAGCCCTCGGCGACGACACCCGCCGCCCGGACCGCAACACGGCCGAGGCGCTCACCCCACGGGAGACACAGGTGCTGTCGCGGATGGCCGAGGGGCTGCGCAACGACCAGATCGCCACCCAACTGGGCATCAGCACCGTGACCGTGAAGACCCACATCAATCACATCTTCACCAAGATCGGCGTAGTGGATCGCGGACAGGCGATCGCTTACGCCTACCGCACCGGTCTCGTGCCACGCACGGAGTGACCCCACGCGACCTACGACGACAGCAAGCTCGCGGCGCCGCCTACACGGCGCGGGTCCGCGCCGCGGGGAACAGGAGGAGCGCCGTGCCACGTGCGGCGCTTACTTCGATGCCAACGCCGCCGTCCGCGAAGGCCGCACGGACAAGCGGAAGATCACCAGCGCCTCCACGATGCACCGTACCAACGCCACCCTCAGCTCGTGCCTCGGCAGTGGCATCGAGCGCGGCCACTGCACGAGCAACCGGGCCACGACGGTCGAGCTGCCGCCGGTCAAGCGGCCCAAGGCACTGGTCTGAACGCCGGAACGGGTCGCAGAGTGGAAGCGCACAAGGCTTCTCCTCGCGCAGCGAGTGGTGGGGCGGGTGGGACTCGAACCCACGGCCGACGGATCTTTGAGGATCTTGGCGGCCCTTGACGATCAGCGTCCATTGGTGACGTTTTCGCTGGTCAGACGGGATACGCCATGTATCCACCCTCGGTCTTCGTCGGCCAGGGACACCGGACTGTCGGGCGCCTACGTCAGCTCGAAGGTGGGTTCCCAACCGTCCTCAGCGGATTGCCGTTCCACTACACAAAAGCTCCGCCTCGGCGATCGAGATGGAGCTCTGCGCCCTGCCGAAGGGCAGGCGGAAGGGTCCGACTCCGGGGGCCGCACATTTCATCCGAACGCTTGGTCAGGCAGGAGTAGAACTCACCTCGGAAGCGTGCCAGTTCTGCGAACCGTTCCTGCCGGACAGCAGGGTGCAACAGTCTCATCCCACGGCCTTCGTGCTGGGTGTGTGCGTTCCTTGGTCGGAGCACATGGTCAGCCGAGGCCGCCTGCACGTACGGCAGTTACCCAGGTTGAAGATCAAGCTAGGGCCCACGCTTTGTGGGGCGTGTGGTCGTTGGCAGGCGTCCTGTGCTCGGGTTATTGGGGCCAGTGCTGTCGGATGGCCCAGTCGCGCAGCGTAGTGGGGCCGGTCCGGACGACTGCGGGGTCAGGAGCAGGGGGCAGTGGGACGTCGGGCGGGGGAGGCAGATAGGCCGCAGCCACCCCGGCCGCGGCTTCCTGCCCGAGGTAGGGGGCGAGCATCTGCTCGTACTCGGCTGGCGCGATCGTCTTCCAGCAGACCTCTTGCCCGAGCGCGGCGGAGAGTCCCGCGGCGACCTGGTCGCCGGTGAGGGATTGTGGCCCAGCGATGATTTGCAGCGGCGGCGGTTCAGGTGCCGTGGCCAGTTCGGCAACGGCCGCGGCGAGATCGTCCAGAGCCACCCAGCGATCAAGGCGACTCGCTCATGCGCCGAGCCACCCGTCGAACCCGCCTGCCACGGCCGAAGGGGGGCGGCAAGTGGGTCCGCAGAGGGCCCTTCCCATTCCCGCGTCCCATCAGCGTCCCAACTCGTGCGTCCGAGCCCCGCGCAGGTCGACGATTACGGCTTCCCCCCGACCACGAACCCACGCATCCGCCCAGGTCAACGCATCGTGAGCCCCGCAGCCCGAAGCGCCGTTGAAGTCACGAGCAGCGGATTCGGTCCGTTCACTCGATGTCCTGAATCCGCACGCCTGCTGAGACGTTTCTGCAGGTCAAGGGCCTGCATGGTGGGGCGGGTGGGACTCGAACCCACGGCCGACGGATTATGAGTCCGCTGCTCTAACCGGCTGAGCTACCGCCCCATAGCGGCGTGTCGCGTACATGTGTGCGCGCCGTCTGCCGCAGCATAGCCGCTCATACGATCTCCTGCTTCGGATGGTCGGCTTCTGCGCTGCTTCCTGACCTTGAGGACTTCGGCGCGCGCGCCGTGGTTCCCGCGGACATGAAAAAGGACCCCGAAGGGTCCTCGTTCAGCGTGCTCCCCCGACTGGACTCGAACCAGTAACCTGCCGGTTAACAGCCGGCTGCTCTGCCAATTGAGCTACGGAGGACCGAAGCTCCCCCGACTGGACTCGAACCAGTAACCTGCCGGTTAACAGCCGGCTGCTCTGCCAATTGAGCTACGGAGGATCGCCTCGTTGCATCGAACGTACCTACCTGGGTGTTCGCCAGGCGGCGGGCGCTCGCTGCGACACATACATTAGCGCAAGCAGGGGGGTGCTCCGCCAATCGGTTCCCCCCGGTCCCGACGCCGCACCACAGACCTACCCCAGGGAAGGGTGGCAGCCATGCGCTACCGGCTCACGTTCGTCGCCGGACTGGCCCTCGGTTACGTACTCGGCACGAGGGCTGGGCGCGAGCGCTACGAGCAGCTGAAGAAGTCCGCTCGTCAGATCGCGCAGAACCCCGCCGTACGCAACACCGCGGAGACCGCCGCCCAGCAGGGCCGCGTGTACGCGGGCAAGGCCTTCCACACGGTCACCCACAAGGTCGGCGACCACGTCCCCGACTCGGTGACCCAACGCGTCCGCTCCCTGCGCGAACGCAACACCAACGGCTTCCCGGAGGACGACTGGGGCACGAGCAACACGTAGCGGCACCTATCGGCGCCGGGCACGGCAACTCCACGGCGCCCACGGCCAAAGCAAGCGCAGCGATACGGCAGAATTTTGGACATGGGGATAGTCGCCGGGTTGGACAGCTCGCCCGATTTCACGCGCATCGTCGTCTGTGACGCGGACACGGGCGCCGTACTCAGGCAGGGGTACGCCCCGCATCCGGTGGAGGCACCGGAAGGCGTGGGCGGGCGGCCCAGCGACGTGGATCCGCAGGCCTGGCTGCTGTCCCTGGGCGAGGCCGCGGGGGGCGGCCTGCTGGAGGGCGTGCAGGCCATCGGTGTCTCCTCACAGCAGAACGCGCTGGTCCCGCTGGACGCGCAGGGCAACACGGTGCGTCCGGCGCTGGTCGGCGGCGACAAGCGGGCGCAGGTCGCGGCGGCCGATCTCATCGACGCGCTCGGCGGCCGGGAGGCCTGGGCGCAGGCGGTCGGCTGTGTGCCGCAGGCCGCGCAGCCGGTGACCAAGCTGCGCTGGCTCGCGAAGAACGAACCCGAGAACGCGCACCGGATCGCCGCTCTGCTGCAGGCTCACGACTGGCTGGTGTGGCAGCTGCTGGGGCGGCCGGTGCGCCGGACCACCGACCGCGGCGGAGCCTCCGGCACCGGGTACTGGTCCGCCGCCACCGGTGGCTACCGGCCCGACCTGGTCGAGCTGGCGCTCGGCCACCAGGCGATGCTGCCCGAGGTGATCGGCCCGGCGGACGCGGCCGGTACGACCCCGGAGGGGCTGCTGATCTCGGCCGGCACCGGGGAGACCATGGCCGCCGCGTTCGGGCTCGGGATCGGGCTCGGGGACGCGGTCGTGTCGCTCGGGGCCTCCGGGTCCGTGATGGCCGTGCACCCGGAGGCGCTCGCCGACCAGGCCGGGATGATCACGTCCCTCGCCGACGCCACCGGCATGCACCTGCCGGTCGTCACCACCCTGAACGCCGTACGCACCCTGCGCGGCACCGCCGAACTCCTCGGTCTGCCGGACCTGGAGAGCCTGTCCGAGCTGGCGATGAAGTCGACTCCGGGGTCGCACGGGCTGGTGCTCCTGCCGTACCTGGAGGGTGAGCGGACGCCGAGTCTGCCGCACACCGCCGGCACCATCGCCGGGCTGCGGCGCGAGTCGATGAAGCCCGAGCATCTGGCGCGGGCCTCGTTCGAGGGCATGCTGTGCGGGCTGGCCGACGCGCTGGACGTGCTGCGCGGGCGGGGTGTGGAGGTGCGGCGGATCTTCCTGCTGGGCCAGGCCGCCGAGCTGCCCGCCGTGCAGGCCGCGGCGCCCTCGCTGTTCGGCGTGCAGGTCGTCGTACCGCAGCCCGCGGACTACGCGGCGATCGGCGCGGCCCGGCAGGCCGCGTGGGCGCTCGGCGTGTCGCAGGGCGCACTCGACCCGCGCACCCCGCCGGTCTGGCCGGGGCCGGCCGCGCAGGTCCTGGAGCCGGGCGACCAACTGGCTGTGGGGCAGGCCGTGCGGCAGCAGTTCGTGTCGGTGCGGGAGCAGACCCACCCCGGGGCGTTTCGCCCATAGCGCCACAAACGCACAGGGTCGTACGGGCACCGCTGTTGGGTTAATCGGTTGAGGTAACGCGGGTGGAGTGTTCGACGATAGGGGCCAGGGGCAACCGACCAGCCCCTACCGCCGACTCCGAGAGACGTAGCGTGCTCATACGACTTCTGCGGACCTACCTCAGGCCCTACAAGAAACCCATAGCTCTCCTGGTGCTGCTGCAGTTCCTGCAGACCTGCGCCACCCTCTACCTGCCCACACTCAACGCGCACATCATCGACAACGGTGTCGTGAAGGGTGACACGGGCTACATCCTGTCCTTCGGCGCCCTGATGATCGGCATCTCGCTGGCCCAGGTCGTCTGCAACATCGGTGCCGTGTACTACGGCGCCCGCACCGCCTCCGCGCTCGGCCGGGACGTGCGCGGTGCCGTGTTCGACCGGGTGCAGTCCTTCTCCTCCCGTGAGGTGGGTCACTTCGGGGCGCCCTCGCTCATCACCCGTACGACCAACGACGTCCAGCAGGTCCAGATGCTGGCCCTGATGACGTTCACGCTGATGGTGTCGGCGCCCATCATGTGTGTCGGCGGGATCGTGCTGGCGCTCGGCCTGGACGTGCCGCTGTCCGCGGTGCTCATCGCCGTCGTGCCCGTGCTCGGCATCTCCGTGACGCTGATCGTGCGCCGGCTGCGGCCGCTGTTCCGGGCCATGCAGGTCCGCCTGGACACGGTGAACCGGGTGCTGCGCGAGCAGATCACCGGCAACCGGGTGATCCGCGCCTTCGTCCGGGACGAGTACGAGCAGGGCCGGTTCGGGAAGGCGAACGGCGACCTGACCGAGATGCAGCTGGCCACCGGCCGGATGCTCGCGCTGATGTTCCCGATCGTCATGACGGTGGTGAACCTGTCGTCGATCGCGGTGGTGTGGTTCGGCGCGCACCGCATCGACAGCGGCGGGATGCAGATCGGCGACCTGACCGCGTTCCTCGCCTATCTGATGCAGATCGTCATGTCCGTGATGATGGCCACCTTCATGTTCATGATGGTGCCGCGCGCGGAGGTGTGCGCCGAGCGCATCCAGGAGGTCCTGGGCACCGACTCGAGCGTGGTGCCGCCGGCTTCCCCGGTCGTCGAGCTGCGCCGGCACGGGCATCTGGAGATCCGGGGCGCGGGCTTCCGCTATCCGGGTGCCGAGGAGCCGGTGCTGAAGTCCATCGACCTGGTCGCCAGGCCGGGTGAGACGACCGCCGTGATCGGCTCGACCGGCAGCGGCAAGTCGACCCTGCTCGGTCTGGTCCCGCGGCTGTTCGACGCCACCGAGGGCGAGGTCCTGGTGGACGGTGTCGACGTCCAGCAGGTCGAGCCGGCGCTGCTCGCGAAGACCGTCGGGCTCGTGCCGCAGAAGCCGTACCTGTTCGCGGGGACGGTCGCGACCAACCTGCGCTACGGCAACCCGGACGCCACCGACGAGGAACTGTGGCACGCACTGGAGGTGGCGCAGGCCAGGGACTTCGTGCAGAAGCTGGAGGGCGGCCTGAACGCGCCGATCGCGCAGGGCGGCACGAACGTGTCGGGCGGTCAGCGCCAGCGCCTCGCCATCGCCCGCACCCTCGTACAGCGCCCGGAGATCTACCTCTTCGACGACTCCTTCTCCGCGCTCGACTACGCGACGGACGCGGCGCTGCGCTCGGCGCTCGCCCAGGAGACCGCCGAGGCGACCGTCGTCATCGTCGCCCAGCGCGTGGCGACCATCCGGGACGCGGACCGGATCGTCGTGCTGGACGAGGGCCTGGTGGTCGGCACCGGCCGGCACCACGAGCTGATGGCGGGCAACGAGACGTACCGGGAGATCGTGCTCTCCCAGCTCACGGAAGCGGAGGCTGCCTGATGGCCGGGCCCATGGGACGCATGATGGCCGGGGGCGGCCCCGACCAGCGCTCGATGGACTTCAAGGGGTCGGGCAAACGGCTCGTCGCCCGGTTCAGGCCCGAACGGGTCACCATCTACGCCCTGCTGCTGTGCGTGGTCGTCAGCGTCGCCCTGAGCGTGATCGGCCCGAAGATCCTCGGCAGGGCCACCGACCTGGTGTTCGCCGGCATCGTCGGCCGGCAGATGCCGGCCGGGGCCACCAAGGAGCAGGTGCTCCAGTCGATGCGCGAGCGGGGCCAGGGCTCCATCGCCGACATGCTGAAGAGCACCGACTTCACCCCCGGCAAGGGCATCGACTTCGATGCCGTCGGGAACGTCCTGCTGATCGCGCTCGGCACCTTCCTGGTCGCCGGTCTGCTGATGGCGGTCGCCACCCGACTGGTCAACCGGGCCGTGAACCGCACGATGTACCGGATGCGCGAGGACGTGCAGACGAAGCTGTCCCGGCTGCCGCTGTCGTACTTCGACAAGCGCCAGCGCGGCGAGGTGCTCTCGCGGGCCACCAACGACATCGACAACATCGGGCAGACGCTCCAGCAGTCGATGGGCCAGCTGATCAACTCGGTGCTGACCATCATCGGCGTGCTCGTGATGATGTTCTGGGTCTCCTGGATCCTGGCGCTGGTCGCGCTGGTGACGGTGCCGCTGTCGTTCGTGGTCGCCACCCGGGTCGGCAAGCGGTCGCAGCCGCACTTCGTGCAGCAGTGGCGCTCCACCGGCAAGCTGAACGCGCACGTCGAGGAGATGTACACCGGGCACACCCTGGTGAAGGTGTTCGGGCGGCAGCAGGAGTCGGCGAAGCAGTTCGCCGAGCAGAACGAGGCGCTGTACGAGGCCGGGTTCAAGGCGCAGTTCAACAGCGGTGTGATGCAGCCGCTGATGATGTTCGTGTCGAACCTGAACTATGTGCTGGTGGCGGTCGTCGGTGGCCTCAGGGTCGCGTCGGGCGCGCTGTCCATCGGTGACGTGCAGGCCTTCATCCAGTACTCGCGGCAGTTCTCGATGCCGCTGACGCAGGTCGCGTCGATGGCGAACCTGGTGCAGTCGGGTGTCGCCTCGGCCGAGCGGATCTTCGAACTCCTGGACGCGGAGGAGCAGGAGGCGGATCCGGTGCCGGGCGAGCGGCCGGCGCAGCTGCGCGGGCGGGTGGCGCTGGAGGGCGTGTCCTTCCGGTACGACCCGGAGAAGCCGCTGATCGAGGACCTGTCGCTGACGGTGGAGCCCGGGCAGACGGTGGCGATCGTCGGCCCGACCGGTGCCGGCAAGACCACGCTGGTCAACCTGCTGATGCGGTTCTACGACGTCTCGGGCGGCCGGATCACCCTGGACGGCGTGGACATCCGGAAGATGTCCCGGGACGAACTGCGGTCCGGGATCGGGATGGTGCTGCAGGACACCTGGCTGTTCGGCGGCAGCATCGCGGACAACATCGCCTACGGCGCCTCGCGCGAAGTCACCCCGGGCGAGATCGAGGAGGCGGCGCGGGCGGCCCACGCGGACCGGTTCATCCGCACCCTGCCCGAGGGGTACGACACCGTGATCGACGACGAGGGCACGGGGGTCAGCGCCGGTGAGAAGCAGCTCATCACCATCGCGCGGGCGTTCCTGTCCGACCCGACGATCCTGGTGCTGGACGAGGCGACCAGCTCCGTCGACACCCGCACCGAGGTGCTGATCCAGAAGGCGATGGCCAAACTCGCCGACGGGCGGACCTCGTTCGTCATCGCGCACCGGCTCTCCACCATCCGGGACGCCGACACGATCCTGGTGATGGAGAACGGCTCCATCGTCGAACAGGGCGCCCACGCGGAGCTGTTGTCTGCCGACGGGGCTTATGCGCGGTTGTACAAGGCACAGTTCGCGCAGGCCGTGGCCGAGGTCGACTGACTCCCGGGGGTCGCTCACGTCAGGTGGGCGGCCCCCTCAGTCCAGGTATCCCCGTAGCTGGTCGGCGAAGGCATGATCCCGGAGCTTGTTCAGCGTCTTCGACTCGATCTGCCGTATCCGTTCCCGGGTCACGCCGAACAGGCGCCCTATCTCCTCCAGGGTGCGCGGGCGGCCGTCGGCCAGGCCGTAGCGGAGCTGGACGACCTTGCGCTCCCGCTCGCCGAGGGTGGAGAGCACGGCCTCCAGGTGCTCGCGGAGCAGCAGGAACGCGGCCGACTCGACAGGGCTCGTGGCGTCGCCGTCCTCGATGAGGTCGCCGAGCGCGACGTCGTCCTCCTCGCCCACCGGGGCGTGCAGGGACACCGGCTCCTGGGCCAGGCGCAGCACCTCGCCGATCCGCTCGGGGGGCAGGTCCAGATGCGCGGCGACCTCTTCCGGCGTCGGCTCGTAGCCGCGTTCCTGGAGCATGCGGCGCTGCACCCGGACGACCCGGTTGATCAGCTCCACCACGTGCACGGGGACCCGGATGGTGCGGGCCTGGTCGGCCAGGGCGCGGGACATGGCCTGCCGGATCCACCAGGTGGCGTAGGTGGAGAACTTGTAGCCGCGGGCGTAGTCGAACTTCTCCACGGCCCGGATGAGCCCGAGGTTGCCCTCCTGGACCAGGTCGAGCATGGTCAGGCCGCGGCCGACGTACCGCTTGGCGACGGAGACCACCAGCCGCAGGTTGGCCTCGATGAGGCGGCGCTTGGCCATCCGGCCCATGACGACGAGCCGGTCCAGGTCGAGCGCGAGCTGGCTGTCCAGGTCGGGGGTACTACCCAGCTTCTCCTCGGCGAACAGCCCCGCCTCGACCCGGCGGGCGAGTTCGACCTCCTCCGCCGCGGTGAGCAGCGGGATGCGGCCGATCTCGCGCAGGTACTGCCGGAACAGGTCCGAGGAGGGCCCGCCGGTCTCGGCGCGGGCGACGGGCGGGGCCTCGACGGGTTCGGGGGTCTCCTCCGGCGCTCCGGGCTCGCCGGGCTCGTCGGGGTCCTCCCGCAGCGCCTCGGCGGGCGGCTCCGCCGGCTCGGGGGCGCCGTCCGGGTGGCCGAGGGCGCGGCCCTGCGGGGGCACGGCCACAAGGACGTCGGACTCGGCGTCCGACTCGTCGGCGGTGGTGCTGGTGCTGCTGTCGGTCTGGCTGAGGGTCTGGGTCTGCACGGGGGCGACCTCCAGGATGATCGCTGCTCAAGGTGTGCGGCAGCGGTACTTCGGGAGCGGAGAGTCGACGGCCTGCGCTCCTGGACAGGCCCTGGGGACTCGGGCACCGCCCCCAGTGTGGGGGAAGACACATCTCCGCCACGAGGGGCTTGCGGTGACTTTTTGCATCCGGCTCGTGACCGGTTGGTGACCAGGGCCGGAAACTCGGGTGCCGCACCCCGGCCGGTCTGCGACGATCTCCCGGTGTCCGGACTCCTGTACGAAACCCATGTGACCGTCGACTGCGCGGCCCCCGTCGAGGCGGAGCGGCTGCGCGTCTGGGCGGATGCCGCGGGGCTGAAGCTGACGCACATCGTGCTGGCCCGCGGCCGGATGCGGCAGCAGCCGATGCTCACCCTCGCCGGATCCACGTCGTACGCCGAGGAGTCGGCGCGGGCGGACCGGACCGTGGCGGCGCTGCGGGCGGACGGTTTCGCGCCGGTCCGGGTGAAGATCGAGTCGGTGCCGTGGGCACCGGAGGTACCGGCCGGGCCGTGTGGGGGCGGGCGGTCCCGTGGACAGTACTTCGAGCACCACGTGAAGCTGCTCCTGGACGCGGACACCGACCTCGGCGCCCTGACCGCACGGGTCGTCCCGCACGGCGCGCACCTGTCGTGGAACGCCCGGCGGGTACAGCAGGGCGGACGGCACGAGCGGTTCGTGACCCAGCGCTGCCGGGGCGTGGCGGACGAGGACGCGGGGCGGGCGCTGGAGCGGCTGCTTGCGGAGCTGGACGGGTTCGACGTGCTGTCCGTGGAGCGGGAGTTCGTGCTCTACGACAGTGACGAGTCGGTGGACGAGGGGTGGCTCGAGGAGCCGACGACCCAGGGAGCGGGCGTATGAGCGGCACATGGCGGAACTTCGGGTGGCAGGCGAACGAGATACCGCGCGAGCCGCTGGACGAGACGACGCGCCAGGCCAAGGACCTGCCCAGAACGCTGACCCGGGTGCCCGGCCGGGACGTGACGCAGCGGCCCGTCTTCGAACCGGCGCTGAAGCACTACCAGAACGCCTACCGGGCCACCGACCCCGTCTTCACCGACCCGGCGCGCGGCGAGGCCTGGCGGGCCGCCCGACGGCGAGCCCAGCACCTGGTGCTGGCCGGCATCGCAGCCTCACCGTGGGCGGACGCCCTGGTGCTGCGCGGCAGCCTGCTGATGTCGGCGTGGTTCGGGGAGGCCGCCCGCGAACCCGGTGATCTGGACTTCGTCGTCGTACCGGCCGCCTGGCGGATCGAAGAGGAGCGCACGGAGCAGATGTTCGCGGGCGTCGCCGAGGCGGCCGAGGCCCATGGAGACGAGGTCCGTTTCTACCCGCGCACCGCGGTCGTGGAGGACATCTGGACCTACGACCGGGTGCCAGGCCGCCGGATGGTCCTGCCCTGGTCGGCGCCGGGACTACCCGGGGGGCACGTCCAGCTCGACTTCGTCTTCAACGAGCCGCTGCCCGACGAGCCCGAGCCGCTGGAACTGCCGGGCGGGGCGGTGCTGCTCGCGGCGACGCCCGCGCTGTCGCTCGTCTGGAAGCTGATGTGGCTGCTCACCGACGTGCACGGCCAGGGCAAGGACCTGTACGACGCCGTCCTGCTCGCCGAGCACCACCCTCTCTCCCGCGAGCTGCTGCACGAAGTGTTCCGGCTGTCGGGCGAGTGGCCGTATCCGTACCGGCAGAAGATCCTGCTGGAGGACATCGTGGAGGTGGCCGGGGAGGTCGAGTGGAACCACTTCGCCACCGAATACCCCCAGTTCACCGAAAGGGAGCGGGAGTTCGCGGAGCGGCTGGTGCGGGCGGTGACACCGGCGTTCGACGACGTGTCAGAGGGCGGCGGCACCCCGCGTCTTTAGGGCTTGGTCGTACTGCTGCAGGACCCACAGTTCGTTCCGCGCCGCGGCCAGCTGGGCCGGGTCGCCCCCCGCCTCCAGCCGCCTGACGGTGATCTGGATCTCCTGGACACGGCGCTCCACGGCACGGCGGCGCACGGTCACGAGCTGCTCACCGGCGTAGTTCTCGTCGACCGTCCTGCGCATGATCGCCTCCACGGCCAGTTCGGTGACCATGGCGCGGACCGTGTCCTCAGGGGCCGCCTCGCGGACCCGCATCAGGTATTCCTGCGCGTCCTGCATGCCGTACTCGGCGCCGCCCGCGTCCAGGATGGCTTGGCGCACGGCAGCGTACGGGGCGGCGGTGAACTCGTCGACACCATACGCGTCGAAGGCCGGGGAGACCAGTTCCGGGCGCTGCAGGGCGAGCTTGAGAAGTTCGCGCTCGGTGGCGAAGACGGGGTTGCGGAGCTGGAGCGCGGGGCCCCCGGAGACGGTCCGGGGGGCGGCCTCGTACGGCTGCGGAGACGAGGGGACCGGCCCCTTTCCGCCGCGCTCGCGCGCCCAGCGGGCCAGCTGGGCCACGCGCTTGACCACGAACTGGGTGTCGAGGATGCCGAGCATGCCGGCGAGTTCGACGGCCACCTCGTGCTGGGCGCCGCTGTTCTTGATGCGGGCGACGATCGGCGCGGCCTCGTCCAGGGCGGCCGCGCGGCCCGCCGGGGTGTCGAGGTCGTAGCGGCTCACGATCTGGCGCAGCGCGAACTCGAAGAGCGGAGTGCGGGGTTCGGCCAGGTCGGCGACCGCCTCGTCGCCCTTGGCCAGGCGCAGCTCGCAGGGGTCCATACCGTCGGGCGCGATCGCGATGTAGGTCTCGGCGGCGAACTTCTGGTCGTCCTCGAAAGCGCGCAGGGCCGCCTTCTGGCCGGCCGCGTCGCCGTCGAAGGTGAAGATCACCCGGGCCGAGCCGTTGTCCATGAGGAGCCGGCGGAGGATCTTGATGTGGTCGCCGCCGAAGGCCGTACCGCAGGTGGCGACGGCCGTCGTCACACCGGCCAGATGGCAGGCCATGACGTCCGTGTAGCCCTCGACGACGACGGCCCGGCTGGCCTTGGCGATGTGCGGCTTGGCGAGGTCGATGCCGTACAGGACCTGGGACTTCCGGTAGATCGCCGTATCGGGCGTGTTCAGGTACTTCGGGCCGTTGTCCGCCTCGTACAGCTTGCGGGCGCCGAAGCCGACGACCTCGCCGCCGATGTCCCGGATGGGCCACATGAGGCGGCCCCGGAACCGGTCGATGGGACCGCGGCGGCCCTCCTGCGACAGTCCGGACAGGACCAGCTCCTTGTCCGTGAAGCCCTTGCCGCGCAGGTAGCGGGTGAGGTGGTCCCAGCCCTGAGGGCTGTAGCCGACGCCGAAGTGGACGGCGGCGGCCTGGTCGAAGCCGCGCTCGGCGAGGAACATCCGGCCGGTCTCGGCCTCGGGGCTGGTGGCGAGCTGCTCGGCGTACCACTGGGCGGCGATCTTGTGCGCCTCGACCAGGCGGATACGCTCGCCGCGCTGGTGGGCGGGGTTGTACCCGCCCTCCTCGTAGCGCAGCGTGATGCCGGCCTGGGCGGCCAGGCGCTCGACCGCCTCCGAGAAGGAGAGGTGATCCACCTTCATGACGAAGGTGATGGTGTCGCCGCCCTCCTGGCAGCCGAAGCAGTGGAAGAGTCCCTTGCTCGGGCTGACCTGGAAGGACGGCGACTTCTCGTCGTGGAAGGGGCACAGCCCCTTGAGGTTGCCGCCACCGGCGTTGCGCAGCTGGAGGTACTCGGAGACCACGGCGTCGATCGGGACCGCGTCCCGTACCGCCTTCACGTCCTCGTCGTTGATCCGTCCTGCCACGAGGTGATTCTACGGGGCGGCAGTGACACCTCCGGGTTCAGGAGACCAGGCTGTCGAGGGGCACGTGCGGGTCTGCCAGGGCCTCCGTGTTCACCCGGGCCTGGGAACGGATCAGGTTCTGGATCTGCTCTGTGACATCCCACACGTTCACGTTCATCCCGGCCAGGACGCGCCCCTCCTTGATCCAGAACGCGATGAACTCCCGCTTGCCCGCGTCGCCCCGGATGACGACCTCGTCGTAGGAGCCCGGCGGCGCCCAGCCGCTGTACTCCATCCCGAGGTCGTACTGGTCGGTGAAGAAGTAGGGCACCCGGTCGTAGACGACGTCGCTGCCGAGCATGGCGCGGGCGGCGGCCGGGCCGCCGTTGAGGGCGTTGGCCCAGTGCTCGACCCGGATCCGGGTGCCGAAGAGCGCCAGCGGGAACGCGGCGACGTCGCCGGCCGCGTGGATGTCCGGGTCGGAGGTGCACAGCCGCTCGTCCACGACGACACCGCCTCCGTGCGCCCGGTCGGCGATCTCCAGCCCTGCCGACTCCGCGAGCGCGGCCCGCGGTGCCGCGCCGATCGCCGCGAGGACGGCGTGCGCCGGGTGCTCCTCGCCGTCGTCGGTGCGCACCGCGAGGACCATGCCGTCCTGGCCGACGATCTCGGTGAGCCGGACGCCGAAGCGGAAGCGGACGCCGTGCTCGCGGTGCAGCTCGGCGAAGACGTTGCCCAGCTCCGGGCCGAGCACGCTGTGCAGCGGGGTCGCCAGCGGTTCGATGACGGTGACCTCGGCGCCGTACTCGCGGGCCGCCGCCGCGACCTCCAGGCCGATCCAGCCGGCGCCTGCGATCACGAGGTGCCCGTTGTCCCGGCCGAGGTGCTGGAGGACGCCCTTGAGCCGCTCGGCGTGGGCGAGGCGGCGCAGATGGTGGACACCCACGAGGTCGGTGCCGGGGATGTCGAGGCGGCGGGGCTCCGCGCCGGTGGCGAGCAGGAGCTTGTCGTAGTGGACGAGGGTGCCGTCGTCGCCGAAGCGGACGGTCTTCGCGACGCGGTCGATCCGGTCGACGGTCTGGCCGAGGTGCAGCTCGACGTCGTTCTGCGCGTACCAGGCCGGCTCGTGCACGAAGACGCTGTCGCGCTCCTCCTTGCCGAGCAGGAAGCCCTTGGACAGGGGCGGGCGCTCGTACGGGTGGTCACGCTCGTCGCAGATCAGTATCACCCGGCCGCTGAAGCCCTCCGCCCGGAGCGTCTCGGCCGCCTTCGCACCGGCGAGACCGCCTCCGACGATGACGAATGTCTGATCCGCGTCGACCACTTGATGCCTCCTACGGGGTGTCTGAGGGGTGTCCCCTCAGAAAACACAGCGGGTGCCGCCACATGCGAGCGTCCCGCACGCAGCGTGCTGCGGGAAGAGGGAGTGCCCCGATCAGGCCACCCTGCGTCACGTTCCTCTCACATATGCCCCGTCAGTCTCGCGTGCAGCGAGCGTGCGGAGGCGTCGGTGAGGGAGGCGATCTGGTCGACGATCACCCGCTTGCGCGCATGGTCGTCGGGTGCCTCCTCGAACAGCGCCCGGAACTGGGGCTCCAGACCGTCCGGCGCGCGGGCGGTGAGCGCCTCGGCCAGCTCGGCGACGACCACCCGCTGGTCGGCACGGAGCCGCTCCTGCTCGGCGCGCTGCATGACGTACCGGTCGGCGACCGCCTTGAGCACCGCGCACTCCATTCGGGTCTCGCGGGGTACGACGAGTTCGGCACCGTAGCGGGTGAGCCGGCCGGTGCCGTACGCGGCGCGGGTGGCGGTCTCGGCGGCCAGGCAGAACCGGCCGATGAGCTGGCTGGTGGCGTCCTTGAGGCGGGCCTGGGCGACCGCCGTGCCGTCGTAGCCGTGCGGCCACCACTCCTCGTCCTGGAGGCGGTCGAGGGCGGCGGCCAGCTCCGCCGGGTCGGTGTCCGCGGGGACGTAGCGGCCGATGGCCACCTCGAACACCGCCTGCCGCTCGGGCTCCGCGTGCAGGCAGTTGGGGTCGATGTGGCCCGCGTGCAGGCCGTCCTCGACGTCGTGCACCGAGTACGCCACGTCGTCCGACCAGTCCATGACCTGGGCCTCGAAGCAGGTGCGGGTGCCCGGGGCGGTCTTGCGGACCCAGTCGAACACCGGGCGGTCGTCCTCGTACACGCCGAACTTCGGGGACTTCGGGGCGGTGGGGTGGGCGCCGCGCGGCCAGGGGTACTTGGTGGCGGCGTCCAGGGCGGCACGGGTGAGGTTGAGGCCGACGGAGCCCTCAGGGGTGAAGCGCTTGGGCTCGATGCGGGTGAGGAGCCTCAGGGACTGCGCGTTGCCCTCGAAACCGCCGCAGTCGTCGGCGAATTCGTTCAGCGCGACTTCGCCGTTGTGGCCGAAGGGCGGGTGACCCAGGTCGTGCGAGAGGCAGGCCGCCTCCACCAGGTCGGGGTCGCAGCCGAGGGCCGCGCCCAGCTCTCGGCCCACCTGGGCGCACTCCAGGGAGTGGGTGAGGCGGGTGCGGGGGCTGGCGTCCCATGCGAGGCTGCGTGTGCCGGGCGTGACCACCTGGGTTTTGCCGGCCAGGCGACGAAGTGCTGCGCTGTGCAGGATGCGGGCGCGGTCGCGTTGGAAGGCGGTGCGGCCTGGGCGTTTGTCGGGTTCGGGGGCCCAGCGGTCGACTGACGTCGGGTCGTAGGCGGTGTCTTCTTGTGCGGTGCCTTCCATGATTCGACAGTAAGGGGCGGCAGTGACAAATGGGGGGTGGCGGTGCGCCTAGTCGTCTGCCTAGTTCTGTTTTCGGGCGAGTGCCGGTTGTGGGTGGCTTGTCGCGCAGTTCCCCGCGCCCCTGGGGAGTTGCCCTCGCCGCTTGTTTCAGGCTGAGGCCAGTTCAGTCTCCGCGCCCGCCTGTGCCTGGTCGTAGCGGTGGAGGATCAGGCGGGCCATCGCCTCCTGGGCTCCCAGGGGAGCCGAAGCCAGCCAGGGAGCCTGCTCTGCACACTGCGTCGCAAAACGCCCCGGGGCCGTGAAGTACGAGGCGATCGCCACTCTGTGGCGGCCCCTCGCTGCCAGGGCGTGCAGGGCCGTCTCGACCGTGGGGGTCGCCGCCGAGGCGTACGCGGGGATCACCGGGACGCCGAGGCGGTCGGCGAGGAGGCGGGCCGTGCGGCGGGTGTCGGTCGCCGAGTCGGGGTCGCGGGAGCCCGCTGCCGCGAGGACGACCGCGGTCGAGCGGCGCGTGGTGGCATCCATGGTGGTGGGCCAGCCGGCCTCGGTCAGGCGGGTGTGCAGGGCGTCGACCAGGAGCGGGTGGGGGCCGAGGGGGGCGGCCACGCGGGTGCGTGCGGGTGCGGCGGCGGCCATCTCGGGGATGTCCTGCTTGACGTGGTAGCCGCGGCCGAGGAGCAGCGGGACGAGGACGGCGGGGGCGCAGCCGAGGGCGGCGAGGGTGTCGGGGAGCAGGGGCTCGTTCAGCTCGATGTGGCCCAGGTGGAGGGGAAGGGCGGGGCGCAGTTCGCGTACCCGGTCCATCAGGGCTCGCACGGTGTCGAGCGCGCGCGGGTCGCGGCTGCCGTGGGCGACCAGGACCAGGGCGGGCGGGGCCGGGCGGCGGCCGATCGGCGAGACGAGCCGGAGCCGGCCGGCGAGCTGGCTGCTGATGCTGTTCATGAGGTGCGCCGTGCTGTCGAGGTGGATGCGGGACTCGTCGCGAGGAGGGTTCGACGCCGTCATGGAAGGATCCTGGCGCCGGGAGGTTGCGCCGCCGTTGCCGGGCCGTCACGGGTATTTTCCGTGCGTTCACTTCGTACGAATGCACGATGTGAGGCGAACCGGATCGGTGTCCCGCGCGTCCTCCAAGGTCGGAACCGATCTCTGGGGGACCAACCACTGGGGGAACCGAGCACTGGGGGACCGTATGAAGATCCGTCGACCGCGGCTGCCGCGCACGCGCAGGGGGCAGCGGCGGCTGGTGCAGGCCGTGATGGCCGTGTGTGTGCTGTCGCTGCTGCCGGCCACCTGGCTGTACGTGTCGACGGCGGACCGGCTGCGGACGACGGCGGACGTGCCGCGCACCGACGTCGCCGTGGTGTTCGGGGCCGGGCTGTGGGACGGGGAGCCGTCGCCGTATCTCGCGCACCGGCTGGACGCGGCGGCGAAGCTGTACCGGGCGGGCCGGATCAAGGTCGTGCTGGTCACCGGGGACAACAGCCGCAAGGACTACGACGAGCCGGACGCCATGCGCACGTACCTCAGGAAGCACGGGGTGCCGGACGACCGGATCGTCAGCGACTACGCGGGGTTCGACACCTGGGACTCCTGTGTGCGGGTCAGGAAGATCTTCGGGGTGGACCGGGCGGTGCTGATCAGCCAGGGGTTCCACATCCGGCGGGCGGTGGCACTGTGCGAGGCCGCGGGGGTGGACTCGTACGGGATCGGGGTCGACGCCAAACACGATGCGACCTGGTACTACGGCGGCACGCGCGAGGTGTTCGCGGCGGGCAAGGCAGCGCTGGACGCGGTGTTCCATCCGGATCCGACGTTCCTGGGGCCACGCGAGCACGGGGTCACGAAAGCGCTGGCGGGGGCACGGGACTGAGCATGGAGATCACGAACCTGACGCCGGCCGAGCGGCGCGTCCGGGACGCCTTCCCGCTCGGCGAGGGGGTCGACTTCCGGGAGAGCGACGACGAGGACCCCGCGCAGGGCGCCTCGTGGGGTCCCGGGCGCACCCTGCGGGCGGAGGTGCTGCGGGAGCTGCTGCTGGACGGGCCGGTGCGGGAGGGGCGGATAGCCGGTCTGAAGGTGACGGGCGCGCGGATCACCGGGTGTCTGGACCTCAAGTACGGCACCGTCGGCCATCCCGTCCGGCTGCGTTTCTGCCACTTCGAGGAGGCGCCCGATCTGTACGGGGCACAGGTCGTGGCTCTGGTCCTGAGCGACTCGGTGCTGCCGGGGCTGACGGCCGGGAGTCTGCGCGCCGAAGGGGTCGTGCGGATCACCTGCTGCCGTGTCACGGGGCCGGTACGGCTCCAGGGGGCGAAGCTGGCCGGAGCGTTCTTCGCCAACGGTGCGCGGCTCGGCAGGCCCGGTGAGGTTCCCGAGGAGCCCGTGCTCCAGCTCAACCACGCCGAGGTGGGCACGGACGTGTGGGCTCCCGGGCTGGTCGCGCACGGCAAGGTGCACTTGAACGGGGCGGTCGTCCGCAATCAGGTGAACCTCAACGACGCGGAGCTGAACGCCCCCGGAGACACCGCGTTGCACGCCGAGGTGCTGACGGTCGGCACCGACCTGCACGCCATGCGGCTGCGGACCCGTGGCCGGGTCAACCTGGGCGGTGCCCGGATTCCCCGTCAGCTCAATCTCGCCTACGCCCGGCTGTCCAACCCGGGCGGCAGGGCTCTGCGCGCCAGCAGCAGTGTCGTCGGCGAGCTGTGGCTGCGGGAGGCCGCGCCGATCGAGGGGTCGGTCAATCTGCGCCGTGCCCAGTTCGACCTGTTGCATGTGCCGCCCGAGGTGTGGCCCCGGCAGGTCCAGACCGACGGGCTCAGCTACCGCGTCCTGACCCCGCACCTCCCGGCCGAGCAGCGTCTTCCTCTGCTGGAAGGCGAGCCGGACGGGTATCTTCCCCAACCCTACGAGCAGTTGACCACGGCGTATCGCACGGTGGGCGACGACGCCGCCGCGCGCACCGTCCAGCTGGCCAAGCTCCGTCGTCACCGCCGCACCCTGCCGCCGTACGCCCGGCTGTGGGGCTACCTCCAGGACGCGGCCGTCGGCTACGGCTTCCGCCCGATGCGGGCCGCGGGCTGGCTGCTGTTGCTGCTGTGCACCGGCACGCTCGCGTTCGCCCTGCATCATCCGTCCGCGCTCAAGCCCTCCGAGGCGCCCGCGTTCAACCCGCTCTTCTACACTCTCGACCTGCTGCTGCCGATCATCGACTTCGGCCAGGAGGCGGCGTTCGCGCCGCGCGGCTGGTACCAGTGGCTGTCGTATCTGCTGATCGCCACCGGCTGGGTGCTGGCGACGACGATCGCTGCAGGCGTCACCCGTTCCCTGAACCGGCAGTAGGAACGGAAACCGGTACCTCACGCCGCACCCGGCCCGGCGGGGAGGTCGGCTTCCCGGCCGTGTAACAGGGAGCCGTCACGGGACGTAACACGCCCGAAGCACGCTGGTCGGCATGGAGACCACCTCGACGCCCACCCACTGCCCGTACTGCGCCTTGCAGTGCGGGATGAACATCACGCCCCTGCCGCAGGGTGGCGTCGAGGTGACCGAGCGCGCGGACTTCCCGGTGAACCGGGGCGCACTGTGCGGCAAGGGTCGTACGGCCCCGGCGGTGCTGTCGTCGGCGGTGCGGCTGACCTCGCCGCTGGTGCGGTCCGGCGGCCGGCTGGTGCCCGCCTCCTGGGAGGAGGCGCTGGACCTGATCGCCGAGCGGCTCGGGACGGCGCGGGAGCGGTACGGCCCCGATGCGCTGGGGGTGTTCGGCGGGGGCGGGCTGACGAACGAGAAGGCGTACACGCTCGGCAAGTTCGCGCGGGTGGTGCTGGGCACCTCGCAGATCGACTACAACGGCCGCTTCTGCATGTCGTCGGCGGCGGCCGCCGGCACGAAGGCGTTCGGTCTGGACCGGGGGCTGCCGTTCCCGCTGGAGGACGTCCCGAAGACCGGGTGCGTGATCCTCGTCGGTTCCAACCTCGCCGAGACCATGCCGCCGTCGCTGCGGTTCTTCAGCGAGCTGCGGGAGAACGGCGGCACGCTGATCGTCGTGGACCCGCGCCGCACGCGGACCGCCGAGCAGGCGGACCTGCACCTGGCGCCCCGTCCGGGGACGGATCTGGCGCTGGCGCTCGGCCTGTTGCACCTGGTGGTGGCGGAGGGCCGTACGGACGAGGCGTACATCCAGGAGCGCACGTCCGGCTGGGAGGAGGCACGGGCGGCGGCGATGGCGCACTGGCCGGAGTACGTGGAGCGGATCACGGGGGTGTCCGTGCCACAGCTGCGGGAGGCGGTGCGGCTGTTCTGCGAGCCGGAGTCGGCGATGGTGCTGACGGCGCGCGGGCCGGAGCAGCAGGCCAAGGGGACGGACACGGTGGGCGCGTGGATCAACCTGTGCCTGGCGACCGGCCGGGCGGGCCGTCCGCTGTCCGGGTACGGCTGTCTGACCGGGCAGGGCAACGGGCAGGGCGGACGGGAACACGGCCAGAAGGCCGACCAGTTGCCCGGCTACCGCAAGCTGGACGACCCGGCGGCGCGGCGGCACGTGGCCGAGGTGTGGGGCGTGGACCCCGACTCGCTGCCCGGGCCGGGGCGCAGTGCGTACGAGCTGCTGGACGCGCTCGGCACGGACGTCCGGACGCTGCTGCTGATGGGGTCCAACCCGGTGGTGTCGGCGCCGCGCGCGGCCCATGTCGAGGAGCGGCTGCGTTCGCTGGACTTCCTCGCGGTGGCGGACGTCGTGCTGTCGGAGACGGCGGAGCTGGCGGACGTCGTTCTGCCGGTCACCCAGTGGGCCGAGGAGACGGGCACGACGACCAGTCTGGAGGGCAGGGTGCTGCTGCGCCGGCAGGCGATCGCCCCGCCGCCGGAGGTCCGCAGCGACCTGCACGTCCTGCACGAGCTGGCCGCCCGGCTGGGCGTGGAGAAGGGCTTCCCGACCGACCCCGAGGAGGTCTTCGAGGAGCTGCGAAGGGCCAGCGCGGGCGGCCCGGCGGACTACTCGGGGATCACCTACCGGCGGCTGGCGGAGGAGAACGGGGTGTTCTGGCCATGTCCGGCAGGCCCTGCGGGCGCAAGCCCGGCAGACGCGAGCCTTGCGGATGCAAGCCCTGCGGGCGCAGCCCCTGCGGACGCTAGCCCTGCAGGCCCCGCCGAGGGCGAAGCCGGAACGGACACCGACGGCCGTACCACCGCCGATACCGTCGACCCGACCCGGGCGGACACCGACAGCCGTACCACCGCCGGCGCCGACGACGTCTCCGGCACCGACGACGGCGAGGACGCGCGGCTCGACGCGCTGCCGGAGGATCCGGCCGGCGACGCCGAGGCCGCCGAAGCCGACGCCGCCGACGTGTCCCCCGCCCCCCTGCCCGACGTACACCCCGGAACCCCCCGCCTCTTCCTCGACCGTTTCGCCACCGAGGACGGCCGGGCGCGATTCGTGCCCGTGACGCACCGGGCCAGTGCGGAGGAGCCGGACGCGGAGTATCCGCTGCTGCTGACGACCGGCCGGGTGGTGTCGCAGTACCAGTCGGGCGCGCAGACGCGGCGGGTCGCGGAGCTGAACGCGGCCGCACCCGGCCCGTTCGTGGAGCTGCACCCGCGCCTGGCCGCCCGGCTCGGGACGGCCGAGGGCGACCCTGTGGCGGTCGTCTCCCGGCGCGGCCGGGCCGTGGCACCCGCCCGCATCACCACCGCCATCCGCCCCGACACCGTCTTCATGCCCTTCCACTGGCCGGGTGAGGGCCGCGCCAACACCCTCACCAACCCGGCCCTGGACCCGACTTCGCGGATGCCGGAGTTCAAGACGTGTGCGGTGCGGGTGGAGGCCGTCCGGCCGGTGTGACAGGGGCCCTAGGTCCGCAGGAGTAGCGCGGTTCCGTCCGCGGGACGCGGTGGTGGCGGGTGGGGCTCGCGTAGGTTCGCGGTATGTCCGACACCGAGCAGTTCGACCTCGACGCCTATCTGGAGCGCATCGGATGGGAGGGGGGCAGGCGGGCCGATCTCGCGACCCTGCGGGGTGTGCACCTGGCCCACGCGCTGTCCCTGCCCTTCGAGAACCTGGACCCGTTGTCGGGCAGGGCTCCGTCCCTCGCCCCGTGCGATCTGATGGCCAAGATGGTCCGCGGTCGGCGCGGTGGCTACTGCTACGAGCACAACACCCTGCTCAGGCTGGCCCTGGAGGCGCTCGGCTTCGGCGTGACCGGGCTGGCGGGCCGGGTCGTCCTGGGGGCGGAGACGCCCGAGAGCCGGCCTCGTACGCACATGACGCTGCGGGTGGAGGTGCCGGGTGAGCCGCGGCCGTATCTGGCGGACGTCGGGTTCGGGGCGGCCGGGGCGCTGCTGGCGCCGGTGCCGCTGACCGTCGGCGAGGAGTTCGAGGGTGCGGGGCGCAGGCACCGGTTCGTGCATCTGCCGCACGGCGGGCCGCTGGAGCTGTGGGCACTGCAGACGTACGACCGGGACGCGCGGGACTGGGTGAGCCAGTACGTGTTCACCATGGAGCCGTTCGTCGCGCCCGACTTCGAGGTGTTCAACTGGCATGTCGGCACCAACCCCCGCTCCCCCTTCACCCACCGCCCCTACCTGCAGCGGACCACTCCCGAACGGCACCTCGCCCTCGACGGCGACCGGCTGATCGAGACCCGGGCCGACGGCACGGTGACCGAGCGCAGGCTCACCGACGAGGCGGAGGCACGGCGCGTGGTGGAGGAGGAGTTCGGGATCGCCGTGCCCGAGGGGATCACGCTGCTGGGCTGAGTCAGCTGCGGGCGAGCCAGTCCCCGCCCGCAATCAGCCGCCCCCGGGCCCGCAGCCGGCCGGCGATGCGCGGCGCGGCCACGTAGACCCAGGCCCGGACGGCCGTGCCGTCGGCGCGTACGACGTCCCGGGCGACGCGCTCGTACAGGTTGCGCGGGTCGCCCGGGGCGTACTCCTCCAGCCGGTCGAGTTCCGCGAGCAGCCGGCCGTAGGCCTCCGGGAGCGCGGTGACCAGGTCCCCGCTGACCGCTTCCCCGGGGGCCTCGACGGCGTAGGGATAGCCGGGGCCGTCGTAGAGCACCGCGTCCGGGAGCCGGGCCGGTTCCTCCGTGTGCGTGCGGCCGCGCAGGAACAGGTCGTGGTTGGGCTCGCCGGGGCGAAGCGTGCCGTAGACGAAGAACGGCAGCGGGTCTCGATGGTCCGGAGCGATCACGGAAACGATTCTCTACCCCCTCCGACTTCGCACACATCTCCATGACGCCGCTATGGACATGACATGTCATGCGCCCTTAAATCTCAGTCGAACTCAGCGCCACCCCCACGCCTGCCCCCCACGCCTCGAAGGCGCCTCCCCAAGGAGACAGATGAGTCGGATACGTCTGCACGTCCGAGGAACCCGTCGTCTCGCCACCGCCGGCGTCGCCGCCACCACCGCGACCCTGCTGGCCGCCGCCCTCTCCCCCGCCGCCCACGCCGACACCCGGCCGACCCGGGCCGGAGCCATCGAGAACGCGGCCTCCGCCCTCGTGGCGCACGCCGCGAGCCTGGGCCTGACCTCCGCCCAGGACACCAGCGTCCGGGACGTGATCGTCGACCGGAACGGCACCCAGCACGTCCGCTACGAGCGCACCTACCGCCAACTCCCGGTGCTCGGCGGCGACTTCGTGGTCCACCTCGCTCCGAGCGGCACCTTCCGCAGCGCCGACCGGGCGACCCGGAGCCGTATCACCCTGTCCTCGATCGTCCCCGAGGTGTCGGCCCCCAAGGCCGCCGACCTCGCGGTGAACGCGCTGCGCGCCGTCAACCTCGGTGACACGCTGAAGAACCTGAAGGCCAAGCCCGAGCTGGTCGTCGACGCCCTGCACGGCGCGCCGAAGCTCGCCTGGCGCACCAACGCCGTCGGCCAGGACTCGCTCGGCAACCCGGTCGCCCGGACCGTGCTGACCGACGCCCGTACCGGCGCCCAGATCGACGCCTGGGACAGCATCGAGACGGCCACCGGCGACGGCAAGTCGCTGTACGGCGGAACGGTCCCGCTGGAGACGACCCAGTCCGGCTCCTCGTACCAGCTGAAGGACCCGACCCGCGGCAACACCTACACCGGTGACGCGGAGAACAAGACCGACCTGTGCTTCTTCGGCATCTGCTTCAGCCGGGCCCCCGCAACGCTGTTCACGGACGCCGACAACCACTGGGGCACGGGCACCACCGCCGACCGCTCCTCGGCCGCCGTCGACGCCCAGTACGGCACCAACGAGACCTGGGACTACTACAAGAACGTCCACGGCCGCAGCGGCATCGCGGGCGACGGCAAGGGCTCGTACAACCGCGTCCACTACGGCAACAGCTACAACAACGCCTTCTGGGACGACAGTTGCTTCTGCATGACGTACGGCGACGGTGACGGCAGCACCTTCGGGCCGCTGGTCGCGCTGGACGTGGCCGGGCACGAGATGTCCCACGGCGTGACCTCGAAGACCGCCGCGCTGACCTACTCGGGCGAGTCCGGCGGACTCAACGAGGCCACCTCCGACATCCTCGGCACGATGGTCGAGTGGTACGCCAACAACCCGTCCGACCCCGGTGACTACCTCATCGGCGAGAAGATCGTGAAGTCCGGCTTCGGCAAGCCCGCCCTGCGTTTCATGGACAGGCCGTCCAAGGACGGGAACTCGGCGGACTACTGGAGTTCGTCGGTGGGGAATCTGGACGTCCACTACTCGTCAGGCGTCGCGAACCACTTCGCGTACCTGCTCTCTGAGGGCAGCGGCGCGAAGACCATCAACGGCGTCAGCTACGACTCCCCCACCTACAACGGCTCGACGGTCACCGGCATCGGCCGGGACAAGGTCGGCAAGATCTGGTACCGGGCGCTGACGGTCTACATGACGTCCTCCACGAACTACAAGGCCGCCCGCACGGCCACCCTCAACGCGGCCAAGGACCTCTACGGCGCGGGGAGTGCGGAGTACAACGCGGTGGGGGCGGCTTGGAGCGCGGTGAACGTGAACTGAGCCTGCACTGATGTGCGTTGTGCGGCCGCTTCGGTTGACTGGGACCGGGGCGGCCGCCTCGCGCTGCGGCGTTCAGCGAAGCTGGGCGGCATCCAAGGGCACGAAGCGGTGTTCCGGGTGTGCTGGGTCGGGGCACGGCTCGCCCTCGGGAAGCACGGGGGCGATGGCTCTGAATACCCGCTCCATCGCCTCATCCGTGTAACCGGCCAGGGTCTCCGTAGCCTGCAGCAGCACCCCGCCGGCCCGGAGCGGGACGACTTGGTGGAACGCCCCGCAAACGGACAATGCCGCGGAGCCACCCAGTCGCTCAGCCAACTCTTCAGGACACACGGTCACCCACGCATAGCCACGCAGGAACTCCCGCCCTTCCGGGAGAGACTCGTCGGGGCCCCGGTTCAGAACGGCCTCAATGTTGGACCAGTCCGAAAAGACGTCGTATTCAATACGGGCGAAGATCGGGTCGAGATCGTCAAGTGCCTGAGCGAGGAAGTCCACGAGACTTGTGCAGTACGCGGAGTCGGCAAGCCTTGAAGCGCCGGCTTCAAGGGCTACGACAAACTGGGACCACTCTCCCTCGGCTGCGAAGTAGGAACACTGCACCCTGCCCAGGACATCCTCGCCATAGAATTCCGTAATGGCCCACTCCGGACTCTTCGCCAGTTCCGTGTTCAGGCGATGGCGATTCCTTCCCAAGTGAGGCATGTGAATGCGCTGCCGGCCCTCGGACGGCCACACAGAGGTCCTGGTGTACACGCCCGTTTCAGCGCGCTCCTCCTGCCAGACGAGATCGGCGAGCGGCCCGGAGAGCGTCGCCTCGAACCAGCCGACCACCACCTTTCCCCGCTCAGCGGGATCAAGCGGGGCGATGGTCGCCTCTAGGTACACGTCCATATGCATTCACCCTTCTCGCGGCGACCCATCGCACCGACGGTGTTGCGCAAGGCTGACGATCCGTGAGGCAGTGCGCGTCGGTCACCCGTTCACCGGCGATCGCCGCGCCATTCGTGTCATTTTCATACTGATCCTCACGCACGTCCATGACCTGCCGTAATTCGTCCCGACTAGGCCGTGCGGGGGGCATGGGCGCCACCCGTTCATCGCATTTCTGACGAGCCGTCAGGAAGCGGGCGGGCGCGAGTACGACTTTCCTCGGAAGGGCAGGGGCCGCGCCCCCTGTACGAGTCGGATCAACGAGTCGGACCAGCCCTGGGGAGCACCATGCGACGCACCGCCCGTCTGCTGACCGGTACCGCGCTCGCCGTCGCCGCGGCAGGACTCGCCACGGCACCGGCCTACGGCGGGACCGGCAGTCTGCAGGTGTACCCGTCCACCACCATGCCGGGCAGCCAGGTCACGGTGAACACGGCGGCGTGCGGGGACAAGGGCACGGCGGTCGGTGACGCGGGCGCGGTCGGCGCCGGCACCTTCACGCTGGCGCCCAGCACGCACGAGGGCGAGGCGATCGGACAGTTCCGGGTGCCGCCCAGCGCGCAGCCGGGAACGTACGAGATCGTCGCGCAGTGCGCGGAGGGCACCAAGCAGGTCACGGGCGACCTGGTCGTGGCGTTGGGCGCGGCGCACGAGCAGGTGCAGCCGCGGGGAAGCGTGAAGACGGGGGTCGGCGGCGCACTCGGCACCGACCCCGTGCATACCACGGCGGGTGTGGCGGCTCTGGCCGTCGCCGCCGCGGGCGGTACCTGGCTCCTGCATCGCCGGGCGAGAGGCGACGGGATCTGACGGACACCCTCCGCTGTCCGTCCGCCGGTACCGCAAGTCCCACCCCCTCCGGGTCCGATGCCCCTCGTGGCTCGGAGGGGGACGGGGGTCCCGTTCAGGGATCCACCCAGGTTTCAGGGATCCACCCAGGTCCCGCCTCGCGGGAGGTTCGCCTCCGGAGAGGGTTTCGTATGCGAAGGATCGGGGACACCGCCATAGCCGCGGTCACCGTCGCAGCCCTCGGCTCGGCGGTGTGGCTGCTCGGCACGGGGGCCGCCACGCACGCGCCGCCGCAGCCGACGGCCGCCGAGGGCCGCCCCGACCCGGGCGAGGAACGGCTCACGGCCCCCGCGCTCGACCCGTCCCCGCCCACCCGGATCCGCATCCCCGCGATCAAGGTGAACGCCCCGCTCATGGGCCTCGCGCTCACCGGCTCCGGAAGCCTGGACGTGCCGCCCGCCGCGGAGAAGAACCTCGCCGGCTGGTACGAGGCCGGCACCACGCCCGGCGAGACGGGCACCGCGATCGTCGCGGGCCACGTCGACAACACCGAGGGCCCCGCCGTCTTCTACAACCTCGGCGGCCTGAAGCGGGGCGCCGTCGTCGAGGTGGACCGCGAGGACGGCAGCACCGCCGTGTTCACCGTGGACGCGGTGGAGGTGTACGCGGCCCGCAACTTCCCCGACGAGAAGGTGTACGGCGCGGCCAGGCGCCCCGAGCTGCGGGTCATCACCTGCGGCGGCGCCTATTCGAGGGCCACCGGCTACCAGGGCAACGTGGTGGTCTTCGCCCATCTGACGGGCAGCCGCTGACCCTCACAGCGCTCCGAGGTGCGCGTACGGGACCCTCACACCGCCGGTCCGCCCCTGCTGAGGGCAGCGTTCCTCGTGGGAAACAGGAGTGATGCGGCCGGGTAACGTCGGGGCCGCACGCTCCTTTGCATGACCTCGAATACGCGTGTGGTGGTGATCGGCGCCGGCCTCGCGGGCGTACGGCTCGCCCGGCGGCTCGGCGAGCTGGGCATGCCCGCGCTGCTCGTCGGCGATGAGGAGCACCGGCCGTACAACCGGGTGCTGCTCGCCGAGGTGCTGGCCGGCCGGTACGCCCCGGAGGTGATCTCCCTCCCGACGCCCGGCGGCCTGGTGCGCACCCGGGTCACCGGCATCGACCGCACAGCGCGGCAGCTGCACTGCGCCGACGGCTCGTCGATCGCATACGACACGCTGGTGCTGGCCACCGGCTCCAACCCCGTGCTGCCGCCGCTGCGCGGCCTGTTCACGCCCGACCACCAGCTACCGGAGGGCGTCCACGCGTTCCGCACGATGGACGACTGCCTGGGCCTGTCCAAGGCGGTACGCCCGGGTGTGCGGGCGGTCGTCATCGGCGGCGGGCTGCTCGGGGTCTCCGCGGCCCGTGCGCTGGCCGTGCGCGGCGCGCAGGTGGTCCTCGCCCAGCAGGCCGAGCGGCTCATGGAACGCCAGCTCGACCCGAACGCGTCCCGGCTGGTGCTGCGGCACCTGAAGGATCTGGGCGTCGAGGTGCACACCGAGTGCCGGGTGCGGGACGTGCGCTGCGTCGGCGGCGCGGTCCGCTCGGTGGAGATGGCCGACGGGTACGCCCTCGACGCCGATCTGGTGGTCCTCGCCTGCGGGGTGCGGCCGCGCGCGGGTCTGGCGGAGCAGGCGGGCCTCGCCGTCCGGGGCGGCGTCCTCGTCGACGACCAGCTGCGCACCTCCGACCCGCACATCCACGCCATCGGCGACTGCGCCCAGCACGACGGCACGGTTTATGGCCTCGCCGCCCCAGCCCTCGAACAGGCCGACCTGCTCGCCGAGCTGCTCGCGGGCGACGCGAACGCCCGGTACACCGGCACCCGCGCGCTGACCCGGCTGACGCTCACCGGTCCCGACTCCCCCTTCGACCTCGCCGCGTTCGGCGAGACCGAGCCCCGCCCCGGCGACGACGTCGTGCAGCTCACCGACGCCACCCGGGGCACCTACCGCAAGGTCGTCGTCCGCGACGACCGCCTGGTCGGCGGGGTCCTCGTCGGCGAACTCGGCACCGTCGGCGCGCTCGCCCGCGCCTGGGAGGGAGCAGAGCCGCTCCCCGACGAAGGCCCCCTGCTCCACCTGCTCACCAACGATGGAGGCTCCTGAATGACCGCCACCCTGGGGGCCACCCCCACGATCGTGCTCGTCGGCCACGGCATGGTCGGCCAGCGCTTCCTCGAAGCGCTCGCCGAGCGCGGCCTGACCGCCACGCACCGCGTGGTCGTGCTGTGCGAGGAGCCGCGTCCCGCGTACGACCGCGTCGCCCTCACCTCGTACTTCTCGGGCAGGACACCCGAGGAACTCTCCATGACCGACATGGAGTTCATCGAGACGCACGGCATCGAGCTGTACGTCGGCGACCCCGCGGAGACGATCGACCGCGCGGCGAAGACGGTCACGGCGAAGTCCGGCCAGGTCTTCGAGTACGACACGCTCGTCCTCGCCACCGGCTCCTACCCCTTCGTGCCGCCGGTCCCGGGCAAGGACGCCGAGGGCTGCTTCGTCTACCGCACGATCGAGGACCTGCTCGCGATCGAGGCGTACGCGAAGGCGAAGGCCCAGGTGGGCGCCGTGGTCGGCGGCGGTCTGCTGGGACTTGAGGCGGCCGGCGCGCTCAAGGGTCTCGGACTCACCTCCCACATCGTGGAGTTCGCGCCCCGCCTGATGCCGGTGCAGGTCGACGAGGGCGGCGGCGCGGCTCTCCTGCGCACCATCGAGGACATGGGCCTGACCGTCCACACGGGCGTGGGCACCCAGGAGATCGTGGTCGACGAGGCCGGTGCCGTCACCGGCATGAAGCTGTCCGACGGCTCCGAGCTGGCCACCGACCTGGTGGTGTTCAGCGCGGGTGTCCGCCCCCGCGACCAGCTGGCCCGCGAGTGCGGCCTGACCGTCGGCGAGCGCGGCGGCATCACGGTCGACGAGCAGTGCCGTACCGTCGCCGATCCGCACGTGTTCGCGATCGGCGAGTGCGCGCAGGCGGCGGACGGCCGGGTGTACGGCCTGGTCGCGCCGGGCTACGACCAGGCGGAGACCGCGGCGGCCACGATCGCCGCCGATGAAGCGTCCTTCACCGGCGCCGATCTCTCCACCAAGCTGAAGCTGCTCGGCGTGGACGTGGCCTCCTTCGGCGACGCGCACGGCACCACCGAGGACTGCCTGGACGTCGTCTACTCCGACTCCCGCGCGGGCCTCTACAAGAAGCTGGTCATCGGCCGCGACGGCACGCTGCTGGGCGGCATCCTGGTCGGCGACGCGGACGCCTACGGCACCCTGCGCGCCCTGACCGGCTCCGTCCCACCCATCTCCCCCGAGTCGCTCGTCCTGCCCGCCGGAGCGGGCTCGGGGGCCCAGCTCGGTCCGTCCGCACTGCCGGACGAGGCGATCATCTGCTCCTGCCACAACGTCTCCAAGGGCACGATCCGCGGCGCGGTCAGCGACCACCGGTGCACGACCGTGCCCGAGGTGAAGAAGTGCACCAAGGCCGGTACGGGCTGCGGCAGTTGCGTCAAGGTGCTCGGCCAGCTGGTCACCGCCGAACTGGAGGCCTCCGGCGTCGAGGTCGACAAGGGCCTGTGCGGCTGCTTCTCCCAGACCCGCGAGGAGCTGTACGAGATCGTCCTCGCGCTCCGTATCAACACGTACCAGGACCTGCTCGACCGTTACGGCCGCGAGGACGCCCGGGGCGGCGACGGCTGCGAGATCTGCAAGCCGGCGGTGGGCTCGATCATCGCCTCCCTCGCACCGACGATCGGCGTGAGCGGCTACGTCCTGGACGGTGAGCAGGCGGCCCTTCAGGACAGCAACGACCACTTCCTCGCCAACCTGCAGAAGAACGGCTCGTACTCGGTCGTCCCGCGTATCCCCGGCGGTGAGATCACCCCCGAGGGCCTGATCGTGATCGGTGAGATCGCCCGCGACTTCGGCCTCTACACGAAGATCACCGGCGGTCAGCGGATCGACATGTTCGGCGCGCGGGTCGAGCAGCTCCCGCTGATCTGGACCCGCCTGGTGGACGCCGGCTTCGAGTCCGGCCACGCCTACGGCAAGGCGCTGCGCACGGTGAAGTCCTGCGTCGGGCAGACCTGGTGCCGCTATGGCGTCCAGGACTCGGTCCGCATGGCTATCGACCTGGAGCTGCGCTACCGGGGCCTGCGCTCCCCGCACAAGCTCAAGTCGGCGGTCTCCGGCTGCGCCCGCGAGTGCGCGGAGGCCCAGTCGAAGGACTTCGGCGTGATCGCCACCTCCAACGGCTGGAACCTGTACGTCGGCGGTAACGGCGGCGCCACCCCGCGCCACGCGGACCTGCTCGCGCAGGACCTGTCCGACGCCGAACTGGTCCGCCTGATCGACCGGTTCCTGATGTTCTACATCCGCACCGCCGACCGCCTGGAGCGCACCTCGACCTGGCTGGAGCGGATCCCCGGCGGCCTGGACCACGTGCGCGACGTGGTCGTGGAGGACTCCCTCGGCATCTGCGAGGAGCTGGAGTCCCTGATGGCGGACCACGTGGCCCACTACGCCGACGAGTGGGCGACCACCATCAACGACCCGGAAAAGCTCGCCCGGTTCGTGTCCTTCGTCAACGCGCCGGACACCCCCGACCCGGTCGTCGGCTTCGTGCCCGAGCGCGACCAGATCAAGCCCGACCTGCCGCTGCTGACCATCGGCCACCGCCCCCTGGAAGGAAGCGCCCAGCGATGACCCTGGCACCCGAGACGACCGACCTGAAGGTTCAACTGCGACTGGAGAACGGCTGGTTCACGGTCTGCGACCTGCACCGGCTGGTGCCCGGCCGGGGCGTTGCGGCCCTGCTGCCGGACGGCCGCCAGGTGGCCGTCTTTCGCGACCGCGCCGACCAGCTTTACGCCATCGACAACCGCGACCCCTTCGGTGGCGCGGCGGTCCTCTCCCGCGGCCTGACCGGAACCCACCAGGGCCGCCCGTTCGTCGCCTCGCCGCTGCTGAAGCAGCGCTTCGACCTGGAGACCGGGCAGTGCCTGGACGACGAGTCGGTGCGGGTGGCGGCGTATGAGACGCGAAGCGCTTAAAAGGCGACGTCGTCGGCAGTAAGCACGAGCTGTATGTCAACGACTCGGCCCCAAAGGACTGAGCTTGTCGACTCACTCCGGATAGGGCTCCGCTTATGCTCCTGACTGCCCCCTACGACAGGGCGGTCACGGGTCACATCTACCGGTCCCGGCTATATCGCCGGGACCGAATCGGGCATGTTGACGAATACCCACGCCGAGCGTGCGCGGGTGCGCACGTTGACCCCGGCGACGACATCAGCCGGCCCAGCGAGGCCGCACCGACGACAGTGGAAGTGGTCCCGAGTGGGGCGGTTGCCCCGCTCGGTGTGGCTGCAGCGTGGGCAGCGCTGCGAGGTGTAGGCCGGGTCAACCTCGATGAACGGCACACCGGCACGCTTCGCCTTGTAGGCGATGAATGCGCCGAGTTGGTGGAAGGGCCATGAAGAGAGTCGTGCTCGCTGGTCGCGGGGAACCGTGACCCGCTCGCGGATGCCCTGGAGTTCTTCCAGGGCGATCCCGCGCGCGGTGCGTTGGGCGACAGCAACGACTTCCTTGGCCACCTTGTGGTTGACGTGGGTGGCGTGGCGGGCTTCCTTCCTCGCCCGCTTCTTGAGGAGTTGCTTGGCCGAGCGAGTCTGCTTGGCCTGGAGTTCGGCCCGCTTGCGAGCCTGCCAGCGCCGGTAGCGGCCCAGGCGCCTGCCCTGGTGGTTGTCCCCGTCGCTGGTGGTGGCAAGGTTGACGATGCCCCGGTCCACGCCGATGAAGTCCTTCGGCTCGAACACCTCGGGCTCGGGCACCTCGCACGTGGCTGTCAGGAACCACTTGCCGTCCCGGAACACCAGGTCGGACTCTCCTTGGCGGTGCTCGGCAAGCTCCTTGAGCACTTCCGGGGAACAGGCGAAGCGGATGTTCCTGACCCTGCCGTCCAAAGTCCAGATGCTCATGGTCTGCGCATCGTAGTTCCACGACAGACAGCGGTCGTCGTACGTGTGCGCGGCGTGCGGACGGAAGACGATCGGCTTGGACTCCGCCTTGCGGCGCCGCTTGGACTTCTCTGGCCCCAGGTTTCCAGCCCGGATGTTCGCTCGCAGCGCCGTATAGGCATCGGCCACGCGCTTGATGATGTGTTGAGCGGCTTGCGCCCCGAAGCCCCGGGCCTTGAGTTCGCCGTAACACAACTTCCGCAGCTCACGGACGCTTCCTTTGAGGCCGAAGTGCTCGAACGCCATCTGGGACGCCCAGTTGGCCGCATCGTTGATCGCGGGCAGGGTGCGCTCAAATGCCGGTGCCTGCGCGGCATCCGGCATCAGTTTGATCTGCTTCACGATCTTCACAAGCTCGATCATAGGTCCTATGTCATGCTGATGAGAGCGAAATCATGACATCGGTAAGGGCCGTAGCCTCGTCCGCACCGCGCTCACCCACTGGGTCCTCAGGCCCAGATACCGGCGCGGCGCGATCGTGAGGCGCCACCGCCACCTCGATGTCGCTGCGCCCCGGCGAGACGGACGCCGACCGCACCGAGCGCGCGAAGGCCACCCTCCCGCTCGGCCGGATCTCCGCCACCGAGGAGGTCGCCGCAGCCGTCCTCTACCTGGCCTCCGACGACGCGGCCTCGGTCGTCGGCACCGACCTGGTGGTGGACAGCGGCGGCTCGCTGTGAGCACCCGGGTTCACGGGCCGGAGCCGTCGGACCCCCGGTAGTGGCGCGCCTGGGCCCCCTCGACATCGGTCAGGTCATCGGCCACCGCGTCCAGTTCCTGCCGGGCGTACTCGTCGAGGAACGGAAACAGGGCTCCGCAGTCCCGGCAGGCCCGCGCGAGTCCGGCGCCGAACGTCGGCCGGGGTTTCAGGATTCCCGGGCGGCGGAACCTGAGCTGAAGGCGTTCGTTCCATCGCTCACCCGAGGTGAGTTCCCCGACCGGACTCAGCCGGTCCGAGCCGCATATCCAGCAACGCATGCCGGGAACTCTACGGACCTAGTCGATCCCCGACCGTTCGGCCCCCGCCACGATCCACCGCTGCAAGCACAGGAACACCGCCAGCAGCGGCAGGATCGACACGGCGGCGGCCACGAACAGTTCGTGCAGCCTGATCACCTGGGACGTCGTGAAGGAGGACAGCGCCACCTGCACGGTCCAGGCGCTCTGGTCCTGCCCGATGACCAGCGGCCACAGGAAGGAGTTCCACGCGCCGAGGAACACGATGGTCCCGACGGCGGCGAACACCGGCCGCGCGTTCGGCACGACCACCAGCCAGTACGTGGGGGAGCGTGCGAAGGATCGCCCGGCCGCCACTGCACGCCGACGTCGGCCTGCTTGTATGCGGCGGCGTACCGCTGCACGGCCTGTTGGGTGCCTGTCTCGCCGTACTGGTGGTACCACTGCGACAGCGTCGGCCCCGAGCCGCCCCCGCGCCCGGTGTCGGACCCGCACGCCGTGAGCAGCCCGGCGCCCGCACCCACCGCCAGCAGCGTCCTCCGGCTGATGCTCCTCATCGTGTGCCCCCTGACGTCGGTCGTCGTTGCACGGCCCAACGATCAACCATGCGCCGGGATTACGAGGGGGGGTGTTGCGGCGGTGTGTTCACGCCTTGAGAGCGCCGAATTCCACGCCTGTCAGCTGCACCGAGGCGTCCCAGAGCATGCTCGCCACCTCGTCGTTGAGCGTCCAGGGCGCCCGCCAGGACGGCGCGGGCGCACCCCGCCAGTTCGCGAACGAGGGCCCGAAGAAGGCGTCCGGTCGTACGCCGGGCGCGGTCGCCGCGTACAGCGTGGGCAGCGCTCCCGCCTCCGCCGGCTGGGCGAAGATGCGGTTGCCGATCTCCATGGCCCGCTCGGCACCCCTGCGCCCCTCGGCGCGCGGCCCGGCGGTCTGGAGGTTGGTGGCGGCGTAACCCGGATGGGCGGTGGCCGCGACGAGGTCGGCGTGCTGTCTGGTCAGCCGCCACGCCAACTCGTGCGTGAACAGGAGGTTCGCGGTCTTGGACCGGGCGTAGGCGATCCAACGCCGGTACCGACGCTCGCTGTTGAGGTCGCGGATGTCGATGTTGGCGAGGGCGTGCATCATGCTGGAGACGGTCACGACGCGGGCACCCGGGGTGGCGAGCAGGGCGGGCAACAGCAGCCCGGTGAGGGCGAAGTGCCCGAGATGATTGACCCCGAACTGCGTCTCGAACCCGTCCGCGGTCGTCCCGTACGGCGACGCCATCACACCCGCGTTGTTGACGAGCAGGTCGATCCGCTCGTACGGCACCCGGTCCGCGAAGTCCCGCACCGACGCCAGATCCCCGAGATCCAGCCGCTCCACCTCGACCTCGGCCCCCGGCACCTCCGCCACGATCCGCTCCCCGGCGTCACGCCCCCGCGCCTCGCTCCGGCACGCGAGCACGACCCGGGCCCCCTTGCGGGCCAGCTCCCGCGCGGTGACGTAGCCGAGGCCACTGTTGGCGCCGGTGACGATGGCCAGGCGGCCGGTCTGGTCAGGGATGTCGGTCACGGTCCAGCCGGGCATGGGGCGAGTCCTTCCGCATCGGGGCGCCGTGAAAGCACCGTCGCCAGCATTGTCACGCCCGGCCCGGCGGCCGCCGTGACCACACTCCGGGAAAGTCGCGGCTTCAGCGCAGGGGCGGCCGCGCCTCGGGCATGCTCGGCACGGGCTGTGTGTCCAGGTAGAACCACTCGGCCGTGGGTCCTGGTACCGGTGCCGACTCCGCCGCGGGCGCCGCCACGGGCTCCGTGCCGGGTGACGGCCCCCCGGCCGCCGGCCCCGTCGCATCCGGCATCAGCAGTTCCACCCTCAGGCCCGCCCCCCGCTGCTGCGCCACGAACTCGTCGATCTGGGTGCGGCACGCGTGGTCCAGGTGGGTGACCCCGAGCAGGTCGAGGCGGATGCGGGGACGCCCCGAGGCCGCGGCCTGTTCCAGGGCGTCGATCAGGCGCGGCAGCCGCAGGAAGGTGGCGTTGCCCGCCACGACGACCTTCGCGGTGTCGTCCTCGACGTGGTGCCGTACGACGGCCTGGGACATGCGCAGCGCGGCCAGGACCACCCCGGCGGCGAGGCCGACGAGGACCCCCTCCAGCAGTGCGGTGGCCACGATGACGACGGTCGTCAGCGTCATGACCGCGAACTCGCCCCGGTCCTGGCGCCACATCTTCGGGAACTCCTCGGGCGCGAACAGCTTCCAGCCGCTGTGCACGAGCACCCCGGCGAGCACCGAGATCGGGATCAGCGCGAGGACCTGAGGCAGCAGCAGGGCGAAGGCGAGCAGCCACAGACCGTGCAGGGTGCGGGAGAGGCGGGTCTTCGCCCCGGCCTGTACGTTCGCCGAGCTACGGGCCACGACCGCTGTGATGGGCAGCGCCCCGAGGAGGCCGGCGATCGTGTTTCCGGCGCCCTGGGCGATGAGTTCGGCGTTGTAGAGGGTGCGCGGGCCGGTGTGCATGCGGTCCACGGCGGCCGCGGTGAACAGGCTCTCCGCCGAGGCGATGACCGTGAAGGTGAGGATCGCGGTGATGATCCCGGCGTCGGCGAGTCCCGCGAACTGCTCCGGTCCCGGGACGGTGACGGAATCCGCCAGGCTGCCGACTCTGAGGGTCTTCACGTGCACGCCGGGCAGCGCGGCGACCGCCATGCCGATGCCGACGGCGACGAGCGCGGCCGGGATCTTCTTCACCGGGCCCGGGGCCTTCTTCCACAGGAAGCCGAGCACGATCGTGACGACGCCGAGCCCGGCCGCGATCAGCGCCTGCGGGTCCGCCGCGGTGTCGGCGACCAGGCCCGGTACTCCCGACATGTTGGCGAGCGGCTTGCCGGGGGCCTTGGCGTCGGACATCGGATACACCTGGCTGAACATCAGCGGCAGTCCGATGCCCGCGAGCATGCCCTGGACGACGGCGAGGGAGATCGCCTGGAACATCCGGCCGAGCCGCACCAGCCCGAGCACCATCTGCAGGAGGCCGGAGAAGAGGACGATCACGCCGAGTACGGCGACGCCGCGCTCCGCCACGGTCTGAGCGACAAGGGCGGCGAGGCCGGCCGCCGGGCCGCTGACCTGGAGCGTGCTGCCCCGCACCGCGCCGACCACCAGCCCGCCGATCACCCCGGAGATGATCCCCAGCTCGGCCGGCACCCCGGAGGCCACGGCCACCCCGATGCACAGGGGCAGCGCGACCAGGAACACGACAAGCGAGGCGGTGATCTCCGTCGCGAGGTCCGCGCCGGAGCCCTGACGGGTGCTCGGGGACGCCTTGCGGGGGCCTGCCGCGTGGCGTGCGTGCGCCCCGCTCATGAGCCGTGCACCCGGAACCGGCCGTCCTCGTCCAGCTCGTGGATCCTGCCGGTGTCGATCTCGTAGTACCAGCCGTGCAGCCGCAGTCGCCCTGCCCCGATCGTCTGCCGGGCGACCGGGTACTCGCGCAGCACGTCGAGCTGGTTGCGGACGTTGAGCTGTACGACCTCCCGCAGGGCCGGGTCCTCGCCCCGCTCGCCGAGGACGGAGGTGAGCGCGGGCCGGGCTAGGTCGAGCCAGGCGTCCACCCGGGGCAGCCCGGACAGGTCGGCGCCGTACTTCAGCGCGCCCATGGCGCCGCAGTGGGAATGACCACACACCACGATGTCCTGAACACCCAGCACCTCGAGCGCGTACTCGATGGTGGCGGCCTCCCCGGAGGCGGCTCCGTACGCGTCGTGCGGCGGCACGATGTTGCCCGCATTCCGCAGCTCGAATATCTCTCCCGGGCGCGCCCCGGTGATCAACGCGGGAATCACCCGTGAGTCCGAGCAGGTAATGAACAGCGCTTCAGGGAATTGCCCGACGGTCAGTTTCCGGTATTCGTCGCCCTCGAAGTCGACCCGGCGCTTGAACGACCGGGCGCGGTCCAGCAATTCCTTCACCATGCCTCCTGACACTGGTTCCGACCAGGTCTTACGACCCTAGGGAGGCGATACACAGAGGAAGGTTAAGCGAACACTAAACCAGCACCAGGTTTCTCATATATTTCCCCCCGACCCATCGTCGATACCACACAACCCGCTGAATACAAGCGGTTTCTGAGTGTCATTTCACAACCTCGGATCAGCTGCCCACCGGTGTGCATTCTCTTGTAGCGTGTCGATCCCCACAGCACGTGGATTCGTGTTGTCCGGACTTCATGGAGAGACAGGACGCCATGGGCGTACGAGTGCTGCTCATCGAGGACGACGAGACGATCGCCGAACCGCTCGCCGACGGACTGCGGCACTTCGGGCTGACGGTTCATCATGTGACCACCGGTACCGACGGGTTGAGAGGGCCGTACGGCGATGTCGTCCTGCTGGACCTCGGTCTGCCCGACATGGACGGGATAGACGTCTGCCGTGGCATTCGCCGGGCCTCCGACGTGCCCGTCATCATCCTCAGCGCGCGGGGCGAGGAGGCCGACCGCGTACTGGGCCTGGAGCTGGGTGCCGACGACTACCTGGCGAAGCCGTTCAGCGTACGGGAGTTGGTCGCCCGCATCCGGGCCGTGCACCGGCGGGGCCAACGGGCGCCGACCGAGCCGTACCCGCAGGAGCCGCCGCACGAGAGCGAGTTGGACGGTCCCGAGCCCGGGCCCCTCGTCGTGGACCGCAGGACGCGGCAGGTGTGGGTGGGCGAGATACCGGTCACGCTCACACCGAAGGAGTTCGAGCTGCTGGCGCTGCTCTCCGAAGACCCCGGCGCGGTCTACTCGCGGCAGCAGATCCTCGCCCGGGTCTGGGACGAGCACTACGACGGCCCGACCAAGACCCTGGACGTGCATGTCGCCACCCTGCGCCGGAAGTTGGGCGATCCAGCATGGATCCAGACGCTGCGCGGTGTCGGCTTCAGGCTCGCGGTACGCAGCCCAGGACCTCCCCGGACCGGGCCCTTCGGCCCCGCCGGCGACGCCGCCTCATGACCCGCCGTCTGCTGCTGAGCTACCTCAGCCTCGCCGCCCTCGTCCTGCTGGGCCTGGAGGTCCCGCTGGGGTTCCTCTACTCACGGGCCGAGAGGGAGCGGATCGTCACCTCCGCCAACGACGAGGCGGCTTCGGTGGCCTCGTACGCCGAGCTGTCCCTCGCCGCCGGGCGCCAGGACGCGCTCGTCGCGCGAGCCGTGCACTGCGCCGAGCGCACCGGTGGACAGGTGGTCGTCCTGGACGCGGACGGCACTCTGCTGGCCGCCTCGCACCGCCTGTCGGACACGGAGGAACGCTCCCTCCCGTCCCGTCCCGAGGTCGTCGCGGCGCTGAGCGGCCGGGCCGCCACCGATGTGCGCACGTCCACGATCGGCGGGGTACGCCGGCTGTCCGTGGCGGCCCCGGTCGGGCACCCGGAGCGGGCGCAGGGCGCGGTACGGATCACGCTGCCGACGCAGCAGGTGCACGGACGCGTCCACCGGGTCTGGCTGGGGCTGGGCCTGGCCGGCCTCGCGGTCCTCACCGGCGTCGTGGCGGTGGCGTTCGCGTTCGCACGCTGGGCGGGCCGCCCGATCCGCCGGCTGGAGGAGGCCACGCACCGGCTGGCCGACGGCTCCCGGCCCGCCTTCGTGCAGGTCACCTCGGGGCCGCCGGAGGTCCGCAGCCTGGCCATCGCCTTCAACGGCACCGCCGCCCGCCTGGAACACCTGCTGGCCTCCCAGCGTGCCTTCGCCGGCGAGGCCTCGCACCAGCTGAAGACCCCGCTCTCGGCCCTGCGCCTCAGGCTGGAGAGCCTGGAGCCCGACATCACCCGGCGTGCCCGGCCCGGCCTCGCCGCCGCCGTCACCGAGACCGACCGGCTGGCCCGACTGGTCGAGGGCCTGCTGGCGATGGCCCGCCTGGAGGAGGACGCGGCCACCCCGGGCCCGGTCGACGTGGGCGCGGTCTGCGCGGAGCGGCATCGGGCCTGGGCGCCGCTGTTCGAACGCGGGGACGTCTCGCTCGTCCTCTTCGCCGGCAGCGTGGGTCCGGTGCTCGCGCTGCCCGGGGCCGTCGAACAGATCCTGGACAACCTCCTGTCCAACGCCCTGCGCGCCTCTCCTGCCGGCAGCACGGTCACCATGGAGCTACGGCTCCACACCCCCGCCCGCCGTCCCTTCCGCGACAGCCGCCCGTGCCGGGTCGACCTGCACGTCACCGACGAGGGTCCGGGCATGCCGACGGAGCAGCGCGCCCGGGCCTTCGACCGCTTCTGGCGCGCCCCGGACGCCCCCAAGGGCGGTACGGGCCTGGGACTCTCACTGGTCCAACGCCTCGCCCAGGCCGGCGGCGGAGAGGTGACTCTGCACCCGGCGGCCACGGGCGGGCTGGACGCCGTGGTCCACCTGCCGTCCGCAGAACCACCGCCCCACTCTCCTGACCACGACTCGGGCACACAGGGCCGACCCAAGCGGAAGGCACCGGCGTTGCCCGCATGAGGCGGGGGGGAGGGTGGAGGGTGACATCCGCGCAGTGACGTCACAAAGTCCCCCAAGGCATCATGGAGTTCATGACCACACCCCGAAAGGCCCATGCCGCGTAACCGGCCCGCCGCCCTGCGCGACGCCCACCGAACCACTCCGTCCCCCCGCATCTGGAAAGAGCCCCCACCGGCCCGCATACCCGGCCTGTCCCACCGCACCAGCCTCGCCATCCACCGCGCAGAGCGCCTCTCCCCCGGCTTCTGGTTCCCACGCGGCGCGACCGAGACCGCCCTCCGCCGCTACCGCGCGTTTCTCCACCCGCCGGGACGCCGCCCCCGCTACCCCCGCGAGTCCTACTGCGCCGGCTGCCCGGGCTGCGCCCTCGACGACGTACGCCAGGCCCGTGACGCCCTGGCCGACATCCTGCCCCTACTCCCTCCCCGCGCCCGAGCCGAACTGCAACGCACGCTGACACCGCTGGACCGCCGCTACCTGCTCCTCACCCTTCCCGACCCGCTGGCGGCACGGACAGGGCCTTGGTGGCACCGGCGTCTTGCAAAGGGCGTCGAGGGATGGTGAGCCCCGACCAGGCGGCACCACCGCCCGGGAGCCGCCCCCGGCCAGGCGGGACTTTCCCCGGTGAACGGCACAACTTTTTGGGTCGAGGGTGCATCCAACACAATGACCTTCATCCACCCATTCGCCCGATGGAGGCGGATGCGCCATGTCTCTGTTCTCTCACCACTTGTCCCGTCGCGGCACGGTCGCCCTGCTGACCGCGGCGCTCGCCGGGCTCACGGCCGGCGGAGCCGCCTGGGGCGTGACCTCGACGGCGGCGCAGGCGTCGGCCGGGGTCCGTACCTGCTCCGCGAGCGATCTCTATCTCTCCATGGGCCGCAAGGAGGGTGCGGCCGGTTCTCTCTACTGGACCATCCGGTTCACCAACACCAGCACCACCAAGTGCGCGCTGCGCGGTTACCCGGGCGTCAGTGCCCTGGACACCGCACACCGGCAGATAGGACCCGCCGCCACCCGCACCGGCGAGTCCTACTCGACGGTGACGCTCGCCCCCGCCCACGCCGGCTTCGCGGTCATCCGCACCACCAACGGCCCCGTCGGCGGGCCCTGCCTGCGCACCGGCACCTACCTGCGGATCTACCCGCCGGCCTCGCACACCGCGGTCCTCGTGCCGGCTCGCTGGACCATCTGCTCCAACACCTTCCAGGTCGGCCCGGTCAACACCGACGGCACCTTCTGAACCTTCTGACAGTGCCGTCGGGCAGCGAAAACGGGCGGCACCCGCGCACGGGGTGCCGCCCCGACGGGCCGTGTCTCAGAGTTCGGGGATCAGGCCGGGCTCGGCGCCCGGCGCCACGACGTCCTTGCGGACTGCGGTCACGAACCGTTCGATCTCCGCGACGAGGACCTCCCAGCCGACCGGTGAGGTCCAGGAGTCCGGCTCGGAGACGGAGCCGACCCGCCATCCCTCGGCGGACCCCAGGATCCGCACCTCGCCCACGTCCGCGTAGGACATCGAGTCGAACTCGAAATCCCCACGCTCACCGGCCGGCCGCCGCAGCCAGCCCACCAGGCTTCGCGCCAGCTCGGCCACCGGGAACAGCCCCTCCGCCATCACCACACGGCCCTCGTCCCGGATGGTCAGGTCGGCTTCGATGTCCACGAGGAGGAGGGCCGTGGGCGCCGTCTCGGGCCTCAGGCCGCGCCGATCCAGGTCCTGCGCCGCCAGGTTCTCGTACACGAACTTCACCGTCATCCAGCCCTCCCCACAGTCCAAGGGCCGCCGACTTGCAGGCCGTTCGAGCCGCAAACCCTAGCAAGCTGCTTCGCAAACGCCGGAGGGGCGCCACCCCCGCACAGGGTGGCGCCCCTCCTTTCGTGCGCCGGAGCCGCCGCCGATCGGTCTGAGGGTCGGGGACCGACGGCGGCTCCGGGGTCTGGGGAGGCCGGGCGCTGGGGCCGGGCCTCCGGCGGAGGTCAGCGGTGGTCGCTGCCCTCCGACTGGGTGGCCGCGCGGCCTGCCTCCAGGCGGGCGACCGGGATGCGGAACGGGGAGCAGGAGACGTAGTCCAGGCCGACCTCGTGGAAGAAGTGGACCGACTCGGGGTCGCCGCCGTGCTCGCCGCAGACGCCGAGCTTCAGGTCGGGACGGGTCTCGCGGCCCGCCTTCGCCGCCGCCTTCACCAGGGAGCCGACGCCGTCCTTGTCGATCGTCTCGAAGGGGCTGACGCCGAAGATGCCCTTCTCCAGGTAGGCCGTGAAGAACGAGGCCTCCACGTCGTCGCGGCTGAAGCCCCACACCGTCTGGGTCAGGTCGTTCGTGCCGAAGGAGAAGAACTCCGCCGCCTCCGCGATCTGGCCGGCCGTGAGGGCCGCTCGCGGCAGCTCGATCATCGTGCCGATCGCCAGCTTCAGCTGGGTGCCGGTGGCCGCCTCGACCTCGGCGATGACCTGGTCCGCCTCCTCGCGGACGATCTCCAGCTCCTGGACCGTGCCGACGAGCGGGATCATGATCTCGGCGCGCGGGTCGCCCTTGCCGTTCTTGCGCGCGGCCGCGGCCTCGGCGATGGCGCGGACCTGCATCGTGAACAGGCCGGGGATGACCAGGCCGAGGCGGACACCGCGCAGGCCGAGCATCGGGTTCTGCTCGTGCAGGCGGTGGACCGCCTGGAGCAGGCGCAGGTCGTTCTCGTGCGGCTCCTGGCGGGACTCGGCCAGGGCCACGCGGACCGACAGCTCCGTGATGTCGGGCAGGAACTCGTGCAGCGGCGGGTCGAGGAGACGGATGGTCACGGGCAGGCCGTCCATCGCCTCGAACAGCTCGACGAAGTCCTTCTTCTGCAGGGGCAGCAGCTCCTGCAGGGCGGCCTCGCGCACTTCCTCGGTGTCCGCGAGGATCAGCTTCTCGACCATCTCGCGGCGCTCACCGAGGAACATGTGCTCGGTGCGGCACAGGCCGATGCCCTGGGCGCCGAAGCGACGGGCGCGCAGCGCGTCCTCGGCGTTGTCCGCGTTGGCGCGCACCCGCAGGCGGCGCTTGCGGTCGGCGAAGGCCATCATGCGGTGCACGGCCTCGACCAGCTCGTCGGCGTCGTCGGCGCCCGGGTGCATCCGGCCCTCGAAGTACTCCACCACGGGGGACGGGACCACCGGGACCTCACCGAGGTACACCTTGCCGCTCGACCCGTCGATGGAGATCACGTCGCCCTCCTCGACGACGTGACCGCCCGGGACCGTCATCCGGCGGCGCTTGGTGTCGACCTCGAGCTCCTCGGCGCCACACACACAGGTCTTGCCCATGCCTCGCGCGACGACGGCCGCGTGGGAGGTCTTGCCGCCGCGGGAGGTCAGGATGCCCTCGGCCGCGATCATGCCGTCGAGGTCGTCGGGGTTGGTCTCCCGGCGGACCAGGATGACCTTCTCGCCCGAGCGGGACCACTTCACGGCGGTGTACGAGTCGAAGACCGCCTTGCCGACCGCGGCGCCCGGCGAGGCCGCGATGCCCCGGCCGACCTGCTCCGCCTTGGCGTGCTCGTCGAAGCGCGGGAACATCAGCTGCGCCAGCTGGGCGCCGGTGACGCGCTGGAGCGCCTCGGTCTCGTCGATCAGGCCCTGGTCCACCAGCTGGGTGGCGATGCGGAAGGCGGCACCGGCGGTGCGCTTGCCCACGCGGGTCTGGAGCATCCAGAGCTGGCCGCGCTCGATGGTGAACTCGATGTCGCAGAGATCCTTGTAGTGGTTCTCCAGGGTCTCCATGATCTGCATGAGCTGGTCGTACGACTTCTTGTCGATCGACTCCAGCTCCGCGAGCGGGACCGTGTTGCGGATGCCCGCGACCACGTCCTCACCCTGGGCGTTCTGGAGGTAGTCGCCGTAGACGCCCTGGTGGCCGGAGGCGGGGTCGCGGGTGAAGGCGACGCCGGTGCCGGAGTCGGGGCCGAGGTTGCCGAAGACCATGGAGCAGACGTTCACGGCCGTGCCCAGGTCACCGGGGATGCGCTCCTGGCGGCGGTACAGTTTGGCGCGGTCGGTGTTCCACGAGTTGAAGACCGCCTCGATGGCGAGGTCCATCTGCTCGCGCGGGTCCTGCGGGAAGTCCCGGCCGGCCTCGGCCTTGACGATCTTCTTGAACTTGGTGACCAGCTTCTTCCAGTCGGCCGCTTCGAGGTCCGTGTCCACGGTGACCTTCTTGGCCGCCTTGGCCGCCTCGAGGGCCTCCTCGAACAGCTCGCCGTCGACGCCGAGAACGGTCTTGCCGAACATCTGGATGAGACGGCGGTAGGAGTCCCACGCGAACCGGTCGTCGCCGGCCTGCTTGGCCAGGCCCTGCACCGACTTGTCGGAGAGGCCGATGTTCAGGACGGTGTCCATCATGCCGGGCATGGAGAACTTCGCGCCGGAGCGGACGGAGACCAGCAGAGGGTTGTCGGCCTGGCCGAGCTTCTTGCCCATGTTCCGCTCAAGGGCGTCGAGGTGCGCACTCACCTCGTCACGCAGTGCCGCGGGCTCCTCGCCGCTCTCCAGGTAGACCTTGCAGGCCTCCGTGGTGATGGTGAAGCCGGGAGGGACCGGAAGACCCAGGTTGGTCATCTCGGCGAGGTTGGCACCCTTGCCGCCGAGGAGGTCCTTGAGGTCCTTGTTGCCCTCGGTGAAGTCGTAAACGAACTTCGCTACGTGGGGTTCTTTGTTTTCCGACACGGGTCTCGACTCCTTGAGGCCGCGGTGGCTGCCCTGACGGCCAGGAACATACCCAGATCAAAGGCGTCTGGGTACGTCCACTTGTGCGTCATGGGCCTGTAACCAGTCGTCCGCCAGCGGATCGAAAGTCAAAGCTTGACAAGCTAAGCGCGGCTGATGTTTTCACTTCTTGAAGGCAACCAGGCCCACAGGGCCACTTTTCCGCTCAGATGAGCGCACCTACAGCACATCTGATTTCGATCGATGAACGATCAAGGGGTGGCACCGAGTGCCACCCCTTGGAGAAGTGCAGTCGCCCATGATCCGCTCATCTGAGCGCAACCCTTATCAAGGGTGGCGAGAATCACGCTGCCACAGGAGACCGGATTTCACCATGCGGACGGCTTCTGAGACCGAAAACAGACCGAAACGCACACGTCACACGCCCAGCGCGAGAAGCCGCGCCTCCACCCGCTCCGGCGCGTACAGATGCTCCACGACCAGCGCCCCGGCCCCCAGCAGCCCGGCCCGCTCACCCAGCCGGGACGTCACGACGTCCAGGTGGGCCGTGGAGCGGGGCAGCGCCCGCTGGTAGAGCAGCTCCCGGACACCGGTGAGGAAGGGGGTTCCGGCCAGATCCCCGGCGATCATCAGGACGCCCGGATTGAGCAGGGTCACGACCGTCGCCAGCACGTCCCCGACCCGGCGCCCGGCCTCCCGGGCCAGCGCGGCCGCCTCCGGGTGCCCGGAGGCCAGCAGGTCCCGTACGTCCGAGCCGGACGCGGCCGGCACCCCGGACTCGGCCAGCCGCCGGGCCACGGCGCCGCCGCTGGCGACGGCGGCGAGACAGCCGTACGAACCGCACCGGCACAGCGCCTCGGCGCCCACCCGGATGTGCCCGATGTCGCCTGCCCCGCCGTCGACGCCGCGGAAGATCGAGCCGTCGACCACAACTCCGGCGCCGATACCCGTGGAGACCTTGACCAGCACGAACGCCGAGCAGTCGGGGTATCCGGTGCGCTGTTCGCCGTAGGCCATGAGGTTGGCGTCGTTGTCCACCAGGACCGGCACCGCGGGGGCGCCGGTGTGCTCGGTGAAGGCGCGGGAGAGGCGGCCCCGTATGTCGTAGCCGTCCCAGCCCGGCATGATCGGCGGCTGCACCACCCGGCCGCTCTCGCTGTCCACCGGCCCGGGCACCGCGAGCCCTATGCCGCACACCTCCTCCGCCCGGTGCCCCGCCTTGATCAGCAACTCCCCGAACCAGCGGCCGAGTTCACCCAGGACGACCTCGGGTCCGTCCTCGACGACCAGGGTGCCGGAGTGTTCGGCGAGGATCTCGCCGGTCAGGGTGAGGACGGCCGCCCGGGCGTGCCGGGTGTCGAGGTCGGCGGCGAGCACGACCGCGTGGGCGTCGTCGAACTCCAGGGTGATGGAGGGGCGCCCGCCGAGCGGCGAGTCGACCGGGCCGCCGGCGCCCTCGCGCAGCCAGCCGGCCCGGAACAGCCGGTCGAGGCGCTGGCCGACGGTGGCGCGGGAGAGTCCGGTGGCCTGCTGGAGCGCGCCGCGGGTCACGGCTCGTCCGCTGCGCACCAGTTCGAGCAGATCGCCGGCGCTGGCCTGACTGCCACTCTTGCCTGCCCTGCCGGGCCGTCCGGTCATGCGCACCCCCTTGTGTTTCTCAAGTTTGCCTTACATATTGAGTTTTGCGTGTTAAATAGACGTAACCCTGCGGTAGCACCAACCAAACCAGGTCGGCCGGACATCTTCGGGGAGCCCCGAGTGGATCGCACTGCCCAGCTCACTGCCCGTGTCACGGAGCGCGAGATCGCATACGATCCGCCCGCCGCGTACACGTCCCTGCATGTCAGGGCGGCCGGGGTGCTGGAGGCGAGCTGGACGGGCAGCTCGACCGTGCCCTCCCGGAGCCTGTATCCGCACCAGTGGTCGTGGGACTCGGCGTTCATCGCGATCGGCCTCAGGCACCTCTCGCCGCTGCGGGCGCAGACGGAGCTGGAGACGCTGCTGGCGGCCCAGTGGGGCGACGGGCGCGTCCCGCACATCGTCTTCAACCCCTCTGTACCGCTCGACGCGTACTTCCCGAGCCCCGACTTCTGGCGCTCCTCGACCGCGGGGCGTGCTGCGGGCGCCCCGCGCACCGTACAGACCTCCGGCATCGTGCAGCCACCGGTGCACGCGCTGGCGGCCTGGCTGGTGCACTGCGCCGACCCCGGCCTGTCGCGGGCGCGCGGCTTCCTCGCGGGGGTGTATCCGCGGCTGGCCGCCTGGCACCGGTATCTGCTGCACCGGCGGGACCTGGGCGGGGGCGGTCTGGTGTCCGTCGTGCACCCCTGGGAACAGGGCATGGACAACAGCCCCTGCTGGGACGCTCCGCTGGCCCGCGTCACCCCGGCCCCGGCCCGCTCCTTCCGGCGCGCCGACCTCGACCACGGCGCCGCCGAGGACCGGCCGACGGATCTGGACTACGGGCGGTACGTGCGGCTGGCCACGGACTACCGGGACGCCGGGTATGCCGACGGGGCAGACAGGGGGGCGGCCCGCAGGGCCTCGGTCGAGGGCGGTGGTGGGCGACGGGCGGGCGAGTTCGCCGTCGAGGACCCGGCGTTCAACGCCCTCCTCATCGCCTCCGAGCACGCGCTGGCCCGGATCGCCGGGGAACTGGGCGCGCCCGGCACCGCCCGCCACGCGCGCGCCGAACGGCTGACGGCGGCCCTGGTCGACCGGCTGTGGGACCCGGCGAGCGGGATGTTCCTGTGCCGGGACCTGCGGGGCGGCGGGCTGGTTCCCGAGCGCAGCGTCTCCGGCCTCGTCCCGCTCCTCCTCCCCGGCCTTCCGCGCGATCTGGTCGCGACCCTCGTCCGTACCCTCGGCGGCCCGCACTTCGGGCTCGGCAGCGACACCAGGCTGGTGCCGAGCTACGACCTCCTCGGCGAGGCCTTCGATCCGCACCGGTACTGGCGCGGCCCGGCGTGGTTCAACACGAGCTGGCTGCTGGAGCGCGGGCTGCGCACACACGGCGACCGGGAGCGGGCCGACGCGCTGCGGGAGGCGGTGCTGAGCCTCGCCGGAGCCACCGACTTCGCCGAGTACGTCGACCCGTACACCGGCGAGGCATGCGGCGCGACCGGCTTCGGCTGGACCGCCGCACTCGCACTCGACCTGCTCCACCGACCCGTGGGACACGGCGTGTCCCCCACGGGCCCCGGCACGTTCGACAGAAGTGACAAGGGAGGGGACCGGGCATGACGGACCGGCATCATCTGCTCGTGCACGGGGCGACGTTCGCCGCCGTGGGCGACCGGGGCGACATCAGCGGAGTGCGGGGCGGCGGCGCCCCGGACGGGTTATTCGTACGGGACGCCCGGCACCTCAGCCGCTGGCAGCTCACCGTCGACGGCGCGGTGCCCGAGGTGCTCACGCCGGTCACGGACGGCGACACGACCCGGTGTGTGCTGGTGCCGCGCGGCGGCCGGCAGGAGCCGCCCGCACACACCCTCTTCCGTGAACAGGCCGTCGGCGACAGCTCGTTCGTCGAGTCCCTGCGGGTGACCAGCAACCGCCCCACGCCCACCACCGTCCGGCTCGCCATCACCGCCGACGCCGACTTCACCGACCAGTTCGAGCTGCGCTCCGACCACCGCACCTACGTCAAGGCCGGCGCCGTACGCTCCCGCCACGTCCTCGACGACGGCATCGAGTTCGCCTACCGGCGAGCGGAGTGGCGCTCTTGTACGACCATCACGGCCGACCCCGCGCCCGACGCCGTCGAGGAGACCGGCACCGGCGCCCGCCGCCTGGTGTGGACCCTGGACCTGGAACCCCACGGCACGACCGAGCTGATACTGCGCGTCATGGCCCGCCCGCACGGCGACAAGCGGGCCCTGCGCGTGCCGCGCTCCCCCGCCTCCGTGAACGAGCAGGTCCTCGCGCTGGAGGAGAGGTTCGTGGAGGGCGTGGCCTTCCCGACCGGCTGGCCGGAGCTGGCGGCGGCCTGTGCCCGCGGCCTGTCCGACCTGGCCGCACTGCAGGTCCCGGCGACCGGACCGGACGGCGAGGAGCTGCGCGTCCCGGCGGCGGGCGCCCCCTGGTTCCTCACCCTGCTCGGCCGGGACGCCCTGCTCACCGCCCTGTTCACCCTGCAGTACCGCCCTCAGCTGGCCGCGGCCGTGCTGCCCGCGCTGGCCGCCACCCAGGCGACCGGGACCGGCGTGTCCAGGGTCGCCCAGCCCGGCAAGATCGTGCACGAGGTGCGGCACGGCGAGCTGGCGCACTTCGGGCAGGTGCCGTTCGGGCGGTACTACGGCTCGGTCGACGCGACCCCGCTGTTCCTGATCCTGCTCGGGGCGTACGTCGAACAGACCGGGGACGCCGTCCTGGCCCGCCGCCTCGAACCGCACGCCCGCGCGGCGATCGGCTGGATGCTGGACCACGGCGGGCTGACCTCGCGCGGCTATCTCGTCTACCGCGCCGACGAGGGCGGCCTCGCCAACCAGAACTGGAAGGACTCCCCCGGCGCGATCTGCTGGTCCGACGGCACCCGGCCCACCGGCGCGGTGATGGCGGCGGGCGCCCAGGGCTACGCGTACGACGCACTGCGCCGCACGGCGTGGGTGGCGCGCACGGTGTGGGGCGACGAGACGTACGCCGCCCTGCTGGAACAGGCGGCGGCCGACCTCCGGGACCGCTTCCAGCGGGACTTCTGGATGGAGGATCGGTCCTTCCCGGCACTCGCGCTGGACGGGGAGGGCCACCAGGTCGACGCGCTGGCGTCGGACGCGGGGCATCTGCTGTGGTCGGGGCTGCTGGACAAGGAGTACGGCGAGGTCGTCGGCCGGCGGCTGCTGGAACCGGACTTCTTCTCCGGCTGGGGCGTCCGCACCCTCGCCTCCGGCCAGCCGGCGTACCACCCGCTCTCCTACCACCGGGGCTCGGTCTGGCCGCACGACAACGCGCTGATCACGCTGGGCCTGGCCCGCTACGGCCTGCACGACGAGGCCCGGACGGTGGCGCACGCCCTGGTCGACGCGGCGACGGCCGCCGGACACCGGCTGCCCGAGGTGCTGGCGGGGTACGGCCGCGACACCCATCCCGAGCCGGTCCCCTACCCGCACGCGTGCATCCGCGAATCCCGCTCGGCGGCGGCACCGCTCGCGCTGCTCACGGCGGTCGGAGGGGCCTAGTCGCGGCAGGAGAAGGGACTTTGACCGGGCGTTTGCCCGGTGTTTGCCGAGGGCCGTGAACAGCGGACTCGGGCGGGCCGTACCGGATGACGGCGGGCCAGGCGGGCCGGGGTTTCCCCGGCCCTGTCCAGCCTCCCCAGCGTGGCCCGCCGACTCCGTCACGGGTCTCGCACGGAAGGACCTCCGGGTTGCCTCAGCACACGAGCACGCGCCAGTCATCGGGTACGGCAGGGGGAGCCGAGGCTGTCCTCGACGAACGGGACGACGAACGGGACGAGGAGCGAAGGCCGGCGGCGAAAGCCGTCGGCACCACGGAGGCCGCGGAGGACAGCTCCGAAGAGGCCGCACCGGTGGTCGAGGTCGCGGACTCCATAGCCGAGGAGCCCACCGCAGCGGAAACCCTGGCGGAAGCGCCCAAGGAGCCCGTCGAGGAACCCACCGCGGAAGCCGCTGAGGAACCCACCGAAAACGGCACCCCCCGCCCCACCCGCCGCAGTTGGGCGGCCTGGTCCGCGCGGACGCGGCGCTGGCGGGAGGCACACCCCACCGCCGCCCAGGTCCTCTCCGTGAGCGTCAACGTGCTGGCCACGCTCCTCGTCGTCGCCGCGCTCGTGATGCCCAACAGCGTCGTCCGGCTCGGGCCCGAGAAGTTCCTGCGCATACCCGGAGAGGCCGTCATCGGCGCCGCGCTGATGCTGGCTCTGCCCCGCCGGCCCCGGATCGTGCTGGCCGCCGTGTCCGGGGTCGCGCTCGGCGCGATGACCGTGCTGAACCTGCTCGACATGGGGTTCAACCAGTACCTCGGCCGCAGCTTCAACCTCGTCCTCGACTGGAGCCTGCTCGGCGACGCGCAGTCGTACCTGGAGGACTCGCTGGGCCGCACGGCCACCCTCGCCGCCACCGCCGGTCTGATCGCCGTGATCCTGCTGCTGTTCGTGCTGCTCGCGCTGTCCACGGTCCGGCTGAGCAACCTCCTCGCCCGGCACACCGGCACCGCGACCCGCGGCACGCTGATCGCGGGCGTCGTCTGGATCACCTGCTCCTCGCTCGGCCTGCAGATCTCCGGCGTGCCGATCGCCTCGGACCGCACCGCCACCGCCGTGAAGATCCAGGCCCGCCGGGTGGCGGACACCCTGCGGGACGAGGCGGAGTTCCAGAAGGTGGCCAAGGTGGATGCCTTCGGCAACACCCCGCCCTCCCAGCTCGTGCCCGACCTGCGCGGCAAGGACATGGTCTTCACGTTCATCGAGAGCTACGGCCGCAGCGCCGTCGAGGACCCGATCATGGCGCCCGGCGTCGACAGCACCCTGGACGCCCGCACCAAGGCCCTCGCCAAGGCCGGCTACCACGCCAAGAGCGGCTGGCTGACCTCGGCGACCTACGGCGGCAGCAGCTGGCTCGGCCACTCCACCACGCTGTCCGGACTGTGGATCAACAACCAGCAGCGCTACCGGACCGTCATGGCGAGCGACCACCTCAGCCTCACCAAGGCCTTCAAGAAGACCGGCGCGTGGAACACGGTCGGTGTGATGCCGGGCGTGCAGAAGGCCTGGCCGGAGCAGAGCTTCTACGGCCTCGACAAGGTCTACAACGCCTTCGAACTCGGCTACAAGGGACCGAAGTTCAGCTGGTCGACCATGCCGGACCAGTACGCGCTGGAGCAGTTCCAGCAGCGGGTGCACGGCCAGAAGCACGACAAGCCGATGATGTCGGAGATCATCCTGACCTCCAGCCACCAGCCGTGGGCGCCGATCCCGAAGATGGTCGGCTGGGACCAGTTGGGCGACGGCTCGGTCTTCAAGGGCATCCAGGCGGCGGGCAACAAGCCGGCGGACGTCATCGCCGACACCACCAAGTCCCGCGAGGAGTACGGCAAGTCGATCCAGTACTCGGTGACCGCGCTGACCGAGTGGCTGGAGCGCTACGGCACCGACGACACCGTGCTCGTCTTCCTCGGCGACCACCAGCCGATCGCCCGGGTCAGCGGCAACCACGCCAGCCGTGACGTGCCGATCTCGATCGTCGCCAAGGACCCGAAGGTCCTGGACAAGATCGCCGGCTGGGGCTGGACGGACGGCCTGCGCCCCGCGCACAGCGCCCCGGTCTGGAAGATGAGCGCGTTCCGCGACCGCTTCCTGACGGCGTACGGATCCACCCCGCACCCGAAGCGGGGTTGATCAGCCTCCGGAGGTGTCCAGCTCGGCGTCCTCGCTGACGCCCGCGCAGTCGTACGGGTCCTTCAGCCAGCCGTCCGGCAGCACCACTCGGTTGTTGCCGGACGTGCGGCCGCGGGGGCCGTCCGCGCCGGTCGGCCAGGGCTGTTCGAGGTCCAGCTCGTCCAGGCCGGCCCGCAGCTCCTCCAGCGAGGACGTGATCGCGAGGCGCTTGCGCATCTCCGAGCCGACCGCAAAGCCCTTCAGGTACCAGGCGACGTGCTTGCGGAAGTCGATGACGCCCCGCGCCTCGTCGCCGATCCACTCCCCGAGCAGGGTGGCGTGGCGGACCATGATGTCGGCCACCTCGCGGAGGGTGGGCCGCTCAATGTCCTCCGTACGGCCTTCGAACGCGGCCACCAGGTCGGAGAAGAGCCAGGGCCGGCCCAGACAGCCCCGCCCGACGACCACGCCGTCGCAGCCCGTCTCCCGCACCATCCGCAGCGCGTCCTCGGCCGTCCAGATGTCGCCGTTGCCGAGCACCGGGATCTCCGGGACGTGCTCCTTCAGGCGGGCGATGGCGTCCCAGTCGGCGGTGCCGCCGTAGTGCTGGGCGGCCGTGCGGCCGTGCAGGGCGATCGCCGTCACCCCCTCCTCGACGGCGATGCGGCCGGCGTCGAGGTAGGTGATGTGGTCGTCGTCGATGCCCTTGCGCATCTTCATGGTGACGGGGAGGTCCCCGGCGCCGGTGACGGCCTCGCGGAGGATGGCCCGCAGCAGGTTCCGCTTGTACGGCAGAGCCGAGCCACCGCCCTTGCGCGTCACCTTCGGGACCGGGCAGCCGAAGTTCAGGTCGATGTGGTCGGCGAGGTCCTCCTCCGCGATCATGCGGACGGCCTTGCCGACGGTCGCCGGGTCGACGCCGTACAGCTGGATCGAGCGCGGCTTCTCACTCGCGTCGAAGTGGATCAGCTGCATGGTCTTCTCGTTGCGCTCGACCAGCGCCCGGGTCGTGATCATCTCGCTCACGAACAGGCCCTTGCCGCCGCTGAACTCCCTGCACAGGGTGCGGAAGGGCGCGTTGGTGATGCCGGCCATGGGGGCCAGCACAACGGGCGGCTGCACGATGTGCGGGCCGATCTGCAAGGGCGACTCGGGCGTGGGCATTGCCCCATTGTCGCGTATCGGCAAAGATCATGTAACAGTCATTAGTTAGCCGCACTATTGAAATCGGCGTACGATGGGCCGCATGCCGGAGCTGAGCCACCGCCGACGTCTGCTCATCCTCGCGATCTGCTGCATGAGCCTGCTGATCGTGAGCCTCGACAACACCGTCCTGAACGTGGCGCTGCCCTCGCTGCAGCGGGACCTGGACGCCCCCACCTCCGGCCTGCAGTGGACGATCGACGCCTACACGCTGGTGCTGGCCTCGCTGCTGATGCTCGCGGGCTCCACGGCCGACCGGATCGGCCGCCGGAAGGTGTTCATGGCGGGCCTGGTCGTCTTCTCGATCGGCTCCCTGCTGTGCTCGCTCGCGCCGAGCCTGGAACTGCTGGTCGTCTTCCGCATGGTCCAGGCGGTCGGCGGCTCGATGCTCAACCCGGTCGCCATGTCGATCATCACCAACACCTTCACCGACGCACGCGAACGCGCCCGCGCGATAGGCGTCTGGGGCGGCGTGGTCGGCATCTCCATGGCGGCCGGACCCCTCGCCGGCGGTCTGCTGGTGGAGTCGGTCGGCTGGCGCTCGATCTTCTGGGTCAACCTCCCGGTCGGCCTCGCGGCCCTGCTGCTCACCCTGCGCTTCGTCCCCGAGTCCCGCGCGCCCAAGGCCCGCCGCCCCGACCCGGTCGGCCAGGTGCTGGTGATCGCCCTGTTCGGCTCGCTGACGTACGCGATCATCGAGGCACCGGACTCCGGGCTCGGCACGGTCCTCCCCTTCGCCGCGGTGGCCTGTGCCGCGCTGCTGGCACTGCTCCGGTACGAGCCCCGGCGCGCCGAACCCCTCATCGACCTGCGCTTCTTCCGCTCCGCTCCGTTCAGCGGGGCCACCGTGATCGCGATCAGCGCCTTCGCCGCGCTCGGCGGCTTCCTGTTCCTGTCCACGCTGTATCTGCAGAACGTGCGCGGCCTCGACGCGCTGCACGCGGGCCTGTGGATGCTGCCGATGGCCGGGCCGACGTTCCTGTGCGCGCCGCTGTCCGGACGGCTGGTGGGCAGCCGGGGGCCGCGGGTGCCGTTGCTGGTGGCCGGCGCCGCGATGACCGCGAGCGGGGTGCTGTTCGCCGCGTTCGAGGCGGAGACCTCCGATGCCATGCTGTTCGCCGGGTATGTGCTGTTCGGGATCGGGTTCGGGTTCGTGAACGCGCCGATCACGAACACGGCGGTGTCCGGCATGCCGCGGGCTCAGGCGGGGGTCGCGGCTGCGGTTGCCTCCACCAGCAGGCAGTTGGGGCAGACGCTGGGCGTGGCGATCGTGGGAGCGGTGCTCGCCGCGGGGGTCGGCTCGTCGCCGTACAAGGACACGTTCGTGTCGGCGGCCCGGCCCGGCTGGTGGATTCTGACGGCGTGTGGGGTGGCCGTGCTTGTCCTTGGGTGGGTGAGCAGTGGGCGGTGGGCCCGTAGGACTGCTGAGCGTACGGCCGAGATGCTGGAGTCGGCTGAGGTGCGGCAGGTTGTGGGGGCTTCGGAGCGCGCCTAACTCCCCAGTGCCAGCTCGTACAGCTTCTCCAGGCGCTGTCGCGCCTCCTCGTTCTTCGGGGAGTAGGTCACCATCCTCGCCCCCACCTCAGGCCCCAGCCACAGATCCGTGTGTTCCAAGGTCAGGTGGCCCACGTACGGGTTGACGAACTCCTTCGTCTTGGTGCGGGCTGGCCCCGGGTGCCTGGAGCGTCTCTGATCGGCTTGGGTTTCCTGGGTGATCCTGGGTGTTCGGGATCGCTCGGGAGGGTGACTCGGCCGTCCCCGGATGGGGGTGGTGTGGGCGTGGCGGTGGAAGCCTGCCCCGAGTCTGGCCCCGTCCGGCCGGTGTGGCCGTGCGGGGGTGCCGATCGTGTTCGGTCCCTGCTGCCTTCTCCGCTCCTGGCTGGAGTGTGTCGGGTGCGTGGGGGTCCGCCCCGCCGGACGCTGTCCACCCGGCCGTGCCGTGGAGGCATGGTGGCCGGGTGGGGCGGGGGCCTTGCGCCGCTTCCCGGGCACAGGGCATCTGTTCGTGGGGCCGCTCTTGGTGCGGTCCCGGGTCTGGAGTTGGACCCAGCTTTCCCGGTCCAGGGCCTCGGTCACGGTGCGGATCAGATACGTCCCGCTGGTGCGGTCGAGGCTGGTCTTGTGCTGGTGGGTCAGGCCGCGGGCGCCGATTCTCTGCCAGGCGGCGTTGTCGCGGCCGGTGCTGTACCCGCAGGCGGTGTTCGGGCAGGTCGCCCAGGCCCAGCCCGCCGCCCGGTCGTTGGGGGCCTTGTGGTGGCGGAATTCGCCCAGGCACCGGGGGCAGTACTTCGAGGTGCCCCGGGGCGGGACGATGACCACCGTGATGCCGTGGGCGGCGGCCCGGTGGCGCAGATGGGTGACGATCGCGCCGCGCACGGTCTGGGACAGGCGGGTGTTCAGCGTGCGGCCCTTGCCGCGCGCCTCCATGTCCCGCAGGTCCTCGAGGTAGATGACGCTCGCCCCGACAGCGATCGCGGTATCGGTCATGAAGCGGGCGGCGGCCCTGGCGAGCGCCGCATTCAGCCGGGTGCGGCGAGCGGCGATGCGGTCCCGCTCGGTCTCAAGGAGGGCGAGTTTCGCCACCAGGTGCGGACTGGGACGCTCACCGCGGTCCTCGCGGGAGGCGATCAGAGTGCGCAGGCGGTCGATGCGGGCGCCGATGCGCTCGCCCAGGATGCGCAGCCGGTCGGCCTTGGCCAGCACCCCGGCCGCGCGGAAGAACACGGGGCGGGCGTCGGTCAGCACCCGCGGCTGGGTCTCGTCGGTCAGGCGGAGGGTGCCGCCGGTGAGCAGGGTGTTCAGGCCCCAGTCGAACGCCACCGCGGTGCGGTGTCCGGCCCGCTGCGGTTTCGCCACGGCGAGCGCGTAGGGCACATCGAGGAGGAGGCGGCCCTGGCGGATGCGCAGGGTCGGCGGGCACAGCACCGCGTGGGCAGGCACGTGGGGTGGCAGCCGGAACCGTATCCGGACCGGATGCCAGTCGGCCCGGGTGGCGGGAGCGGGCCGCACCGGCAGCCGCAGGCTCAACACCGCGTAGCGGGCCGGGTCTTCAGGGCAGCGCTGAAGCGTGGCGAGCTGCTTGTCGACCGCCGCGAGCACCACCTGCCCACCCCCACCCGGCGCCTGCTCACACTCGGTCAGGCCCGCCGGCAGCCGCCGGTGGCGGGCCTGGAAGGCGGCGATCTGCCGGGTCCTGGCCAGCAGTACAGCACCGGGCACGACCTCGCCCTCGGGCAGCACGACGCGCAGCGCCTGCCACTCCGCCTCGGTGCGCCGGGCGGGATCGGCGGGCCAGGTAGCCAGCAGCGCGGCGGTGACCTCGGCCCGCCACCAGGCCGACCGCAGCACCCGCCCCGCCTGCTCCTGCACGATGCGCACCACCCGGTCCGGCACATACACGCCCTCCGGAAGGGTCACCGTCCAGCCCAGACGCCGCAACGCCATCCACCCCTGAGACGGCAACGATGCGCCCGCCGGGTCGACGCCGGAGGCGAGCTGGGCCAGATCGGCCCCGTTCCAGTGCTCGCGCACCACGGCCGCCACCAAGGCCTCGACGAGCCCGGTCAGCCAGCCCGCCCGCGTCACCAAGGCCGCCTCGTCCAGCTGCTCCCCAGTCGTCGTATCCACACCACGCACGGCACGGGCGCAGGCCGCCGCGACCTGCTGCACCTCCCCCTCGCCCAGCACCACCTTCCGCCGCACACCCCACCCCCTTACACACCCCGCACCAACCCGACGATCACACCAACGATCAAACCTCCATCCGGGTTACGCACCCCCGTACGACGCTTCTGTGGAACCAGCGAAAACCCAGAAAACCCAGGCCAATCGATCCACTGTTGACGGACCCTGCGGCTGCCCCGCGCGGTCGGCTGAGCCGGGACACAGCTTGGCCAACTCGCCGTGAACCTCTCCCTGTCGATGTTGGTCCTGCTGCACACTCCTGCCGTCGAGGTGTGCCGGACGCGGGGAGGCGTCATGCCGCAGGACAACAGCACGAGCAAGGTCAGCCGCTGGGACCAGCACGGCCGGGAGCACGTGGTCCGGGTGCAGCGCACGGGTGTGCAGCGCACGATCAGATGCGACACCTGCGGCTGGCGCAAGAGCGCCCAGTTCCTGCCCTGGCTGAAGGCGGAGGAACATCTGGCCGAGGCCCATCAGGCGACGGTGGACCCGGCGGGCAGCGGGCAGCCGCCCCGCTGACGGACCGGGCACGGGCGATGACTTCCGGCGGTGGGGGCCTCGTCTCGACGGCCGACGACTGCCTGGCCTTCGCCCGCATGCTGCTGGTCACCGACGAGGCGAACGGCCGGCGCCTGCTGTCGCCCACCTCGGCGGGCCGCATGCAATCACATCAGCGCCAGCGGGAGATCGGCCGCCTCTTCCTGCAGGGTCAGGGCTGGGGCTACGGCGGCCGGGTCGACGTCACCCCGGCCGAGCCCTGGAACGTGCTCGGCCGCTACGGCTGGGTCGACGTCACCGGCACCACGGCCCACCTAGTCCCGGCCACCGGCACGGTCAAGCTGCTCCTCACCCAGGTGGGGATGGCCGATCCGACATTGACGCCGCTGATGCGGGACTTCTGGCGGAGCACGGCGGGCGGTTCCAACACCGTTACCGGTGAAGCTCGTTAGGCTGACCGGGGACGGTGGCAACCGCGGCCATCGTGGGGCGGCGAAGCGGGTCGAAAGCAGGTGCGCATGGGGGAACGGCTACGACTGGCCGATGTCGAACACCTTCCGACGGACGAGCTCGAAACACTGATCAGCGACCGTTTCGACAACCTCGTCACCGCAGCCGTCGCGGAAGCCACCAATGGCTACATTCCGCAGCGCACCCGCCGACTGCTGCGGAAGGCGGAATGGCGACTGGACTGGCAGGACGCGTTGCTCTGCGCCTGCGGAGAACTCCAGGTCGCCACCGAACGGATGCGCTATACCGGCGACCCGCGTCTGGAGGTCACCGAGCGCCGACTGCGTCGCGTGCGGCTCCGCACCAACGAGGCCGGTGTCCTGGTCAAGAAGCTGCGCCGCACCGACTTCCACAACAGCACGGAACGCAAGAGCGGAACGAGCTCCCGCCTGACCGCCGAGGGCTGGCTACGGAACGCGTTTCCGGACGAATACGCGGAGCTTCTGCACCAGGAGCGTGCTCGACGGAACGTGGACGACGTACCCAAGGACCCCTCGTTCCGCGACGTGTACGAGCAGATCGAGTACGCCTGGGCACGCGGTCGGCTCACTGCGCCGCGCACCGCGGACGTCGACGCCCTGCTCGCCGCTACCGACACCCACACAAGACTCGCCGCGGCCGACGACGCCAAGGACCAGGAAGGACGCAACCCGGCGCTGCGGCATCCGCTACTGCTGGGACGCTGGGAGAGCGCCCTGGCGGAGCTGGGCGAGATGACGGTGAAAGCGGCTCGCGCCCAGACTCCGCACGCGTTGGGAACCCTCCCGGACGACTTCTACGCGCTCCCCCCGGCGGAGGCGACCGGGGTGCTCAACGCCCGCCGGTTCCTCGCGGCGGTCCAGCAGCGGCGCCTGGAGTGCAAGCGGTACGTCCGCCAGATCACCCAGGCACTGCGCGAGCGAGCGCGCGAACAGCCGCAGGTGATCGCCCTGACCGAGGCCAAGGCGGAAGCCAGCCGGCTCCTGGTGGAACGGCACCCGTCCGAGTACGCCTTCATCCGTGCCGTGCTGCGCCCGTACGAGGAGCGCGACGGCTTCCTCCCCCTGTCACTCGTTTCCGGTGCCCGGCGTGCCGCCATTAAGCAACACGTCGTGGCAGCCCTGGCAGACGGCACCTGGACGCACCAGCCGACGGATTCACCGTGCCGCCCCTGATGACCCCCTGCAGCGGCCAGGGCACGGTGAACGAGCCGGGATCCTCGCTGGGCAAGGGCGGGACAGCAGGATCAGACCAGCGTCTTGAGGCTAGGGCCGCAGGCCCCGCACCAGCAGATCCACCACCGCGGTGAACTCCTCCTCGACCCCGGGCTGCTCCCACTCACGGGCGTAGCACGGGTCGTGGAAGCGGCCCGTGGCCTGGAAGACCGCGCGGGCGGCGGCGGCCGGATCGGGGGCGGTGAAGACGCCGACGGCGACACCGTCCTGGATGATCCGGGTGAGCTGGCCCGTCAGGTCGGTGATGTGCTCGCCGACCGCCATGCCGTTCTCGTCGGCCAGCACCGTGTAGGTGGCGAACAGTTCGGGGTCGTCGCCGGCCTTGTGCCGCTTGGCCTCGAACAAGGCCCCAAGCCAGGCCCGCAGCCGGTGCTCGGGGGTGCTGCCCGCGGTGACGATGTCGGCGAGCTGCTCCGACGTCCGGTCCAGCCACCGCTTGGTCACCGCCTCGCGCAGCGCCGCCTTGGTACGGAAGTGCCGGTAGACGCTGCCGTGGCTGACGCCGAGCGCGCGGGCCACGTCGACCACGGTGGCCTTGGCCGGGCCGTGCCGGCGCAGCACCTCCTCGGTCGCTGCGAGGATGCGCTCGGCGGTCAGGGTCTCGGTGGGCGGTGCCATGCCTAGACCGTACCGGGCGCCATGGTCAGCGCTCGCTGTCGAGGTGGGCCATGGCGGCGGCCGGGTAGCGGTCGCCGGCCGCGGCGTCCGCCGGTACGGCCTGCTCGATCGCCGTCAGGTCGGCCTCGTCCAGGGTCACGTCCAGCGCGCCCAGCGACTCGCTCAGCCGCTCGCGGGTGCGGGCGCCGATCAGCGGCACGATGTCCTCGCCGCGGGAGAGCACCCAGGCGATGGCGATCTGCGCGACCGTCACGCCCTTCTGCTCGGCGATCTTGCGGAGTGCGTCGACCAGGTTCAGGTTGTGCTGGAGGTTGTCGCCCTGGAAACGGGGCGAGTAGGCGCGGAAGTCGTTCGCCGCCAGCTGCCGGTCGCGGGGGAAGTGGCCGGAGATCAGGCCGCGGGAGAGGACTCCGTACGCGGTGACGGAGATGCCCAGTTCACGGGTGACCGGCAGGATCGACGCCTCGATGCCGCGGGAGATGAGGGAGTACTCGATCTGCAGGTCCGCGATCGGCGCGGTGGCGGCGGCCCGCCGGACGGTCTCGGCGCCGACCTCGCTCAGGCCGACGTGTCGGACGTATCCCTGCTCGATCAGTTCGGCGATGGCGCCGACGGTCTCCTCGATCGGCACGTCCGGGTCGAGGCGGGCGATCCGGTAGACGTCGATGTGGTCGACGCCGAGGCGCTGCAGGGAGTAGGCGGCGAAGTTCTTCACCGCGGCGGGGCGGCCGTCGTAGCCGGTCCAGTCGCCGTCGGGGCCGCGCAGGGCGCCGAACTTCACGCTGACCTGTGCCTGCTCGCGCCGGGCGGCGGGCGCGGAGCGCAGGGCCTCGCCGATCAGCATCTCGTTGTGGCCCATGCCGTAGAAGTCGCCGGTGTCCAGCAGCGTCACGCCGGCCTCCAGGGCGGCGTGGATGGTCGCGACGGACTCCGCGCGGTCGGCGTCGCCGTACAGCGCGGACATGCCCATGCAGCCGAGGCCGAGGGCGGAGACCTGGGGGCCGGTGGTTCCGAGGGTTCGGGTTCGCATCGTCATGCCCTCCACCTTGCCATGACAGATGACAGATTTCAATATCTGTCAGTCCATACTTGTCAGCCCTCGCCGACCCTCCCCGGATCGCCAGTTGGCCCCAGCTTGGTCCAGACCTATTGACGAGAGGTCTGGACCACATGCACTGTCATGGACAGCACACCCCCACGCATGACGCACCGACATGCCTACGACACCTCACCGCACCCCCACCGGGAGGATCCGCATGCTCCGCCGCACGCTCAGGCTGCTCACCGCAGCGCTCACCACGGCCGTCCTCGCCCCCCTCGCGGTCGCCGCCGCTCCCACCGCCTCGGCCGCCGACACCTGCGCCGTGAAGTCCCGCCCGGCCGGAAAGGTGCTCCAGGGCTACTGGGAGAACTGGGACGGCTCGGCCAACGGCGTCCACCCGCCCTTCGGTTGGACCCCCATCACCGACTCCCGCATCCCCGCGCACGGCTACAACGTCGTCAACGCGGCCTTCCCGGTGATCCGTTCGGACGGCACGGCCCTGTGGGAGGACGGCATGGACAGCGGCGTGAAGGTGGCCACGCCCGCGGAGATGTGCGCGGCCAAGGCGTCCGGCCAGACCATACTGCTGTCGATCGGCGGCGCGGCGGCCGGCATCGACCTCTCCTCCAGCGCGGTCGCCGACCGGTTCGTGGCGACCATCGTCCCGATCCTGAAGAAGTACAACTTCGACGGCATCGACATCGACATCGAGACCGGTCTGGTCGGCAGCGGGAACATCGCCCAGCCGTCCGCGTCCCAGGCCAACCTGATCCGCATCATCGACGGCGTTCTCGCCCGGATGCCGTCCAACTTCGGCCTGACGATGGCCCCGGAGACCGCCTATGTCACCGGCGGCAGCATCACCTACGGCTCGATCTGGGGCGCGTACCTGCCGATCATCAAGAAGTACGCGGACAACGGCCGGCTGTGGTGGCTGAACATGCAGTACTACAACGGCAGCATGTACGGCTGCTCGGGCGACTCCTACTCGGCGGGCACCGTCGCGGGCTTCACCGCCCAGACCGACTGCCTCGACAAGGGCCTGGTGGTGCAGGGCACGACCGTCAAGGTGCCGTACGACAAGCAGGTGCCGGGCCTGCCGGCGCAGTCGGGCGCGGGCGGCGGCTACATGTCACCGTCCCTGGTCTCCCAGGCCTGGAAGCACTACGGCAGTTCGCTCAAGGGCCTGATGACCTGGTCGATCAACTGGGACGGATCGAAGAACTGGACCTTCGGCGACAACGTGAAGGCGCTTCAGGGCCGCTGACGACCCTGCTGCGCCATCAGCTCCGGCAGCCGCCTTTCAGCGGGCGGTGAGGGCGAGTTTGGCGCCGAGTGCGAGGAAGGACCCGGCGAAGCTCCGTCGCAGCCAGGCCATGACCCTGGGCCGGGACGTGACGTGACGGCGCACGGAGGCGGCCAGCACCCCGTACAGGGCGAAGACGACGAAGGTCAGCAGCATGAAGACGCCGCTCAGGACCAGCATGCGCGGGAGCGCGTGCGGCTCGTCGGGGCTGACGAACTGGGGCAGGAAGGCGAAGAAGAAGATCGTCAGCTTGGGGTTGAGCAGATTGATCAGCACGCCCCTGACGATCACCTGCGTCGCCGACCGGGGCCCGCTGTCCCGTTCGACGACGATCGCCTCCTTGTCCCGCAGCGTCGCCCACGCCATGTACAGCAGATAGGCCACACCGGCGTACTTGAGGATCTGGAAGGCGGCCGCGCTCGCGTTCAGCAGCGCGGCGAGCCCGGTGACGGTGGCGAGGACGTGCGGCACGATCCCGAGCGCACAGGCGAACGCGGCGACCACGCTCGCCCGGCGGCCGTGGGACAGGGCGGCGGCGAGGGTGTAGACGACGCCGGTACCCGGGGTGGCGACGACCACCAGGGTGGTCAGCAGGAAGGCAAGGCTCATGAGGCCACCCTGGTGACCCGGGTGATCCCCGGACAGAGCCAATCCCGGGCCTTCATGGAGGACCAATTCGAAAGGACCGGCTCCGTTGGACACGGTTCGGCGGGGCTCGGAGAATGGGAGTGCCGGCGCGCAGTCTCTCAGGCGGCGCCTGCCGTCGGCCGTGCGGTGCTCATGCGCCGCCGGGGAGGCCCGCGATGAGCATCCGTATCGCCACCTTCAACATGGAGAACCTCTTCCGCCGGCCCACGGCCTTCCGCCTCTCGAACCCGGCCGATCGCGAGGACGTCCTCGGTGACTTCGCCAAGTTGGTCACTCTCCTCGACCTGCCGGTGTATCAGGACGCCGACAAGGCGGAGATCGCCCGGCTCATCACGAAGTACCGGGCGTTCGGCATCGACCCGCAGGACCCGCCGCTGATCTTCATCAACCAGTCTCGCCCGGGCAAGGGCTCCGGGTTGTTCAAGACGTCCGGGTCGGGGAAGAACACCACGGTCGAGGTCACCGCCAAGGGCCGTGCCGCATGGGCCGGTTGGGCCGAACTGGGACAGGACGACCTGGACCTGGACACGGTGCGCAACACCGGGCGGGTGGTGTCGGAGGTCGACGCCGACATCCTGCTCACCGTGGAGGTCGAGGACCGGCTCGCCCTGGAGCGTTTCAACACGCAGGTCCTTCAGGGGGCGCTCGGCAGGCGGCCGTACCCCTACAACCTGCTGATCGACGGCAACGACCCCCGCGGCATCGACATCGGGATCTTCAGCCGGCACCCGATCACGTCCGTCCGGACCCACGTCTTCGACACCCACCCGGAACGCCCCGACCAGCGCCTCTTCAGCCGTGACTGCCCCGAGTTCGAGATCCAGCTCGACGGCACGCCGCTCGTGATCCTCGGCAATCACCTCAAGAGCAAGTCCCATGACGACCCGGACCTGCGGTTGGCCCAGGCGAGGCAGGTCGTGGAGATCTATCGCGCCGCGCTGGAGCGTACCCCGCACGTCGTGGTCGCCGGGGACCTCAACGACGAGCCGAACAGCGCGCCGGCCGTGGAGCTGGGGGAAACCGATCTGCGGGACGTGATGACGCACCACGCCTATCGCGGGCTGCCCGGCACCCACGGGGACTGCAAGAGCGAGCGCGACAAGCTCGACTACCTGCTGCTCCCGCCGCCGCTGTGGCCCGAGGTGCAGCACGTCGGGCTGGAGACCCGCGGCCTGTTCGCGGAGGGCATCAAGTCCTTCGACACCGTCACGTCGAAGGGCAACGCGGCCTCCGACCACGCGGCGCTGTTCGTGGACCTGGACCTGTGAAACACAGCGGTGCCGGGCCCCTGTGGACAGGGGCCCGGCACCGGGACGAGCTGTGGGTCAGCAGCCCAGCAGGCGGCTGGCGAGGTAGCCCTCGATCTGGTCCAGCGAGACACGCTCCTGCTTCATCGTGTCGCGCTCGCGGACCGTCACCGCGTTGTCCTCGAGCGTGTCGAAGTCGACGGTGACGCAGTACGGCGTACCGATCTCGTCCTGGCGACGGTAGCGGCGGCCGATGGCGCCGGCGTCGTCGAACTCGATGTTCCAGTGCTGGCGCAGCGCCTGGGCGAGACCCTTGGCCTTCGGGGACAGCTCGGGGTTGCGGGACAGCGGGAGCACCGCGGCCTTCACCGGGGCCAGGCGGTGGTCCAGGCGCAGCACGGTGCGCTTCTCCATCTTGCCCTTGGCGTTGGGCGCCTCGTCCTCGACGTAGGCGTCGAGCAGGAAGGCCAGCATCGTGCGGCCGACGCCGGCCGCGGGCTCGATGACGTACGGAGTCCAGCGCTCGCCGGCCTCCTGGTCGAAGTAGGAGAGGTCCTGGCCGGAGGCCTTGGCGTGGGCGCCGAGGTCGTAGTCGGTGCGGTTGGCGACGCCCTCCAGCTCGCCCCACTCGCTGCCGCCGAACTGGAAGCGGTACTCGATGTCGGCGGTGCGCTTGGAGTAGTGGGAGAGCTTCTCCTGCGGGTGCTCGTACCAGCGCATGTTCTCCTCACGGAGACCCAGGCCGGTGTACCAGTTCCAGCGCTGCTCCATCCAGTATTCCTGCCACTTCTCGTCCTCGCCCGGCTTGACGAAGAACTCCATCTCCATCTGCTCGAACTCGCGGGTGCGGAAGATGAAGTTGCCGGGCGTGATCTCGTTGCGGAAGGACTTGCCCATCTGGGCGATGCCGAACGGCGGCTTCTTGCGCGAAGTGGTGTGCACCTGGGCGAAGTTGGTGAAGATGCCCTGGGCGGTCTCGGGACGCAGGTAGGCGACGGAGCCGGAGTCCTGGGTCGGGCCGAGGTGGGTGGAGAGGAGACCCGAGAACTGCTTGGGCTCGGTGAACTGGCCCTTGTTGCCGCAGTTCGGGCAGTTGATGTCGGCCAGGCCGTTCGCCGGGGCGTGGCCCTTCTTCTCCTCGTACGCCTCTTCCAGGTGGTCGGCGCGGAACCGCTTGTGACACGAGGTGCACTCGGTCAGCGGGTCGGTGAAGGTGGCGACGTGGCCCGAGGCGACCCAGACCTCGGAGGCCAGGATGACGGACGAGTCGATACCGACGACGTCCTCGCGCGACGTCACCATGTAGCGCCACCACTGGCGCTTGATGTTCTCCTTGAGCTCGACACCCAGCGGTCCGTAGTCCCAGGCGGCACGCTGTCCGCCGTAGATCTCACTGCAGGGGAAAACGAAGCCACGGCGCTTGCTCAGGCTGACGATGGTGTCGATCTTGTCGGCGGCCACGGTGCTCTCTTCATTACGACGACGGGCGTTGAAGCGAGATGCTTCCAGCGAATGATTCAGGTTACCGGCGCAGCCTCCCCCACGGCCAAATCGGCCCCCCACCTTGAGCCTCTCACAAGCCTTGTTGACAACGGTTTCCATGTTTGTTGAAAATGACTGTCATGAACGTACGACGACAGCTCATACCCGCGGTGGCGACGACCGCGGTCACCGCCCTCGGCCTCGCCACCCTCTCCGCCTGCTCCGGCGCGAGCGCCGCGGGCAACACGAGCAAGTTCGACGTCGTCGCGTCGTTCTATCCGATGGCCTTCCTCGCCGAGCGGATCGGCGGCAGCCACGTCCACGTCACCACGCTGACCACCCCCGGCCAGGAACCGCACGACCTGGAGATCAGCCCGCAGCAGATCGCCGGTCTCGAGGAGTCCGACGCGGTCCTGTACCTGAAGAACCTCCAGCCCTCCGTCGACGCCGCGGTGGCCCAGTCCCCGGTGCGGACGAAGATCGACGCGGCCTCGCTGACCACGCTGGAGGAGCACGGCAACGAGGTCGGCGGCCACGCGGCCGCGCACGACACGCACGAGGGCGAGGAGTCCGGCGGCAAGGACCCGCACCTCTGGCTCGACCCGGTGCGCTACGCCCAGGTCGCCGAGGGCGTCGGCAAGGCCTTCGAGAAGGCCGACCCGGACCACGCGGCCGACTACCGGAAGAACACCGCGGCGCTGGTCAAGAAGCTGGACGACCTGAACACGCGGTTCAAGGACGGCCTCGCGAACACGAGGACCAAGGTCTTCATCACCACGCACGCCGCCTTCGGCTACCTCGCCGAGCGCTACGGCCTCACCGAGGAGGCCATCAGCGGCCTCGACCCCGAGTCGGAGCCCAGCGCCGCGCGCGTGAAGGACCTGGAGACGATGGCCAAGGCAGACGGCGTCACCACCGTCTTCTACGAGACGCTCGTCAGCGGCAAGACCGCGAAGACCGTCGCGGGTGACGCGGGCCTGAGGACGGACGTCCTCGACCCGATCGAGGGCATCACGAAGAAGTCCCGGGGCACCGACTATTTCTCGGTCCAGGAGGCCAACCTCAAGGCCCTCCAGCAGGCCCTGGGCGCCAAGTGACCGGCACGGAGGACGACACCATGGGCGAGCCCGTCATCGCCATGCGCGGGGTGAGCGCGGAACTCGGCTCGCGCCCGGTCCTGCGCGGCATCGATCTCACCGTGCGCCGCGGCGAGGTCGTCGCGCTGCTCGGCGCGAACGGTTCCGGCAAGTCGACGGCGGTGCGCAGCGTCATCGGCCAGGTGCCGGTCAGCGGCGGCTCGATCGAGCTGTTCGGCACCCCGCGCAGCAGCTTCCGGGACTGGGCGCGCGTGGGGTACGTGCCGCAGCGCACCACGGCCGCGGGCGGCGTCCCGGCCACGGTGACCGAGATCGTCTCCTCGGGCCGCCTGGCCCGCACCCGCTTCGGCGTCTTCCGCAAGGCGGACCGGGCGGCCGTACAGCGCGCCCTGGAGCTGGTCGGCATGGCGGACCGGGCCAAGGACTCGGTGACCGCGCTCTCCGGCGGCCAGCACCAGCGGGTGCTGATCGCCCGCGCCCTGGTCGCCGAGCCCCAGCTGCTGATCATGGACGAGCCGATGGCGGGCGTCGACCTGGCCAGCCAGGAGGTGCTCGCGCGCACGCTCCGCGAGCAGGTCGCGGCCGGTACGACGGTCCTGCTGGTCCTGCACGAACTGGGCCCGCTGGAGCCCCTGATCGACCGGGCGGTCGTCCTGCGCGACGGCTGCGTGCTGCACGACGGCCCGCCCCCGCAGGCGGTCGGCCAGCACGCCCTGCCCGGCCACGACCACGTACACCCGCACGCACCCGCGGGCACCGAACCTCTCCGCACGGGACTGCTGAGCTGATGGACCTCCTCGACTACGCCTTCATGCAGCGGGCGCTCATCGCCGCCGTCCTGGTCGGCATCACCGCGCCCGCGATCGGCATCTACCTCGTCCAGCGCCGCCAGCCCCTGATGGGCGACGGCATCGGGCACGTGGCGATGACCGGCGTCGGCCTCGGTTTCCTGCTGAACGCCTCGCCGGTGTGGATGGCCACGGCCGTCGCCGCGCTCGGCTCGGTGCTGATGGAACTGATCCGCTGGTACGGCAGGACCCGCGGAGACATCGCTCTCGCGATGCTCTTCTACGGCGGCATGGCCGGCGGCGTGATGTTCGTGAACATCGCTCCCGGCGGCTCCAACGCCAACCTGATGTCGTACCTGTTCGGCTCGCTGTCGACGGTCGCCCCCTCGGACGTGACCGCGATCATGATCCTCGCCGCGTTCGTGGTCGCCGTGACCCTCGGACTGCGCCGCCAGCTGTTCGCGGTCAGCCAGGACGAGGAGTTCGCGCGGGTCACCGGGCTGCCGGTGCGCGCCCTGAACCTGCTCACCGCCGTCACGGCGGCGGTCACGGTGACCGTCGCCATGCGGGTGGTCGGCCTGATCCTGGTCTCCGCGCTCATGGTCGTACCGGTCGCCGCCGCGCAGCAGCTCACCCGCAGCTTCGCCGCGACCTTCGCGATCGCCGTCGCCATCGGCGTCACCGTGTCGATCGGCGGCACGGTCACCTCGTTCTACCAGGACGTTCCGCCCGGTGCGACGATCGTCCTGCTGACCATCGGGGCGTTCGTCGTCCTCACCGCCCTGGCCACCCCGCTGGCCCGCCGACGCGCCCGCGCGGCCGCCGCGGCACAGCCCGCGGGCGACCCCGCGGAGTGCTCGATTCCGGCCACGCGAGGGGCGGGCGACGAGGTCGGCGTCTGACCGCGCACAGCCCGGGCTGGCACAATGGCCCGGGCAGACGCGAGACGTGAGGAGACGACGGTGACGACCGCTGGACCGCCCGTGAAGGGCCGCTCCACCCGGCAGCGCGCAGCCGTGGCGGCGGCCCTCGACGAGGTCGACGAGTTCCGCAGCGCGCAGGAACTGCACGACATGCTCAAGCACAAGGGCGACTCGGTCGGCCTGACGACGGTCTACCGCACCCTGCAGTCCCTCGCCGACGCCGGTGAGGTCGACGTCCTGCGCACCTCCGACGGCGAGTCCGTCTACCGCCGCTGCTCCTCCGGCGAACACCACCACCACCTCGTCTGCCGCGGCTGCGGCAAGGCGGTCGAGGTCGAGGGCCCCGCGGTGGAGAAGTGGGCCGAGGCCATCGCGGCGGAACACGGCTACGTCAACGTGGCGCACACCGTGGAGATCTTCGGCACGTGTGCGGAGTGCGCCGCGAAGCGCTGATCAGCCTCAGGGTTGATCAGTCGCGCCCGAAGCACCGCTCCAGTTCGTCCAGGTCGTAGAAGGCGCTGCCCTTGGCGATGGGACGGCAGCCCGCCTTGAACGCCGTCTCCTTCTCGTTGTAGAGCATGCGGACCAGGTAGTCGTCGCCGTTGTTCCGGAAGACGTCCCACTGGATGTTGGCACCCAGGGGGGACACGGAGGCACCGCGCCAGGGGTTGTCGGCGTAGGTGTACGGCTTCCCGGGTGTCGCCGGCTCGGTGCTGCCGGGCAGGCCCATCAGCGCGGCCAGCGGGATGATCTCCTCGGCGTGGGTGAAGCGCAGTTCGGCGCCGAGGTCGCTGGTGCCGTCCCGCTCGGCCTCCACCTGCTTGAAGAAGTCGTCCAGGAGGACGCCGGCCATCTTGTAGGTGATGTCGCTGTCGGCGAAGCCGGGACCCTTCTCGTAGAAGTCCTCGGCGTCGCCGAGGTACCCGAACCAGGCCGCGTCCGAGCGGGAGATGTACCGCTCCATGCCCCAGCCGCGCCCGTCGGGGCTCTCCTCGCTCATCGCGGGCGCGATGGCGTACAGGTTGTAGACGGCCTGGGCGGCCGGAACCTGGTCGGCGATCCGGTCGACGAAGTCGTCCTTGAAGATCCTGCGCAGGACGCCGCGGGCGACCTCGTGCGTCCGGGGCTGGTCGGTGATCGACTTCAGGGTGTCCGCGAGGCGCCGGTCGTGCGCGATGTAGTCGCGGTAGGCCGCGCCGCCCGCCGCCTTGTGGAAGTACAGCAGGTCCTTGTCGGTGCGGGTGGGCCCGATCAGCGGCCCCAGCGCCGGGTCGGCCTCGGCCAGCGCGCCCGTGAAGGCGGTGCCGCTGTCGACGGCCCGGCCCTGGCCGGAGCTGACCACGTCGATCTTCTCGCCGTCCGCGGCGATCTTCCCGAACAGGGAGGGCAGCCGCTGCTGCATGCGCGCGGCCGTGTCCTTCAGCTCCTGCTTGCCGCGTCCGCTGAGGTTGCCGTAGCCGACCTGCGCCATGGCGGCCTGCAGGGCCCGTACCGTCGGCCCGAACTCCTCGCCCTTGCGGGTGAGTTGTCCCTGCTCCTGCGCCTTGTCCCACAGGGCGAGGATCAGGTCGCCGTCCTCGCTGTCGGTGGCGGCTCGGGAGCCGTGCCGGGAGACGTTCTCGGTGAAGACGGGGGTGTAGCCGGCGGGGGTCCGCTGGTAGGTGCGCGGGTTCTGCTCGGGCGTGTAGGGCGCCTTGGTGCCGTAGGAGTCCCGGTGCGCGGGACCGTCGGACGCGTGGGCCGGCAGCGCGGTGAGCAGCAGGGCGCCGAGGGCGAGGACAGGCGTGAGACGTCTCATGAGTCCCGCATCCTCGGCGGCCCGCGTGAACCGCCGATGGCTAGGAGGTGGCGTCACCCTTCATCGCGGCTTCCATGGCGAGGAGTTCCTCGTTCGGGACGGCCCCGCCGAAGCGGCGGTCGCGGGAGGCGAACTCCATGCAGGCCCGCCACAGGTCGCGGCGGTCGAAGTCGGGCCAGAGCACGTCCTGGAAGACCATCTCGGCGTACGCGCTCTGCCAGAGCAGGTAGTTGGAGGTGCGCTGCTCGCCGCTGGGGCGCAGGAACAGGTCCACGTCCGGCATGTCCGGGTAGTACATGTACTTCTGGAGGGTCTTCTCGTTGACCTTGGAGGGGTCGAGGCGGCCCGCCTTCACGTCCTCGGCGAGCGCCTGCGCGGCGTCGGCGATCTCGGCACGGCCGCCGTAGTTCATGCAGAAGTACAGCGTGAGCAGGTCGTTGCCCTTGGTCTGCTCCTGGGCGACCTGCAGCTCCTTGGCGACCGACTTCCACAGCTTGGGCATACGGCCCACCCAGCGCACCCGGATGCCCAGCTCGTCGAGCTGGTCGCGGGTCTTGCGGATGAAGTCGCGGTTGAAGTTCATCAGGAAGCGGACCTCGTCGGGCGAGCGCTTCCAGTTCTCGGTCGAGAAGGCGTACAGGGAGATGTTGCGGACGCCGATCTCGATGGAGCCCTGCAGCACGTCGAGCACCCGCTCGGCGCCGACCTTGTGGCCCTCGGTGCGGGGCAGCCCGCGCTCCTTGGCCCAGCGGCCGTTGCCGTCCATGACGATCGCCACGTGGTTCGGCACCAGCTCGCCCGGGAGCTTCGGTGCGCGGGCACCGGACGGGTGCGGCTCCGGCGACTTGTACTCGCGGCGCTGGCGGCCCAGGATCCCGCGTACGACCATGTGCTTCTCGTCTCCCTTGCTCACTGTTCCACGTAGCGGAGGGAGCGCAGTCCGCGCTCCAGATGCCAGTGCAGGTAGGCGGACACCAGCCCGCTGCCCTCCCGGACGTAGCGCGCCTCGCACGCGTCCGCCGTCTCCCAGTCTCCCGTAAGCAGCGCGCCGAGGAGTACCAGGGTCTGCGGCGAGGGTACGACGCTGCCGGGCACCCGGCAGTCGACGCAGACGGAGCCGCCGGAGGCCACCGAGAAGAAGCGGTTCGGACCGGGCATTCCGCACTTGGCGCAGTCGCCGAAGCTGGGCGCGTAGCCGTTGACGGCCAGCGAGCGCAGCAGGAAGGCGTCGAGGACGAGGTTCGGGGCGTGCTCGCCCCGGGCGAGGGTGCGCAGGGCGCCCACCAGCAGCAGGTACTGCTGCACGGCCGGCTCGCCCTCGTGGTCCGTGAACCGCTCGGCGGTCTCCAGCATGGCCGTGCCGGCGGTGTAGCGCGCGTAGTCGGTCACGATCCCGCCACCGTACGGAGCGATGGTCTCGCTCTGCGTGCACAGCGGCAGCCCGCGCCCGACCAGCTCACTGCCCCGTGCGAAGAACTGCACGTCGACGTGGGAGAACGGCTCCAGCCGGGCCCCGAACTTCGACTTGGTCCGCCGCACCCCGCGCGCCACGGCACGCACCCGCCCGTGACCGCGCGTGAGCAGCGTGATGATGCGGTCCGCTTCTCCGAGCTTCTGGGTGCGCAGGACGATGCCGTCGTCCCGGAACAGACTCATGGCTCCATTCTGCCCGCTCTCTTCAAGGCACCTCGCCGCGGCTGCGCGCATTGGCGTGGGCCGTCGCCGCGCTCAGTCGCTCGGCCTGGGTGGCCTGGCGGACGGCCTCCGGTCTCGCGTCCCACTCCCGCCCGCCGCCGTACGGTCGCAGCTGGACGTACGGCCCTTCGTGCCCCATGACGATGCCGAGGCGTCCGGTACGGGTGTCGACGGCACAGGAGCCGACGGGGAGTTTCATCGCGTCCACCTCCGGTGGCTCCCCTGCCCCCGGCAATTTCACGCTTCGCATGCCACTGGTGGCCCAGCGTGCCTACACTCGGCCGGAGTCTGCCCTGCCCGGTGCGCTCCGCGCTGCCCGGTGAGCTGTGTCAACTCACCCCCTGCCGAGGGCATTTCACCCTGTCATTGGTGCGACCTGTGGCGGCTACGCCATTCGTGTGCGATCTCTTGACCGCCCCCACAGGCGCTCTTATGGTCACGCTGACCGATCGGACGTAGGACGTCGTACCTCCCCCTCCCCCCGACCCCGCTGGAGGAACCGTGCGCGACGACGTGACCCACGACGTGCCGGCACCGCGCCGCCGGTCGTTCCTGAAGTACACGGGGGCACTAGGCGCGGCCGCCGCCCTTCCGCCGGTGCTCGCGGGCTGCTCCTCCGGCCCGGAGTCCACGAACGACACCGGGAGCGGGGGCAGCGGCAAGGACCGCACGCTGACCGCGGTGATCGGGTACGGCAACGACGGCAGCTGGGATCCGACGCAGACGGCGTCGGCGTTCGCCATGGCCGCGAACAACCACATCTACGAGGGGCTGCTCGACACCGACCCGATCTCCCGGGTGCCGTACCCGGCGCTCGCCACCGAGGTGCCGAAGGACCCGAACGCCACGACCTGGCGGTTCACGCTGCGCTCCGGTGCGACCTTCCACGACGGGAAGCCCGTCACCGCCGACGACGTCGTCTTCGTCTTCGAGCGGATCCTGGACCCGAAGACCCAGACCCTCGCCAAGGGCTTCTTCGTGAGCTGGCTGCAGGAGGCGCGCAAGGTCGACGCGAAGACCGTCGAGCTGGTCCTGAAGTTCCCCTTCCCGGACGGGCTCGCCCGGCTGACGCTGGCCAAGATCATGCCCAAGCACGTGTTCTCCAGGCCGGGTGCCTGGGACGACGCGATCAAGGGGCTCGCGGTGGGCTCGGGGCCGTACCGGCAGACCGCGCACCACCCGAAGTCGAACACCACCTTCGAGGCGTTCGCGGCCTACAACGGCCCGCGCAGGCCCGCCTTCAAACGGATGAACTGGCTGACGATCGTGGACGCGGCCCCGCGCGTGGCGAAGATCTCCGGCACCGGCGCGGGCGCGCAGATCGCCGACAACATCCCCTACGCCAACATCCCCCGCCTGGAGCAGGGCGGTCTGAAGGTCGCGGGCGGCGCCGGGATGAACAACCTGTTCCTGATGTTCAACACCAGGCACAAGCCCTTCGACGACGTGCGGGTGCGGCAGGCACTGCACTACGCGATCGACACCGAGAAGATGGTGCAGGTCGCGCTGAAGGGGCACGGCAAGCCCGCGTCGTCGTTCCTCAACGAGGGCAACCCCAGCTACCGGCGGGCCAGGACCGTCTACGACTACAACCCCGCGAAGGCGAAGGCGCTGCTGAGGGCCGCCGGGGTCAAGGGCCTGAAGATCGAGATCCTCGCCGTGAACGTCAGCTGGATCGTGGACTGTCTGCCGACCATCAAGTCCTCCTGGGACGCGATCGGCGTGGAGACGACCCTGGCGCCGCAGGAGACCACGGCCGTGTTCACCAAGATGGACCAGAAGCAGGACTACCAGGTGGTGGCCGCGGCCTCGAACCCCAACCAGTTCGGGCTCGACGCCGACCTGATCATGCACTACAACTACGGCCCCCAGAACCTGTGGATGCAGTACACGCGGTGGGCCGACGACCCGGTCGCGGGGCAGCTCTTCAAGGACATGGACCGGGCGACCCGGGAGCCGGACCCGGCGAAGAAGAAGGCGATGATCCAGGACTACGTCGACGTCGTCGCCGAGCAGGCCGTGCTCTACCCGGTCGTCCACAACGAGCTGATGACCGCCTGGGACCCGCGCAAGCTCGCCGGGATAAGGCCGCAGCCCTACCCGGGCATCAACCTCCTGCAAGCCCAGTGGACCTGACGGCATGACGGCTGTCGTACGGATCCTGCTCCGCCGCGTCACCCTGCTGGTGCCGCTGCTGCTCGGGATCGTGCTGTTCGTGTTCCTGGTGATGCGGTTCTCGGACGTCGACCCGGCGTCCGCGTTCTTCCAGGGCGCGAACCCGACCCCGCAGCAGCTGCACGACTTCAGGGAACGCAACGGCCTGCTGGACCCGCTGCCGGTGCGCTACGTCCACTTCGTCGGCGACCTGCTCCACGGCGACCTGGGCACCAGCGCCCTGACCCGGGCCCCGGTCGTCGACCAGGTCACCACCGCGCTGCCGCTCACCCTCCAGCTGACCTTCCTCGGCCTCGGCGTCGCGGTCGTGCTGGCGCTGGCGGGTGGCGTCACCGCAGCCGTGTACCGCGACCGGCTGCCGGACCAGGTCATCCGGGTCGTCTCCCTCGTCGGGGTCGCCGCGCCCGGCTTCTGGCTGGCGCTGCTGATGATCCAGTACCTGGCGGTGGACCGGGGCTGGTTCCCGACCGGCGGCTACATCAACCCGGCCGACTCCTTCACCGGCTGGCTGAAGACGATGGCCCTGCCCGCGTTCGCGCTGTCCCTGCCGGTGGCCGCCCAGCTGACCCGGATCGTGCGGACGTCGGTGGTGGAGGAGCTGGACAAGGACTACGTGCGCACGGCGATCGGCAGCGGGCTGCCGCCCCGGGTGGTCGTGGGCCGGAACGTCCTCAGAAACGCCCTGGTCAATCCGCTCACCGTGCTCGGCCTGCGCGTCGGTTATCTGCTCGGCGGTGCCGTCGTCATCGAGACGATCTTCTCGCTGCCCGGCATGGGCAAGCTGATGATCGACGCCGTGCAGAACGGCGACCCGGCCGTCGTCCAGGGGGTCGTGCTGACCACCGCGACCGGGTTCGTCGTCGTCAACCTCGTCATCGACATCCTCTACCTGCTCGTCAACCCACGTCTGAGGGCGGCCTGATGGTCACGCGCGCCGAACTCACCGAGCGGCTCTCCCGGCCCGGCGTCCGGCTCCGCGGCCGGCGCCGGCTGCCGTCGCTGTCGAAGGTCGCCGTCTGCTTCCTGGCCCTGGTCGTCCTGGTCGCCGTACTCGCCCCGGTGCTCGCCCCGCACGACCCGCTCGACCAGCAGGACCCGGTCGACGGCACCGGACACCCGTCGGCCGCGCACTGGATGGGCCAGGACAGCCTCGGCCGGGACATCCTGAGCCGGCTGATGTACGGCGCCCGCTGGTCGCTGGCGATCGGGCTGGGCGCGACCGCGCTCGCGCTGGTCGCCGGGGCGCTGCTCGGGGCGCTCGCGGCCACCTCGCGCAAGTCCGTGGACGAGACGCTGATGCGCTGTCTGGACGTGGTGATGGCGTTCCCGGGCATCGCGCTCGCGGCCGTGCTGGTCGCCGTCTTCGGCGGCGGGATCGGCGTGCTGATCTGCGCGATCGCCTTCCTGTTCACCCCGCCGGTGGCCCGGGTCGTCCGGGCGAACGTCCTCGACCAGTACGGCGAGGACTACGTCACGGCGGAACGCGTGATAGGTGCCCGCACGCCGCACATCGTGCTGCGGCACGTGGCCGTCAACTGTGCCGCGCCGGTGCTGGTGTTCTGCACGGTCCAGGTCGCCGAGGCCATCGTCTTCGAGGCGTCCCTGTCCTTCATCGGCGCGGGCGTGCGGCCCCCGGACCCGTCCTGGGGCAGTGTCATCGCCGACGGCAAGAACATGGTGCTGACCGGCGGCTGGTGGGCGACCGTCTTCCCCGGGCTGCTGATCCTGCTCACCGTCCTGTCCCTGAACATCCTCTCCGAGGGCGTCTCGGACGCGTGGGCCGCCCCGGCCGCCCGGGAGGTCGCCGCGCCCGAGGACCGGCTGGAGGCTCCGGAGCCCGGCGACGTGCTCCCACTCCCCGGCCTGGCGGAGGCCGCCCGCCGCCTGCGCTCCCGGGCCCGCCCCCTGCCCGACCGTGCCGGACCACCGGTGCTCGCGGTGGAGAACCTCGCCATCGGCTTCCCGGACCGGCACCGGGGCGTGGACATCGTGGACGGGGTCAGCTTCGAGGTGCACCCCGGCGAGGTGCTGGGCCTGGTGGGCGAGTCGGGCTGCGGCAAGTCACTGACGGCGCTCACCGTCATGGGCCTGCAGCCGAAGGAGGCCCGGGTGCGCGGCCAGGTGCGCTTCCACCAGCGTGACCTGCTCGCCGAACCGATGCGCGTACGACGGCGCCTGCTCGGCCACGAGATGGCGATGGTCTATCAGGACGCCCTCTCCTCCCTGAACCCGGCGATGACCATCCGCGCCCAGCTGAAACAGCTCGTACGGCGCGGTGGCCGCCGCAGCCCGTACGAGCTGTTGTCGCTGGTCGGCCTCGACCCGGACCGCACGCTGCGCAGCTACCCGCACGAACTCTCCGGCGGCCAGCGTCAGCGCGTCCTGATCGCCATGGCCCTCTCCCGCGACCCCGCCCTGATCGTGGCCGACGAGCCGACCACCGCCCTGGACGTCACCGTGCAGGCCCAGGTCATGGAGCTGCTGCTGCGGCTGCGCGAGGAACTGGGCTTCGCGCTGATCCTCGTCTCGCACGACCTGGCGCTGGTCGCCGACATCACCGACCGGGTGGTGGTGATGTACGGCGGGCAGATCGTGGAGACGGGCGTGACCGCCGACCTGGTGGGGGCACCGGCCCACCACTACACGCGCGGCCTGCTCGGCAGCGTGCTCTCGCTGGAGTCCGCCGAGGAGCGGATGACGCAGATCAGGGGGGTCGTACCGTCCCCCGCCGACTTCCCGGCGGGCTGCCGCTTCGCCGACCGCTGCCCGCTGGCGACCGATGTCTGCCACACGACCGCACCGGTCCTCACCGGCACGCCCACGCACACGGCCGCCTGCCACCACCCGGCGGTGCAGCTGACGTCGGCGGAGAGCGAGGAGGCCTTGCAGTGACCGCTGCCGTAGAAGACCGTGCAGTGACCGCTGTCGTGGAAGTCCAAGGCGCCCACGTCGTCCACAAGGCCCGCAGCGGCGGCCTGTTCACCCGCGACCGGGTGTACGCCCTGACCGACGCCGATCTCACCGTGGCGCCCGGCGAGACGGTCGGGGTGGTCGGCGAGTCGGGCTGCGGGAAATCGACACTCGCCAAGGTGCTGGTCGGCATCCAGCGGCCGACCGCCGGGACGGTGTCGTACCAGGGCCGCGACCTGTGGTCGATGCCGCCCGCCGAACGCCGGGCCACGGTCGGCGCGGGCACCGGCATGATCTTCCAGGACCCGTCGACGGCCCTGAACCGCCGGCTGACGGTGCGCAGGGTCCTGCGCGACCCACTGGACGTCCACGGACGCGGCACGCGGGCCGAGCGGGAGGACCGTGTCCGGGAGCTGATGGCCCTGGTGGGCCTCCCCCGTGCCCTCGCCGACGCACTCCCCGGGCAGCTCTCCGGCGGCCAGCGCCAGCGCGTCGCCATCGCCCGCGCGCTAGCCCTGGACCCGGGTCTCGTCGTGGCCGACGAGCCGACGAGCGCCCTGGACGTCTCGGTCCGAGCCCAGATCCTCAACCTCCTCCTCGACCTGAAGGAACGCCTCGGCCTCGCCCTGGTGTTCGTCTCGCACGACATCCAGACCGTACGGCGGATGAGCGACCGGGTGATCACCATGTACCTGGGCCGGATCGTGGAGGAGACCCCGGCCGGCCGGGTCACCGACCAGGCCCGGCACCCGTACACCCGCGCCCTGTTCTCCGCCACGCCCGGCCTGCTCGACCCCATCGAGCCGATCCCGCTGACCGGCCCGGTGCCGTCGGCGACCCGCCCGCCGAGCGGCTGCCCGTTCCGCACCCGCTGCTGGAAGGCCGACGAGGTCTGCGCGAGTGCGATGCCGGACTTCTCGGCCGCGTCGCAGTCCGGGCACCGCTACCGCTGTCACCATCCTGTGGAGGAGGACCGGTCGACCCGCGATCTGGTTCGCCAGAACCTGCCCCAGGAGCCTTGATGACGCTTCCCGCCCCGCTGACCGGTGTCGTTCCGCCCGTCTGCACCCCCCTGACACCGGACCGCGAGGTGGACGTCCCCTCACTGCTCAGGCTGGTGGAGCACCTGGTGGAGGGCGGGGTGCACGGGCTGTTCCTGCTCGGCTCGACCTCGGAGGCGGCCTTCCTGACGGACCGCCAGCGCCGGCAGGTGGTGGAGGCGGTCGTGGGCCACATCGGCGGACAGCTGCCCGTCCTGGCCGGGGCCATCGACATGACCACCCCGCGCGTCCTCGACCACGTCTCGGCGGTCACCGCGGCCGGCGCCCGGGCCATCGTCGTCACCGCCCCCTTCTACGCCCGCACCCACCCCGCCGAGATCGTCCACCACTACCGCCGGATCGCGGCCGCGAGCCCGGTCCCGGTGATCGCCTACGACATCCCGTCCGCCGTACACACCAAGCTCCCCGCCGACGTGGTGCTCGGTCTCGCCGGCGACGGGGTACTGGCGGGCCTGAAGGACTCCAGCGGAGACCTGGCCGCCTTCCGCGAGGTCGCCACCGGCGCCCGCGCCCACCCCGGCTTCAGCGTCCTGACCGGCTCCGAGCTGATCGTCGACGCGGCACTGGCACTGGGCGCGGACGGGGCGGTGCCGGGTCTGGCCAACGTGGACCCGCACGGGTACGTCCGCCTCTACCGCCTGTGCCGGGCGGGCGACTGGGAGGCTGCCCGGGCCGAACAGGACCGGCTGTGCGCGCTGTTCGGGATGGTCGGGGTGGGGGATCCGGCGCGGATGGGCGGCAGCTCTTCGGCACTGGGCGCGTTCAAGGCTGCGCTGCATCTGCGGGGCGTCATCGCCTGCCCGGTGACGGCGGAGCCGCAGGTGCCGTTGTCGGGGGACGAGGTGGTGAGGGTCGGGAAGTTTTTGGCGGGGGGTGGGTTGCTTTAGGGCCGGGTGGGCTGGGTGGGCCGGGTGACGTGAGTGTCCTTCAGGGCTTGGATGAAGGGGGTGAAGGATGCGGTGGGGAAGGTGAGGGTTGCTCTGGCTGGGGCCTTGGAGTCGCGTATGGCTATGCGGGTGGGGGCGGTCGCGATCTCTACGCAGGAGTCTCCGTCGCCCGGCCCGGAGTAGGACGACTTCCGCCAGTTGTCGGGGGTGCCCATGGAGTGCCTCACAGCTCTTTCGCCAGCCTGTGGATGAAGTCGCGCGAGCGTTCGGGGTCGAGCGACGCATCCTCCACCTTATGAAAGAGCGTTCGAAAAGCACCCAGCTGTGCTTCGGAGTCGATGAAGGCCGCTCCATGCGGTCCGTCGCGTACGACCGTGTCCAGCTTCGGCACGGCGCCTCCCACGTACGTCATGGTGCCGGCGGCGCTGGCGAACCCCTCCAGGTGGAAGGGGATGACACGTACGGTGACGTGTTCCGCTTCTGAAGTCTCCAGGACGTGGGCGAGTTGGGTCCGTGAGGCGGTGCGGTCGCTGACCATGATGCGCAGTGCCGCCTCATGGATGACTGCCTCGTACGGGGTGGCTGCGATGGTCGCCTTGCGCTGCATCCGGTGACGAACACGCACCTCGACCTCCTCGGCGGGTAGGTCGGGAACACGGTCGGAGAAGACGGCACGAGCGTAGCCCTCTGTCTGAAGGGGCCCAGGAATGAAGAGGAACTGGACCTCCTTCAAGAACGTGGCGTGGTGCTCCAGCTCGGCAAGATCGAGGAACGGCGTGGGCAATAGTTCCCGGTACTCCTCCCACCAGCCCCTCGTGCGGTCCTTCGTCATGGCCGCCAGGGCTTCGATCAACTCGTCGTCCGAGCATGAGTAATTGGCGGCGAGTCGACGCAGCCGCTTCTCGCTCACCCCGGCGAGACCTGACTCGATCTGGCTGATCTGCGGAGCGCTCACCCCGAGGAGTGCTGCCGCCTCCCGGGATGTGAGGCCAGCCGCGTCACGGAGCCTGCGCAACTCGACCGCCAAGCGCATCTGACGCGCCGTTGGCTCGACCCTCTTTGCCACCGCCTGGCCCTCCCAACACACCTGTAGGCGCGACTCGTTCGGGGCCAGATTACGCGACCAGCTTGCGAGATCTAAATAATGCCCCCTACTGTCGGTGACGCAACGCACACGCTACGGAAGTGCACCGCTCCGTCCTGCCGTGACGGGTGCGGTAATGCCACCGCGCGTGAAATCCCTTCCTTTGAACGGAGTTAACGCATGCCTGAAACCTGGGACTACACGCTGTACATCCCGAACGACCTCAGAGCCGTCACCATCTCCCGCCGCACCTTGCGCCTGATCCTGACCGTGCATGGCCTGATCGGGCTGGTGGACACGGCCGAACTCCTGGCGGCGGAACTGGTCTCGAACGCCGTACGGCACACGAAGGGGCCGGCTGCGCTCAGGGTGCGTCGGTCGGTGGAGGGGGTGGTGTGGATCGGGGCGTGGGACACGGACCCCGGGCCGCCGGAGCCTCCGCGGCCGTTGGAGCAGGTCGCCGAGCTGGTGGAGGAGGGGCGGGGTCTGGCGCTGGTCCGGGCCTGTTCGGACTACTGGGGTTGGCAGCCGTCGGCCCGGTTCGGGAACCGGGGGAAGTTCGTGTGGTGCGAACTTGCGGCGGCCTAGCTCGTTGATCACATCAGACGGAAAGGAGAGCTGATGGTCGGCTCGTCGCATGAGGCGCTGCACCGGATCTTCCAGAAAGACCCGGCCCTGTTGACGCGGGCGTTACAGAGCGTGCTGCACGTACCCTTCCCTGAACCGCGGGAGATCGCCGCGCTGAACGTGGACCTCACCGAGATCGAACCGGTCGAACGGCGGGTGGACACGCTGCTGCGGGCGGAAACGGACGAGGGCACGTATCTCCTGGTGGTGGAGTCACAGGGGAAGGTGGACGACCGCAAGCGGGGCAGCTGGCCGTACTACCTCTCCTACCTCTACGAGAAGTACCGCTGCGAGCCGGTGCTGATCGTCATCACGCAGAACAGCGCCACAGCCAAGTGGGCGTCACGCCCGATCAGGCTCGGCTTTCGCGACTGGCACTCGCTGACGGTACGGCCGCTGGTGCTGGGCCCGGACAACGTGCCGGTGATCGCAGATGAGCGGCAGGCGGAACGGGACGTCCCCCTTGCGGTGCTCTCGGCCATGACACACGGGCGGGGCCCGCAGGCGGCGGCCATACTGGAGTCCCTGGCATCCGCCCTGCGGACCATCGACCCCGACAGTGCCGCGGTCTTCGTGCAGTTCGTCGACTCATGCCTGGCCGACCCCCAGGCGAAGCAGATGTGGAGGGACCTCATGACGGCGATCCAGTACTTCTGGCGACACCCGCTGGCCGAGCAGGTGCGTGAGGAGGGCCGTATCCAGGATCGTCAGGAGATGACACTCCGCATCCTGGAGTGGCGCGGCATCCCGGTGCCCGAGACTGTTCGCGAGCGAGTGAGCGCCTGCACCGATCTGGACCAACTTGAGCTGTGGGCCCAGCGAGCTGTGCACGCCACGGACGCTGCGAAGCTGTTCGTCGAGGAGTGAGCGGGGCTGAAGTGGGCCGCCCGCTTCTTGGCCAGTGTCGTGCCTCCGCGAGCCGAGTCAAGGGCGCTCCCGCTACGCGTCCGCGTCGCCTTCGGCGATCGGCCTGCGGCCGACCCTTGACACGGCTCGCTCCAGCACGGGGAAGAAGCGAGCGGGCGGCCCGGGGAAACTGGGCGGTTTGGCCCTGTTGGCCCCTGGGGTGGGCTGCGTTCGTGCCGTTGACCGAGGGGGCGCGGGCGCGCTGTGGCGGCACGCCGGGTGGAAACAGCGGGTGCAGGCCCGTGGGTGCCGGCGGCCCGCACGTCGAGTGGGTGCGGCGACCGCCCCGTTCGTCACAAGCGACCCGCCCGCCCCACGCAGACGGTGAGTGGAAGATTTGCGCCAGAAGGTCTGGGAAAAAAGCACAGGCCAGAAGGGTGACTGTGTTTCCGCGGTGGGACAGATCTGCCACTCGTTGCCCAGGCTCTCAAGAAGATGCGTCGAGGCTGCTGTTCGCCGAGACGGTCACCGGAATGGAATGTTGAGCCAAGGACTGCCAGGGTCGGACATCAGGATCCGGTGGGCCTCCACCATGTCCTGATACCAGTCCCCGAACTCCTCGTCATCGAAGTGGAGACAGCGGCCGAGGATGTAGCCGGCGGAGAAGTCCTGCCAGGACTTGTAGGACAGGGAAGCGGCCCGCCCCGCCTGAATGACCGCGGACTCGGCCTCCGCAAGGGTGCCGAACCGGGCACCCAGCCCCCACCGGGCCATCTTCGAGGCGCGTCCGAGATCCCAGGCGTCGACGGACGACACGTACCGGTTCTCGTCGAGCACACCGTCGGCCCGCATCCGGGCCTCGTAGCGGGTGATACGCCCGATGAGCCGCTGCACACCCTCGACGCGGGCCTCGACCTCGGACTCCGGTCGGGGATCGGTTGTGGTGACGCCATCTTCGGACACCACGATCGAGCCCTCGGACTTCGCACGGATGACATTGGCGGCCGCCTGCCGCCAGTACCCCAGGTCGACGTGCCCGCCGAAATCCCGGGCGATGGTCCGGCGCAGATCAAGGGCGAAATCCCAGACCGAGCTGTGCTGCTCGCAGGCGAGGAGGTCGCGGAGGTAGTCCTGCCACTCCTCGCGGGTGGTGATGCCCCACCACCCGCGAAGCCGCTCGCGCTCGTTCAGATAGCCGGTGCCGTGCCAGGCCATGGCGTTCCAGACGGAGTCGTTGCTGACACACAGGAGCGCGCCGCAGGCGAGGCCGTGGGCGACGGATCCGTGAAGCGGGCCGCCGACCCGGAGCGTGAGCAGCCTGCGGGGGACTTTCAGGGGGCCATTGGTCCGGTAGTGCTGAGCCCAGGTGTTGGAGTGCGGTGGCGCCGCCGGGAGGAACGCCTCACAAGGACTGCCCGGATTGACCACGATCTACGCCGGACGCCCCGGCTTCCACGCCTCGGCGAACCATCCGAGGCGGCTGCGATGGAACACCCGATGCGGTTCAGGGGCGGGCAGCATGCCTACCGTGTACACCGCCCAGATAGGACCACCGGCACGTGGATCGTGCCCTAACAACGGCTAACACAATGAGGTGGATCGCTCCTGGTTGCCGTGTCCAGGGCGGGAGTTGAGCGTTCGGTCCGGTGTGGGGACGTCACCGTGG
>NZ_JBIAWE010000018.1:0-226577 GCF_042895235.1 Streptomyces sp. NPDC001410
CATCACCAGAATGTTGATCGGCGTACGACCGAACGCATCGGCCTTCTCCGTACCACCCTTGCCGTCCAGCGACACACTCCGGATGTTGCCGTTCAAGTGCTGGTAGAACCACCAACCGACACCGGCCGTGCCGAGTACCAGGAGCGACAGGCACACCGCGGCGATCTTCAGCACTCGCTTCCCGCGCCCTGCACCGGCTCGGCGCCGCGAACGACTGCCGGCACGTGAGCGGGAGGCGGCCTGGCCGCCCGGGCGCGGTCCGTGGGGCTCGCCCGTGCGGGGACCGGGGACCCGGGCGCTGCGGTCGCGCGTGGCCTGGCCGCCCGGGCCGTCCCAGGGGTCGCTCATCTACCCACTCCCATGAACGGTCGGGCTCGGCGGGCCGGGCCATCAGGTGTGCGGCCGGGCAAGCGCGGCGGTGTTCGGGCAGGCGGAAAGCGGTGGCTCCGCCTGAATTGCGTGATTGCGCAATCTAACAAACCCGTGGCCCGAACAGCACGGATCCTGTGGGAATTCACAGGTGAGGGATCTCATGGAACCGAGGAGCGGGCCCCGGTGGGCTCAGGCGTCGGCCCCGTGGAGCTGCCGTACGGAGGCGGACGCGTGCTGCGAGCGAGCGGTGAGCGGTCCGACCAGCACCCGCATGACGGTCACGATGTCGGGGTCGTCGATGTAGTAGACCTGCCGGCGGCCCTCACGGCGGGAGCTGACGAGCCCGGCGAGCTTCAGCTTGGCCAGGTGCTGGCTGACCGCGGGCAGCGCACCGCCCACCCGGTCGGCGAGGTGCGTCACATCGCTCTCGCCCTGCGCCAGCGCCCACATCAGGTGCAGCCGGGCCGACGAGGCGAGCAGCCCGAACGTCGCGGCCGCCGCCGCCAGCACCTCGGCCGACGGATCCTCGAAGCCGCCGTTCTCCGCCACAATCCTCTCCTGCCCCCGCCCGCTTCACCGTTCACGCACATGCGGGCACCCAGTGTAGGGGTCCGCCCAGGGTTCCCCCTGGGCGGACGAGGACTGCGTGTGCGGTTGTTCGATGAGGACTGTGTGTGCGGTTACTTGATGTACACCAGGCCGTCCGTGGTGACGGTCGGACGGCCGCTGGTGCCGACCACGACGATCCTGACGGTGTGCGTGGCGCTGCTGGACCAGGTCTTGGTCCAGATGGCCTGGCGGTACTGGGTGGTGGTGGACTTCAGGTCGATCGTTGCGGTTTTGGTGCCGTCCACGTAGACGTCCGCCTGCCCGGAGGTGGAGGCGCGGGAGACCACCCAGGCGGCGGAGCGGCCGGTGAAGGTCCAGGTGAGGGCGGCGCTCTTGGAGCCGCTGGAGTACGACTTGCCGCCGAGGTAGCTGGTGGACGAACGGGTCGTCCAGCTGCCGGACTTGGTGGCGGAGGTCTCCTGCAGGATCACCGGGGTGAAGGAGGGCGAGGAGGTGCGGTAGTTGCCGGCGTAGTCGTAGGCGCGCATCGACCAGGTGGCGGCGGTGCCGGACGCGGCCGTGCGGTTGGAGCTGGTGGTGGTCGGGCCGAAGGTGGCCGTCGTCGGGGACAGCAGGTTCACCTGGCGCAGTGCGGTCTCGTCGGCGGCCTTCCAGCCGAGGGTGACCGGGACCGCGCCGGTGTTGACCGTGCCGGTGCGCAGGGAGAGCTTCGGGGCGGTGGTGAAGGTCGGCGCGGTCGTCTCGGCCACGACCTTCAGCGCGGCGCTGGTCGTGGACTTTCCGGACTGGTGGACGGCCCGGACGGCGACGGTGTGCGTGCCCGCGGCCAGCGTGGCGCCGGCCGAGGTGGCGGTACCGGCCACACTGGCGGCGGGCTTGCCGTCGACCAGCAGCTCGAACTTGGAGATGAGCGAGCCCGGCGTGGTGGTCGTCCAGTGCAGCGTGACGGCGCCCTTGGTGTAGTAGGTCGAGCCGGAGAGGCCCGCCTTGTCGACCGAGGTGACCTTCAGGCCCTGCACCGGGCCGGCCGCCCAGGAGCGGATGGTGGGCAGCTGGGCGTAGAGGGAGCTGCCCGGGCACTGGGTGTTGTAGCCGTCGCGGTGCCCGGAGATCCGCTGGAAGGTGTACGTGCTGCCCGCGGTGAACTTCGTGGCGAAGTAGTTGGTCTGGGTGGCGCCGGCCGTCAGCTGGGCCGTCCCGTCGGGGGCGAGGCCGTACTGGCCGAGCTTCCAGGCGGCCACGCGGGCGATCGAGGCCAGCGCGGCCTTGGTGGCGCCGGTGGTGGTGTAGTCGCCGAGAACCGCGATGCCCGCGGCCTCACGGTTCCAGCCGTAGGTGTGGGCTCCGAGCACCGGCAGGTCGACACCGCCCTTGCGGCCCTCGAAGACGGTGCCGCACTTGTCGACCAGGAAGTTGTAGCCGATGTCCTTCCAGCCGCTGACCTGCACGTGGTACGCGTAGATGCCGCGCACGATCGACGCCGAGTCGGTGCAGGAGTAGTCGTTGCTGCCGTCCGTGTGGTGGACGAAGACGGCCTTCACGTCCGCGTTGTACTCCGGCGCGTCGGGGCTGATCGACTCGTCGGCGCCCCAGCCGGCGCGGGAGGTGATCGGCGGTTCGGGCACGGTGGACGGCGGCGCCGTCGGCGTGGTGGCCGACGGGCTCTCAGAGGGGGATTCGGTCTGGCTCGCCGAGGGGGACTCGGTGAGGCTGTCCGAGGCGGACGCGGTCGGGCTGTCCGAGGCGGACGCGGTCGGACTGTCCGAGGGCGACGCCGTATCTGTGGCGAAGGCGGCCGGATGGGCGTCACCGGCGCCGGACTTGGTCTCGGCGTCGGTCACCACGCCCGGATCGACCAGGTTGACCTGCAGGCCCTTCGGCAGCGGGACGGTGGAGCCGTCCTTGTGGACGACCTGCGCCTGGACGCCGTCGGAGGAACCGACCCACAGCGGCTCGGAGGAGCCGCGGACACCGGCGTCGGGACGCTCCAGCGGGTCGACGTTCACCTCGAGGTCACGCCATGCGCTCCAGTCCCCGGTCTCCCGGTCACGGGTGCGCACCTGTGCCGTGCCGTCGAGCCGCTTGGCGGCGCCGGTCCAGGACACACCGAGCATCGAGAACTGCTCGGTGTCGGTGCGGGGCAGCTCCCGCCTGCCGTTCGCGGTGCCCTTCAGCGCGAGGTCGTAGACCTTCACCGGCCGCTTGGCCCGGCCGGCGTCACCCGAGTCGTGGGAGGGGCTGGCCACCGCGTAGGAGACCACTCCCCCGCCGCCCAGGACGACCGCACCCAGGGTCAGCCATGCCCGCCGTTTGAGGTTAAACGGTTTGTACGCATGCGCTGTACGACGACTCACGGAGAGTGCACCCCCACATCGGCCGGCATCGGCCATAGAAGTAACGTCACGTCAGGCCCACCTGCCACACAGGCAACCCATATCGAAAGCGCATTCCAGTCCGTGATCATCACGGGTGGACGGGATGATGTGAGCCAAGCCACACTTCACCGGCCTCAGTGAGATGACCTTGGCTGAACAACGCCACAACTGCCCGCAGTACGTGGGGACATGAACCTCACTGTTGAGGTTCGTCACCGAGGGCTCAGATGGTGATCGCGAGTTCCTGGTCAGTGAAAGCGCCGTACAACGGTTGACGTCACTCTCGGCGTCCCCGCCGAGGACGAGGCTCCCGGACAGGTCGGCCCGTGGCTCCGGAGTCGACCCATGACAGACCCTCGATCCGGGAGCCGAAGACGGCCGCGCGCGGCCCGACGTACACGGACGCCGCGACATCGGCACGGTCATCGACCCAGCCGCCGCCGTTGGCGTGCCAGTGGCCGCCACCGGTCGCGGCGGGTTTCCGGTACCGGGCTCGTGGCCAGGTCGCCGGCACCGCCGTCCGGGTGCACGCCTCAACCTGAGCCGGGCGTCGTGGACTTCTCCGTGGAGCCCGAGAGCACGGAAACGGCGCGGACATTCTGCGGTACCTGCGCGCGCCCGATGAAGACGACGCGACCGCACCGCCCGGAACCACGCCCTCTCTCCCCGAAGCTCCACCCGACGCGGGCCGGGGATTCGACGCGGGCGTGCCACCTGTCACCCACCGCGATGCCGAGACGGGCCCTCCCCCGCCTTCCGCAGCCTCACCCGACCCGATCGGCCAGGTGAACCTGGGGGACGGGGTCTGGGCCGACAGGGCCGGCAACTGGCATCCGGTCCTTCCCGTGACGTCACCGGACGACCTGAGCGGAAGCTCCTTCACCACGGCAGCCGGCACCCACGATGCCGACGCCTCGACCCTCGGTGACCCGTCCGGAGCCAAGTTCACCGGCACGGAGCTTCACCCCTGCCTCCCCGGTGTCGCCGGACCCGCAGGCGTCGACCACGGCCACTCTGCCGCCGCACCCCCGGTGACCGACGCGGCAGCAGTCTTCGGCACAGAGCACTGAATCTGGTCGGCGTTTCGGCCAACCCCGGTCCCACTGCCTCCTGTTGTGCGGCAAGGGTCGGTGCATCGGGCACGCTCCATGGTGGGCTCTGTGCCGGGGTTCTGAGCACGGCTGAAATACGTGTGTTCGATATCGGTGCCGGGTCGTTGAGTCACGTGACCAGCCGGAGCGACCGTCAGGGGGATCACGTTGACCTCGGCCGAAACACGCGATCAACAGGACACGCCACCTCCTCCGCCACCGCCGGCGGAGATCAGATACAGCGGGCAGTACTCGGTCAACCCGTTGGCCGAGGTGTCCTTCCGGCGGATGTGCAGGCAGATTCCCGCGGTACTGGCCCGGATCGGACGGCTGTCGTGGCGCACCGACCGGCGTGCGGTGCAGTTGCTGCTCGGCTGCCAGGTGGTGACGGGGGTGTCCGCGGCGGTCCAACTCGGCGCGACGGCCCGGGCGATGGGGTACGTCCTCGGGCCGGGTCCGGTCGGCGAACGGCTGGGCGCGGCCGTGCCGGCGCTGGTGGTCGTGGCCGCCGCTGCCGCGCTCGCCCGGGGTGCGGGCGCGGTGGCGACGTACGCCGAGCGCCGGATCACGCCGCTGCTGACGACCGAGACCGACAGTGCGCTGGTGGAGGCGGTGTGCCGGGTGGAGGCGGCGGCCTACGCGGTCGACGGCTTCACCGACCGGCAGGAGGCGGCGGAGATGGGGGTGATGCGCACCATTGTGATGGTGGCCGACGCCCAGCGGTTCATGTCCGCGCTCATCCGCATGATCACCGCCAGCGGTGTCCTGTCCGTGCTGAACCTGATGATGCTGCCGCTGCTCCTCCTCGCCGTGCTGCCCGCGGGGATCGGTGCCCTCCTGACGGCCCGGGTGGACTACGAGATCCACTACGCCAACGTGGCCGACCGCAACGCACGCGGAATGATGCGCTGGTGGGCGACGACCGCGAAGTACGGGGACGAGGTCCGCGCCAACTCGATGACGGACTACCTGGTGTTCTGGTACCGGTCGCTGTCCGACCGGTGCGACCGGCGCACCCTCGCCGCGGCCCCGCGCACGCTGCGGATCGCGCTGCTCACCTCACTCGCCGGCGGGGGCTTCCTGGTCACCACCTGGGCGGCGCTGGCCTGGCTCGCGGTGAGCGGCCGTATCGCACTCGCGATCGCCGCCACCGCGGTCGTCGCCGTCCAGGCCACCCTGGCCGCGCTGTCGCAGGTCGTCGTGAACGGCGCCGCCGTCTTCCACACCAGCCTCTACCTCGGCGACATGCAGGCCTTCCTGGACGACGCGGCGGCCCGCGCCCCGCGCCGGGGTGACCGCGCCGTCGCCGGGCCGGTCGAGGAGATCCGGCTCGACGAGGTGGTGTACCAGTACCCCGGCAAGGACAGACCGGCTGTGGACGGCGTCTCCCTCACGCTGCGCAGGGGGTCGATCCTCGCGATCGTCGGTGTCAACGGCTCGGGGAAGTCCACCCTGACCCGGCTGCTCACCGGGATCTACCTGCCGGACAAGGGCAAGGTCACCTGGAACGGCACGGACCTCGCCCACGCCGACCCCGCGGCCGTGTGGGCGAGGACCGGGCTGGTGCCGCAGATCTTCGCGCAGTGGCCGCTGCGGGTCCGCGAGAACATCACGCTCGGCCAGCCCCGCAGCGACGACGACGGACCCGTGTGGGACGCCGTCGACGCGGTCGGCATGCGGGTGGCGGTGGAGAGCCTCCCGGCCGGCCTGGACACCCTCCTCGCCCGGGAGATCTTCGGCGGGGCGGAACTCTCCGGCGGCCAGTGGCAGCGGCTGGCCTGCAGCCGTGCCCTGTACCGCCGGCCGGAGCTGCTGATCCTCGACGAGCCCACCTCACAGATGGATCCCCGGGGTGAGCACGGCATCTTCGAGCGGATCAGGACCATCGCCGCCGACCGGATCACGGTGGTGGTCACCCACCGGCTGGAGAACACGAAGGTCGCCGACCACATCGTGGTGCTGGACGACGGCCGCATCACCGAGCAGGGCTCCTACGACGACCTGGTCCACGCGGGCGGCACCTTCGCCGAGCTGCTGGCCCTGTCCCACGACCGCTGAGAGGTCAGGGGCGGTCCGCGGCGGCCGGGCGCCAGAGCACCGGCAGGTCCGCGGGCCGTACCCGCACCGTCACAGGCAGCGTGGCCTCCACCTCGCCGTCGGCTCCGTAGGGGACGGGCCGGGTGACCTCGATGCGGATCTCCTTTCCGCGCAGGACCCGTACCTCGGGGCGGTGGACGTGGCCGCCGGTCTTCAGCTCGTTCATGAGGGCGAAGAACAGCCGGCGCGGCGCCTCGCGGATCATGACGATGTCCAGCAGTCCGTCGTCGACCCGGGCGTCGGGGGCGATGAGCCGGCCGGAGCCGTAGTAGGGGGAGTTGGCGGCCACGACGGTGTAGCCGCGATGGGCGTGTTCCTCGCCGTCGACGGTGACGCGGTAGTCCGCCGGCCGCCAGGTGGTCACCGCGCGCAGGCCGCCCGCGTAGTACGAGGCGGACCCGCGCAGCAGCCGGGCCTCGTTGGCGTGGCGGTTGGCCAGCGCGTCGACCCCGGCGTAGACGCTGCCGAGGACCACGGTGCGCTGGTGCACGGCCGACTCCACCTCGATGGTGTCGACATGGCTGGGTTCGGCGTGCAGGAGGATGTCGGCGAGGGCGGCCGGGTCGGACGGCAGGTTCAGCGCCCGGGCGAAGTCGTTGCCCCGCCCGGCGGGTACGAGGCCCAGGACCGTACCCGTGCCGCTGAGCGCTCCGCCGATGCCGCCGGCCATGCCGTCGCCACCGACCGCCAGGACCACCCGGCCGCGCTCCCCGGCCTGCCGGGCGATGTCCTGGGCGTGGGCGAGGCTGTGGCTGTACTCCGTCTCCAGCTCGGCCCCGGCCTCGCGGAGCAGTCGGGCCAGTTGGAGCAGCGATGCCGCTCCGGTCGAGTCGCCCGCGGTCGGGTTGACGACGGCGGTGAACTGTCGCATCGGTGGGCCTCCGGGCGATGACGAGAGTGACGGGCTGGGCGGGGGCGGATCAGTCGGTGGGCAGCAGGACGCCCGGGTTGAGGAGTCCCTCGGGGTCCAGGCGGCGCTTGACGGCGCGCAGGGCCTCGACGGCGAGGGGTCCGGTCTCCCTGACATACCAGTCTCGGTGGTCGGTGCCCACCCCGTGGTGGTGGCTGATGGTGCCCCCGGCGGCGAGCAGGGCGTCGTTGGCGGCGTGCTTGGCGCGCGTCCAGTGCGCGACGGGCTCCTCGCCCTGGGCGCTGACGACCGTGAAGTACAGGGAGGCGCCGTTCTCGTACACGTGGGAGATGTGGCACATCACCAGGGGCGGGGTGCCGGCCTCGGTGAGGGTGTCGGTGAGGGCGGTGCGGACCGCCGCGTACAGGTCGGGGATCCGGGACCAGAAGGCCGCGGTCTCCAGCGTCTCGGCGAAGGCTCCCGCGTCGAGCAGGGAGTCGCGCAGGTAGGGCGCGGAGTAGCGGCCGTGGGCCCAGCGTTCGCCCGGTTCGGTTCCGACCAGGGTGCCGCCGGCGTCCCGCAGGACGGCCGCCGCCTGCTCACGGCGCTGGGCCGTGTCCTCGGCCGTGCCCTCGTAGCCGGTGATGGCCATGCATCCGGCGTTGCTCTCCAGGCCGGCACCGATGGCGTCCGGCTGGGCGAGGCCGATCAGCGTCTCGGTCTCGTCGGACAGGCGCAGCACGGTCGGCCGGGGTCCGTCCTGGGCGAGCCGGCGCAGGGCCGCCGCTCCCTCCTCGAAGGAGGCGAACCGCCAGCCCTCGTAGACGCGTACCTCGGGCAGCGGGCGGATCCGTACGAGAACGGAGGTGATGACGCCGAAGGCGCCCTCGGAGCCGAGGATGAGCTGGCGCAGGTCGGGTCCCGCGGCGGAGCGGGGGGCGCGGCCGGTCTCCACGGTTCCCTCGGGGGTGGCGAGGGTGAGTCCGAGCACCATCTCGTCGAAGCGGCCGTATCCGGCGGAGGCCTGTCCGCTGGAGCGGGCGGCGGCGAAGCCGCCGATGGTGGCCCACTCGAAGGACTGCGGGAAGTGGCCGAGGGTGAAGCCCTCTTCGTTGAGCAGCGCCTCGGCCTCGGGGGCGCGCAGACCGGGCTGGAGCACGGCGGTGCGGGAGACCCGGTCCAGGTGCTGCAGTTGGTTCATGCGGCGCAGGTCCAGGGCGATGAAGGCGCGCCGCTCGGGGGCGAGTCCGCCGACGACGGAGGTGCCGCCGCCGAAGGGGACGACGGCCAGGCCGTGCGCGGCGCAGGCTCGCAGTACGGCGAGGACTTCGTCGTGGGTCGCGGGCAGGACCACGGCCTGCGGGACGTCGGAGACGTCGCCGGCGCGCAGCCGCAGGAGGTCGGGGGTGGACTTGCCGCGGGTGTGCCGGATGCGGCTCTCGGCGTCCGTGCGGACGTGGTCCTCGCCGCCGACGGCCTGGGCGAGTGCCTTCAGCGCAGCCGGGTCGGCCGTGGGCGCGGGCAGGTCGATGTCCTCCAGGGCGAGCGCCGGCGTGGTGCGCGGTTTGACGCCGAGCAGGTCGCGCAGCAGTCCGGTCACCGAGTCGGGCAGCGGTGCCGCCTTGGCCGGGTCGCCCCAGCCGTTCCACAGCATGTCCATCGAAGGGTCGTCCTCACAGATCGGTGTGCTCGGTTCGCGCGGCGGCGTCTCCGCCCGGCCCCCAGGGCGTTACACTGTGACACATGACGCCTATTCGTCACAACGGTGCAGACAGTTCTGGCAACGATCACGTGCTCGACGCGGTGCGCGACTGTGTGCTGGCCGTCGGGGTCCGCCGCACCACCCTCGCCGACGTGGCCCGCCGCGCCGGCGTCTCGCGGATGACGCTGTACCGGCGCTGGCCCGACCTGCGCACGCTGGTGGGCGATCTGATGACCCGAGAGTGGATCGACGTGGCCACCCGCGCGATACCGGAGCCCGCTCCCGGCACCGACACGCGCGGCCGGATGGTGGCGGGTCTGGTGGCCGGGGTGGAGGCGTTCCGCGCCCACCCGCTCTTCGGCAAGATCGTCGACGTCGATCCCGAACTGCTGCTCCCCTATGTGCTCGACCGGCGCGGGGCGAGCCAGGAGGCGCTGCTGGAACTGCTGGCCGGCGCGCTGCGCGAGGGTCACGCCGACGGATCGGTACGCACCGCTCACGTCGAGCGGCAGGCCCGGGGCCTGCTGCTGATCGTGCAGTCCTTCGCCCTGTCCCTGCGCACGATGACCGACGAGGACGATCCCGACCTCGACTCCGCCGCCCTGCTGGGCGAGCTGCGCACCCTTCTGGAGAGGACCCTGACGCCATGAGCCACAACGAGGCCGTACGAGGCTCGTCCCTCAGCGCGGGTCGGCGGACCCGGGAACTGGCCGAGGCCACCGACGGCAGGGTCGCCGACGTCCTGGTCGTCGGGCTCGGCGCCACGGGGGCCGGAGCCGCCCTGGACGCGGCCGCCCGCGGTCTCGACGTCGTCGCCGTCGACGCGCACGACCTGGCCTTCGGCACCTCCCGCTGGAGTTCCAAGCTCATCCACGGCGGGCTGCGCTATCTGGCCTCCGCACAGTTCGACGTCGCCCACGAGAGCGCGGTCGAACGCGGGGTCCTGATGACCCGCACCGCCCCGCACCTGGTCGCCGCCCAGCCGTTCGTGCTGCCGCTGACCCCGCTCGTGTCGCGGGCGCAGGCCTCGCTGGCCTGGGCCGGGTTCCGGGCCGGCGACATGCTGCGGCTGGCCGCCCGGACCCCGCGGCAGGTGCTGCCCGCCCCGCGCCGGCTGTCGGCGACGGAGGCCCGGCACCTGGCGCCCTCGGTGCGCGCGGCCGACCTGCGCGGCGGGCTGCTGTCCTGGGACGGGAAGGTCACCGACGACGCCCGGCTGGTGACCGCGCTGGCGCGCACCGCCGCCACGCGGGGCGCCCGGGTGCTGACCCGGGTCAGGGTGCTGGAGTCGACCGGGACCGGCGCCCGCATCCGCGACGAACTCACCGGCGAGGAGGGCGAGATCCGCGCCCGCGCCGTGATCAACGCCACCGGTGTGTGGGCGGGTGACCTGGTCGAGGGGATCCGGATCCGGCCCTCCCGCGGCACCCACCTGGTGCTGCGCTCGGAGCGGCTCGGCGCCCTGCCGGCCGGCCTGCACCTCCCGATCCCCGGCGAGACCAACCGCTTCGTCCTGGTGCTGCCCCAGGGGGACGGCCGGGTCTACGTCGGACTCACCGACGAGCCGGTCGACGGCCCGATCCCCGACGTGCCGGAAGTCCCCGAGACCGACATCGGCTTCCTGCTGGACGTGCTCGGGTCCGTACTGGACACGCCGGTACGCCGGGACGAGGTCGTCGGCGCCTTCGCCGGGCTGCGCCCCCTGCTGGACACCAGCGGGCACGACGGCCCGGGTGACGCACCGGCCCGTACCTCCGACATCTCCCGCCGGCACGCGGTGCTGACCTCGCCCGACGGGGTGACGACCATCGTGGGCGGGAAGCTCACCACCTACCGCCGGATGGCGCAGGACGCCGTGGACGCCGCGGTCGAGGCCCGTGGCCTGCCCGTGCGCCCCTCCCCCACCGCCGGCCTGCCGCTGGTCGGCGCCACCGCACCGGACCGGCTGCGTGCCGTACCCGCGCCCCGCCGCCTGGTCCGCCGCTACGGCACCGAGGCCCCGGCGGTCCACGCCCTCATGGAACGGGATCCGGCCCTGGCCGAACCGGTGCTGCCGGGGTATCCGGTCACCCGGGCCGAACTCGTGTGGGCCGCCCGGCACGAGGGCGCCCTCGACGCGGCGGACCTCCTGGACCGGCGCACCCGGATCGGCGTCGTCCCCGAGGACCGCGCCGAGGCGCTCGCGATCGCCGGGGAGGTCCTGGCCCAGGCCGGCACCCTGGCCTGACCAAGGTCAGGTGAGTGAGCCGGTGTTGACCGGATCGCCGGAGCGCGGCCGGGGCACGGTGCCGCTCGGCGGCGGCACCTCACCCCGCTCCACCCAGGCCGTCAGCGCGGTGAAGGCGGCGCGGTAGCAGGGCAGGATCGGCCGCAGCCGGTCCGGGAAGGCGTCGTAGAGGCTGTCGACGTGGGTGCCGCCCTCGATCCGGTAGTACCGGTGCAGCCCGGACCGGCCCTGCTCGGCGATCATCCGCGCGTAGACGTCGGACTGGACGGCGATGGGCAGCAACGCGTCCAGGGTTCCGTGCAGCGTGATCATCGGCCGGCCGATGCGGCCGGTGAGCGAGATCCGGGCGACGGCGTCATGGACGGGGCGGGGTCGTGCGGCGTAGTCGTACGCGGCGTCCGAGGGGCAGGGGGCGAGGATCTCCTCGGGGGTCGTACCGGCCGAGGCGCCGGGGCAGGCGGGGTCGTAGCCGGGGTCGAACTCGGCGCGGTAGATCTTCTGGGTCAGACCCCAGTACACCTTCTCGTGGTACGGCCACAGGAACTCCGACCCGCGTGCGAAGCCGACCGCGTACATGTCCTCGTCGTCGGCCCGGCCCAGTTGGCGGGCGACGGCGGTGGGCAGGAAGGTGAGCAGATTCGAGCCCTGCGGCCGCCACAGCGGGCCCTCCCAGTCGACGCCGCCGTCGTACAGCTCGGGATGGTTCTCCAGCTGCCAGCGGGTGAGATAGCCGCTGTTGGAGATCCCGGTCATGTACGTGCGGCGCGGGGCGTGCCCGTAGTGCTGGGCCACCACGGCCCTGGCGGCCCGGGTCAGCTGGGTCGTGCGCCGGTTCCACTCGGCGACGGCGTCGCCCGGACGAACGCCGTCGGTGTAGAAGTCCGGGCCGCAGTTGCCCTTGTCGGTGGCGGCGAAGGCGTAGCCCTGGGCCAGCACCCAGTCGGAGACGAGGGTGTCCATCGAGTACTGCCTGCGCACGCCGGGGGCGCCGGTGACGACCAGCTTGCCGTTCCAGTGCTCGGGCAGCCGGATGACGAACTGGGCGTCGTGGTTCCAGCCGTGCGCGGTGTTCAGGTGCGAGGAGCCGGGGAAGTAGCCGTCGATCTGCCATCCGGGCACGCCGGAGGGGTTGTGGGTGCCCTGGGCGGCGAGTCCGGCCCAGTCCGCCGGGTCGGTGTAGGGCGTGCCGGTGAGGGCACTGGTCGTCAGATCGTCGTGGTGGGAGACCAGCTGCCGTTCGGCACCGGGGACCGTGATCCGGCGCCGGCGGGTGGAACCGTCGTCGGCTCGGGCGGCGGCCGAGGGCGTGACCGCCGATGCCGCCAGCAGGGCGGCGGACAGGAGAGTGGTTCGTCGACTGGGGCGCATGACGCACATCGTTGGCTTGCTGCGCCGGGTCGGCCATGGAGGGAGCCCACACTCCGGTGGCGTCCGCAGTAGACCCAACCAACATGCTGCGACGAGCGTCTCCGGCGTGCGGGCCGTCGGTGCCTGCGGCACGCTACGGGGAGGGACAGAGAAGGGGAGTGATGCGGCATGACCCTCGAACTGGACCCCGCTTCCGCGTCGCCTCCTCCCCAGGTGCGGCCCTGGGCCGTCGACGACCTGCCGGCCCTGGACCCGGATCCCTTCCTGGACGAGGTGCTCCGCGACGAGCCGATCACCCGGATCAGCCTGCCGTACGGCTCCGGACACGCCTGGCTCGTCACGCGGTACGAGGACGTCCGCTTCGTCACGTCCGATCCGCGCTTCTCCCGTGAGGAGGTCGTCGGCAGGTCGGTGACCAGCATGACGCCGCAGGCCGTGGCCTCGCAGACGGCGGGCCTGCAGTACATCGACCCGCCCCGGCACACCCGGCTGCGCAGGGTCGTGGCCAGGGCGTTCACCGGCAAGGGCATGGCCAGGCTGCGCCCGCCGGCGGAGCGCACCGCCCACCGGATGCTCGACGGGATGGAACAGGCCGGCCCTCCGGGCGATCTGATGGAGCATCTGCACACGCCCTTCCCGATCGCCGTCGTCTGCTTCTTCCTCGGCACGGACGAGGACGACTGGCACGAGTGGGCCGGCAACTCCGAAGCGCTCCTGGCCAAGGCACCGGACGGCAGCGAACGCCATCAGGCGGCGCGCCGGACCACGCGCGGCCGCGTGGTCGACCTGCTCGAACGCCGCCGCGCCGAACCCCGCGACGACCTGGCAGGAGTGCTGGCTCACGCCGCCCAGGCCGGTGAGATCACCGACGAGGAGGCGATCTCGCTGGCCATGGCCGTCTACGTCAGCGGCGGTCACGCGGTGCGCAACAACAGCGGCTCGATGATGTACGCGCTGCTGACCCATCCGGAGCAGCTCGACCGGCTGCGCAGCACTCCCGAACTGCTGCCCAAGGCCGTGGAGGAGCTGTACCGCTTCGTCCCGCACCGCAACGGCGTCGGGATTCCCCGCATCGCCACCGAGGACGTGGAGATCGGCGGCCACCTCATCCGCAGGGGCGAAGCCGTGTACAACGCCTATGTCGCCGCGAACCGCGATCCCTCGGTCTTCCCCGAACCGGACGTACTGGACTTCGACCGGGACGGTGCCGGCCACCTGGCCTTCGGGCACGGCTCCCACTTCTGCCTGGCGGCCCTGATGGCCCGTATGGAGGCCGAGGTCATGATCAAGGCCGTGCTCGACCGCTTCCCCGGTGTCCGGCTCGCCGTACCCGCCGACGAGGTCGAGTTCCAGCGCGAGGGGCTCATCCGCGGGCCGAGGACTCTGCCGGTCACCTGGTGACGCACGTCCTTCTGATCAGGCGAAGCGACGGGCCAGACTCTCCAGGACGGCCACCGCCTGGTGGGCATGCTCGTACGGCACGAAGAGGTGGTCGTGGTGGAACCCGGCGACCACGTTGCAGCTCAGGCCGGCGTCGGCGAGTTCCCGCGCAACAGCGGCCGTCAGCCCCACCGCCTCAAGGGCCGAGTGGACGCGCAAGGTGATCCAGGCGGCCACGTAGTCGTACCCCAGTCCCGCCGCGTCCGCCTCGTCGAGCCGCGCCACCAGGGTCAGGCCCTCCTGCTCGGCGACCGTGACCACAGGGGTGATGCCGGAGGGCACACCGCCCTCGACGGTGGTGAACACGTAGCGGCCCGGATTCAGCTCCGGACGCATCCCGCTCAGCAGCTTCTGCAGATCTCTCTCGCCGGTCATGATCCCCACGGTACGGAACGTTCGATCAGCGCTGCTCGAAATGGCTCGGTCTGTCGTCGTGGTCGACCAGACGGCCCAGCCGGGCGGCCCGCTCGCGGGGCATGAGCGTCCAGGTGCCGTCGGTGCGGCGGAGGGCGGCCGAGTGCCATGGGGTGGTCCAGGCGTCCGGGGCATCGAGGAGGCGGATGCCGAACTTGGCATCGCCGACGGGCTGGGGGTGGATGGACAGCCGGACGGCATGGGGGTGGTGCTCGGCGATGAGGGCGCCCCAGGCGCGGCTGCGCCGGATGACGCCGTAGGCCCGCTGACGGCACTCCCGTTGGAGGGCGGAGCGGGTGCCGGGGAAGTCGGCGGTGTCCTCGACGAGGAAGCGGGTGATGCCGCGGTAGAGGGCGCGGGTGGCGTCGTCGGACCGGACCAGGGCGCGCAGGGCCTCGACCGTCGGGGCGTACCGGTCCTGCACACGGGCGCGCTTCACGTCGTGCGGAAGAGGGCCGTAGACGTCCCGGAGGTCGAAGACCGACAGTCTGTCGAGGGCCAAGTCGTGGATGAGGGTGCGCAGTTCGTCGGCGTAGGCGTCGATGTGCCGGTCGGGCACCCGGACGAGATCGCCGAAGACATGGCCGTCGGAACAGATGATCACCCGGGCGCCGGGCGGGTGGATCCGCTCGATCTCGGTGCACAGGGTGTTCAGGAAGCGCAGGGACAGCCGCTCCGCCTGGTCGGGCAGGTGGCCGAGGACCTTGGCCGGGTTGGGTGACTTGCAGGGGAAGCCGGGCAGGGTGAACTCGACGGGTGCGCCGTCGCGTACGAAGCCGGCGATCCGGCGCCGCTGGTGCGCGAACGCCTCGGCGGGGGCGGGGGCGCGGTCGGTGGTGCGGTGGTAGGGCAGCAGCAGGTTCAGGATGTCGGTGCTGATGCGCGTGGGCGGGGCGGTCGTCAGCAGCATGTCGCTCCTTGGGAGGGGAGGGCTCGGTCAGCGGCGTCGGTCGTAGCCGACGGGCAGGTGGTGGGTGCCGCGGCCGAGGACGGCCGGGATCCAGGCGAGGTCCTCGTCGGCGACGGCGAGGTGCAGGCCGGGCAGCCGGGCGAGCAGCGTGCCGAGGGCGATCTGTAGTTCGGCGCGGGCGAGGGCGGCGCCGGGGCAGAAGTGGATGCCGTGGCCGAAGGCGAGGTGGGGGTTGGGGCTGCGGTCGAGGTCGAGGGTGTCGGAGGCGGGGAAGCGGCGCGGGTCGCGGTTGGCGGCGCACAGGGAGACGATCACGGAGTCGCCGGCCGGGATCGTGGTGCCGTGCAGGTCGCTGTCCCGGTCGAAGAAGCGCCAGGTGGTCAGCTCGAAGGCGCTGTCGTGGCGCAGGAGTTCCTCGACCGCGCGGGGCAGCAGGTCCGTGGTGTCGCGCAGGCGGGCGAGCTGGTCCGGGTGGCGGAAGAGGGCGATCAGGGCGGTGGTGATCTGGTTGGTGACCGGTTCCTGGCCGGCCACCAGGAGCTGGAAGATCATGGAGTCCAGCTCCTCCTGGGACAGTTCGCCCCGGTCCCGGGCCACGACGAGGCGGCTGAGCAGGTCGTCGTCCTGGTGGTCGCGCTTGTGGGCCACGACGTCGGCGATGTACCTCTGCAGGCCGTGCAGCCGGGCCTCGTACGCGGGCCGCCCGGGGTCGGTGGGCCCGACCGGCTGGACGACCTTGCCCCAGTCGCGGTCGAAGCGGTTCGCCAACTCCTTCGGGAGGCCGATGACTTCGGCGAGGACCTGGAAGGGGAAGGGTGCGGCGAAGCCGCTGACGAGGTCTGCGGGGCCGGTCTCGGGCAGCGCGGCGACGAGCGCGTCGGCCAGTTGCTGGAACCGGGGGCGCAGGCTCTCGATGCGGCGTGGAGTGAAGGCGTCGGTGACGATGCGCCGCATGCGGGTGTGCTCGGGCGGGTCCTGGTGGAGGAGATGGACCTGGAGCCGGGAGTGCTGCGGCTCGGGCATGATCGAGGCGCGGGCGCGCCAGCGGTCGTTGCCGCGGTCGTGGTTCTTGCCGAGCCGGTCGTCGCCGAGGGCGGAGTGGGCGGCGTCGTAGCCGGTCACCAGCCAGGCCTGTACGCCGCTGGGGAAGAGGACGCGGTGGACCGGGCCGGCCTCGCGCATCCGCTCGTAGAGGGGGTAGGGGTTGGTCTTGTAGGGGCAGCCCATCAGCGGGACCGGATCGGGCAGTGTCGTCATGGGGGGTTCCTCAGAGGGCGAGTTCGGGGCGGTGGTGGTCCAGCCAGAGGGCGAGGTCGACGACGCGTTCGAGGCGCAGCCGGTGGCCCCACTCCAGCCGGTCGGGCGGTGTGTCCAGGCAGGGCTTGAGGCGGGTCTCGTCGGTGAGGGCGCGGACCTGCTCGGCGGCGAGGGCGTCGCGGGCGAGCTGCTGCAGGCCGCGGTTGTAGTCGGGGTGGTGGGTGGCCGGGTAGTGGTTCTTGGGGCGGTGGAGCACCGAGTCCGGGGCGAGTCCTGCTCCCGCGGCGCGCAGCAGGCTCTTCTCCCTGCCGTCGTGGCTCTTCAGGGCCCACGGTGTGGTGAAGGCGTACTCGACGAGCCGGTGGTCGCAGTACGGCACCCGCACCTCCAGGCCCTGGGCCATGCTCAACCGGTCTTTGCGGTGCAGGAGTTGGCGCAGCCAGCGGGTCAGGGACAGATGCTGCAGCTCGCGCTGCCGGTGCTCGGCGGGGGTCTCGCCGTCCAGGTGGGGTACGGCGGCCAGCGCGGTGCGGTAGCTGTCGTCGCGGAACTCGGCGATGCGCAGGTCGAGTTCGGGGTTGAGCGGCATCGCGGCCTCGTCGCCCGTCACCAGCAGCCAGGGAAAGGTGCCGGCGGCCAGCGCCCTGGGACTGTGGAACCAGGGGTAGCCGCCGAAGACCTCGTCGGCGGCCTCGCCGGACACAGCGACGGTGGAGTGCTGTCGTATCTCGCCGAACAGCAGATACAGCGAGGTGTCCATGTCGCCGACCCCGATCGGCGAGTCCCGGGCGACGACGACCGCCGTCCGGTGCGCGGGGTCGAGGAGGGAGCGCGGGTCGAGGACGACGGTGCTGTGGTCGGTGCCGATGAAGGCACCCGCTTCGACGGCGTACGGGGTGTCGTGGCCGGTGCGCAGGATGTCGCCGGTGAACTCGACGGCCTGGTCGCTGTAGTCGACCGCGTAGGAGCGAATCCGGGCTTCCGGCCCCTGCCGCGACCGGAGTTCACCGGCGAGCAGGGCGGTCAGGACGGTGGAGTCGAGCCCTCCGGAGAGCAGGCTGCACAGCGGGACGTCGGCCTCCAGCTGGCTGTGCGCGGCGGCGCCGACCAGCTCGCGGACCCGCTCGACGGTCGTGTCCCGGTCGTCGGTGTGGGGCGCGGCCTCCAGCTGCCAGTAGCGGCGCTCGCGGATCCCGTCCCGGTCCAGGACGAGCAGCCCCCCGGGCTCGACCTCCCGTACCCCGGACCACACCGTCGGCCCGGTGTTGAACAGCAGGCTGTACGCCTCCCGCAGCCCGTCCGCGTCGACCCGGGGCCGTATCTCCGGGTGGGCGAAGAGGGCCTTCGGCTCGGAGGCGAAGGCCAGGCCACCGTCGACGGCGGCCCAATAGAGCGGCTTGACACCGAGCCGGTCCCGCACCAGCAGCAGCCGCTGCTCGCGCTCGTCCCACACGGCGAACGCGAACATGCCCTCCAAGTGCTCGGCCACCGCCTCGCCCCATTCGGCGTAGGCGCGCAGCACCACCTCGGTGTCGCTGCGGGTGCGGAAGACATGCCCTCGGCGGCGCAACTCAGCCCGCAGCTGATGGTGGTTGTAGACCTCGCCGCTGTAACTGATCACGATCGCCGGCTCGTCGGGCCGGTCGGTCATCGGCTGTACGCCACCTTCGAGGTCGATCACGGCCAGTCGCCGGTGGCCGATCGCGACCCGCTCACCGAGCCAGACACCTCCGGCGTCGGGGCCGCGCGGGGCGAGGGTGGCAGTCATGGCCTCGATGACCGGGGTCTGCGTGCGGGCGTCGCTGTGGAACGACACCCAGCCGGTGATTCCGCACATGGGCAACGGCTCCTGGGTCAGGGGGAGATGGGGGCGGTGGTCTTCTCGGGGACGGTGGCCGGGCGCCGGCCGGGCAGGGCGCGCATGGGGCGGCTCCTGGTCAGGGGAAACGAGGTCAGTGGACTTCTCGGGGACGATGGCCGAGCGCCGGCCAGGCAGGGCGAGCAGAGGAACGGCTCCTCGGTCAGGGAGAGACGGGGTCAGTGGACTTCACGCGGACGGTGGCCGGGCGCCGGCCGGGCAGGGCGCGCATGGGGCGGCTCCTGGTCAGGGGAAACGAGGTCAGTGGACTTCTCGGGGACGGCGGCGGGGCGCCAGTCAGGCCGAGCCAGCACGGGTCGGCTCCTGGTCAGGGGCAAACGGATCGGTGGCCTTCACCGGGACGGTGGCCAGGCGCCGGCCAGGCAGGGAGAGACGGGGTCGGCGGACTTCTCGCGGACGGCGGCAGGCCGCCGATCAGGCCGAGCGAGCATGGGAACGGCTCCTGGTCAGGGGGAAACGGGGTCGGTGGCCTTCTCGGGGACGGTGGCGGGTCGCCGGCCGGGCGCGGCGAGCAGCGGTACGGCGAGGCAGGCGGCGACGGCTGCCAGGTACAGCCCGGACCGGGTGCCGGCCAGGGACCAGGCGGTGGTGGCCAGCGCGGGGCCGAGGGCGAAGCCGAGGCATCGGGCGAGCTGCACCGTGGATCCGACGGTGGCCGTCCGGTCCGGCGGGGCGGCGCCCATGACCAGGGCCTGGGCCGGTCCGCCGTTCAGGCCCATACCGAGGCCGGCCAGGGCCAGCCGCCAGGCCACGTCCACCGGCGACCAGCCGTCGCCCAACGGTACGCACAACAGCAGTCCGGACGCGGTGAGAACGGCTCCGGTCACGGCCACCGGCCGGGCACCGTACCGATCTGCCAGGCGCCCGCCGAGCGGTCCGGCCAGGCCCATGGCGAGCGGGAAGGCGAGGACCGTGAGGCCGGTGGCCGTGGCGCTGACACCGTCGTCGCGCTGCAGGTGCAGGGCGACGACATAGTGCAGGGCGGCGAAACCGGTAGCGAGGGCCAGCACGGCGCCGTGCGGCCGCAGCAGCGCCGAGGCCCGCAGCACGCCGGCCACCGGACGGCCACCGGGGCCGCGCAGCCACCACCACACCGGCGGTACGGCGGCGAGCGCGAGCAGCAGCCACGCCGGGGTGTCCGCAGCCAGGGTCAGCGCGAGCAGGAGCACGGCCACACCGCCCGCGACCAGGAGCGCGTCCGCCGACTCGCGTCGGCCGGGCAGGCGCAGGCATCCGTCGCGCGGCAGCGCGCGCCACGCCACCACCAGTGCGAGCGCGCAGAACGGGAGCTTCACCAGGAACACGGAGTGCCAGCCGAAGTGGTCCAGCAGCAGACCGCCCACGGCCGGTCCGGTGACCGCGCCCAGCGGGCCCAGGGTCGCGGGCACGCTCATCGCCCGGCCGCGGGCCTCGGGTCGTACGGAGCGGATCGCGAGGACCGGCATCAGGACGAACAGCGCGGCGGCGAAGGCGCCCTGGGCGAGGCGGGCGGCGATCAGCCAGACCGCCCAGGGCGCGAGGGCCGCGAGCGCGCTGCACAGGCCGAAGCCCGCGGTGGCGGTCAGCACGGCCGGGCGCAGGCCCACCCCGTCCAGGCATCGCCCGGCGGGCAACAGCAGTGCCACCACGGGGAGTTGGTATCCCAGTACGGCCCACTGGGCGGTCGCCGAGGACACCCGCAGGCCGTCGGCGATGTCCGCGAGGGCCACGTTGACGATGTTCATGTCGAGCATCGCGACGAACGACAGCAGGCCCGCAAGCCCCACCAGCCGCCAGCGGTCCGCACCGCCGGGTATGTCACCGGGTTGTTCCGAGCCGGGCCCCTGGTGTGTCACCCCTCCGCCCCTCCCCTTCGTACGTGGACCGCCGGTCTGCGGCCTCGTCCCACAAGTCGGGGCGAACGGCCTGCGAGTTCCCGGCCCGGTGGTCGAAGGCGATCAGCGGGTCGCCGGTGAGGGGGTGGTCGACGACGGCCGCCCGTACGCCGAACACCTCGGCCATCAGCGCCGGGGTCAGGACGTCGCGCGGCAGCCCCGAGGCGACCACGGCTCCGGCGTGCAGCACGTGCAGCCGGTCGCACACGGAGGCGGCCGCGTTGAGGTCGTGCAGCGACACCAGGGTCGTACGACGCCGGGCGCGCAGCAGGGCGAGCAGTTCGACCTGGTGCCGGATGTCCAGATGGTTGGTCGGCTCGTCCAGGACCAGCACGTCCGGGTCCTGGGCGAACGCGCGGGCCAGCAGCACCCGTTGACGCTCGCCGCCGGACAGGGCCGTGAACCGGCGTCCGGCGTGCTCCGCCATGCCGACGTCGGCCAGCGCCCGCAGGACGATGTCCCGGTCGGCGGCGTCCTCCCCGGCGAAGGCGCGCTTGTAGGGCGTACGGCCCATGGCGACGACCTCGCGCACGCTCAGCTCGAAGTCAGTGCCGCGCTCCTGCGGGAGGGCCGCGATGTGCCGGGCCGACTCGACGGGGGTCAGGTCGCGCAGATCGGTGCCGGCCAGCAGCACGCGCCCGGCGACGGGTCTCAGGTGCCGGTAGACGGTGCGCAGAAGCGTCGACTTGCCGCTGCCGTTCGGGCCGACCAGGCCGGTGATCTCGCCCTGGCCGGCGATGAGCCGGGCACCGGCCACGACCGTGCGCCCGGCGTAGGCGACGTTCAGGTCCTCGATGTCTATCCTCAACTGCCGCTCCCCAGGCGCCGGTCCAGCAGGTACAAGAGGGCCGGAGCGCCGAGCAGCGAGGTCACCACGCCGACCGGCAGCTCCTGCGTGTCCATGGCCGTACGGCAGACGACGTCGACCACGACCAGCAGCAGGGCACCGCACAGCGCGGAGACGGGCAGCAGGCGCCGGTGGTCGCCGCCGACGAGCAGGCGGCACACGTGCGGCACCATCAGCGCGACGAAGGCGATCGCACCGGAGACCGCGACCAGCACACCGGTCAGCACGCTGGTCACCGTGAACAGCTCGCGGCGCAGACGCCCGACGTCGATGCCGAGTCCGGCGGCCGTCTCGTCGCCCATCAGCAGGGCGTTCAGCCCCCGGGCGCGGGCCTGCAGCCACAGCAGGGCGATCGGCACGGTGACCGCGGGCACGGCGAGCAGCTGCCAACTCGCGCCGCTGAGGCTGCCCATGAGCCAGAACAGGACACTGTGCGTCTGCTGCTCGTCCCCGGCCTGCAGCACCAGGTAACTGGTGAAGCCGGACAGGAACTGACCGACCGCCACCCCGGCCAGCACCAGCCTGAGCGGTGCGAAGCCGCCGCCGCGCCGGGCCACCGCCCAGACGAGGGCGAAGGTGGCCAGCGCTCCGGCGAAGGCCGCGCCGGACAGACCGAGGCCCAGCGCCCCGCCCGCACCGAGTCCGAGCACGAGCGCGGCGACCGCGCCGAGCGAGGCGCCGTTGGAGATGCCGAGCAGGTACGGGTCGGCCAGCGGGTTGCGCACCAGGGCCTGCACCGCCGTACCGACGAGACCGAGGCCGGCGCCGACGAGCGCCGCCAACAGGACGCGCGGCACGCGTAGTTGCCACACGATGAGGTCGTCGGTGCCCGGCCGCGGCGCCTCACCGGACAGCCGGCGCCACACCACGCTCCACACCTCGCCCGGCGCGACGGAGGTCGAGCCCCAGGCGACGGCCGTGGTCAGCGCGGCCAGCAGCGCCCCGCCCAGGACCAGTGCGAGCGGCGCCACGGGAAGAGTCCGCGTCTCCGTCCTCGTACGGCGGGACGCGGTCGGTGTGGACAGCACCTTCAGCGGACCTTCCCGGGGTGGAGGGTCCGGGCGATCGCCTCGACGGTGTCGGCGTTCTCGACCCCGGCGATGGTGGTCCGCTCCGAGCCGACGCGCACGAAGTGACCCTCCTGCACCGCCTTCAGCCCCTTGGTGGCCGGGGTGGACTTCAGCCACCTCTCAGCCTCGTCGAACGCCTTCTCGTCGGCCGCGTCGCTGCCCCGGTCGCGCACCCCGAGCTGGATCCAGTCCGGGTTCCGGGCGATCACGTCCTCCCAGCCGACCTGCTTGAAGTCGCCGTCGCAGTCGGCGAAGACGTTCCGGGCGCCGGCCAGGGTGATCACCGCGCTGGCGATCTGGCGGTTGCAGGTGACGGTGGGCTGCTTGGTGCCGGCGTCGTAGTCGAAGAAGAAGTACGTCGGCCGCGCGCTCTTGGCCGTACCCCGGACCGCCTTGCGGACGGCGTCCACCTTCTGCCGCATCCCGGCGACGAGTTCCTCGGCCTTGGCACTCGTGCCGGTGACCGCACCGAGGGAGGTGATTTCGGCCTCGACCGTCGACAGGTCGGTGACCGGGCCCTCGCTCCCGGCCGCGCAGGCCGTGGACTTCAGGTGGATGTGCTTGATCCCGGCCGCCTGGAACTCCTCCTCGGTCGGCGCGTCTCCCATGCCCCCGCCGCCCATGCTCCCCATGGAGGCGAAGGTGTCCAGGTACAGATCGGCGCCGGAGCCGAGGAGCTTCTCCTTGGGGATGACGCTCTCGCTGAGCACCTCGACCTTCCGCGCCTTCGCGTCGAGGTCGCGGGGCAGGGTGCCCTTGCCGGGCGGGAAGCCGGTGCCGATCACGCGGTCCCCCGCGCCGAGGCGGAGCAGCAGCGCCAGGGCGGAGGCGTTGCTGGTGACGATCCGCTTCGGTGCGGCGGAGAACGTCGTCCGGGCGCCCGTGCAGTCGGTGACCGACACCGGATAGCCGCCGGAGGCGGCCTTCCCCGCGCTCTCGTCCGCCTTGCCCTTCCCGCCGCCGCAGCCCGCCGTCAGCAGGCCGCCGAGCACGAGGGCCGCGGTACCGCCCCACACACGCACACGCATCGAATGTCTCCAGGTCCACTTGGTACTCGGGCGAACGTCCGTCGCCCGGTCCAGTAGTCGGGGCGAACGTGCCTGGAGTTCCCGCTCGATGGAGACCGACGAAGGCGAGGGTGCCGGCAGGCGCCGACACCCTCACTCCGGTCTCAGGCCGCCACGACGGCGGGCGCGACGGCCGGCGCGTCCTTCCCCACTGCCTCAAGGGCGCGGGAGGTGCCCCCCTCGTCCAGCAGATCCATCAGCGTGGCGCGGGCCCGCGCCACGCGGGAGCGCACGGTGCCCACCGGACAGCCGCTCGCCGCGGCCGCCTCCGCGTACGGCAGCCCGGCCAACTGGGTGAGGACGAACGCCTCGCGACGCTCGTCCGGCAGTGCGGCCAGCAGGTCCAGCAGGGCGATGCCCTCGTCGAAGCCGGGCAGGTCGCGCGGCTGGGCCAGTTCCACGGCCGTCTGCCAGTCCGGGACGTCGGACAGCCGGGGCCGGGCGGCCGCGTACCGGTAGCTGTCGATGACGGCGCGGCGGGCGATGGACAGCAGCCAGGCGCGTGCCGAGGAACGGCCCTCGAAGCGGTGGAGGCTGCCGAGCGCGCGCAGGAAGGTGTCCTGGGCCAGGTCGTCCACGGCCTGGGGGTCGGCGCACAGATGGGCGACGTAGCGCAGGACGTCGCGGTGCAACGCGCGCACGAAACGCTCCACGGCACGGGGGTCGCCGCCGCGGGCCGCAAGGGCCCACGCGGTGATCGACTCGTCGGTGGAGACCGGTTTGTCGCCGGCGGCGCTGTCTTCGCGCGAAGTGGGCAGGGCAGGAGTGATCACCTGGTGTCCTTCTCGGGTCATCCGGGATCCGGGCCGCGGGCACGATCGGGTGCCGGCGGGCCGGTGAGAGGGGAACCGGCCCTACGGGCGCTCACGCGGGAGTACGGCGTGTGCGCGGGCGTACGGCCGAGGCCCGAGGCGCATGGAGCGGCCTCGGGGAACCGGCTGTCGTCAGGCGACAGCGACCCCGGCGGGCGGACCCCGCGAGATGATCGAGTGGACGAGGAGAAGCAGCCGCGGCGCACGCCGCGAGCGACGCCGGCGGACGCGGAGCCGCGGCCGGACCGGTGTGTCGGGCAGGGCGAGCAGCAGCCGCAGCGGTGCCGCCAGCCGGGCGGCAGCGGCCCGCAGGATGCGGAACGCGGCCCGCTCGCCGTACGCCAGCCACAGACCGCACAGCAGGGCGGCCAACAGGTGGGCGGCGAGCATCCCGAACGACGGCGAGCCGCCGCCCATGGAGTGCCCCATGTGATCCATGCCGCGCATGTCCATGTGCCCCATGGAGCCCATGTCCATGGAGGCCATCGGCATCGGCCCCATGTCCATGGAGGCCGTGTCGGCGGAGGCCGACTGGGCGAACGAGAACGCCTCGTGCAGCGCCGTCTGCGCGGCGACCACGACGGTCACGATCAGCGGGAGCCCGCGCTCTCGGCCCGCCAGCGACCAGCCGGCGCCACCGGTCACGGCCAGGCCTGCGGCCAGTGCCCACCCGGGCACGTGCTGACCCGACATCATGACGTGGCCCAGGGCGGCGAGCAGCACACAGACGGCCGCGAACACCGCGGCCCGTACCGTGCGAGAACACCACCCTGCTGTCATGGCGTCTCATCCTCGCATCCGGCTGTCCGTCATCATCCGTCGGTACGGGATGTGCCCTGCCGTGTCACTCAACCGGCGCGATGTGATCCAGAACACGTCACATGGCGGGAACGGGCGAGGCGTTCGATCCGACATCTGTGGCGAGGCCGCTACCGCCGTCAGCCGGGGCGGATCACCACCGCGAGGGCCTCGATCGTGCCGCTGTGCTCGAAGTGCAGGGTGAACGGCACAAGGTCGCCGGTCCGCCACCCGGCCCCGGCCCGCAGGTTCACGTCCAGGCCGTGCGGCGACATGGACAGGGTGCGGCCCGCGGGGACGACCGCCGAGTCCGTGTCGGCTTTGGTGGCGGCTCCAGAGCCGGTACTGCGATGCCGGCTGAGTGTGATCCGGCCGGCGGTGCGGGAGGACATGACCTTGACCAGCCGGTCGTCGGCGCCGCCGGCGTTGGAGAGGTCGAAGAAGGCGGCCGTCTCCTTGGTGTCGCCGTACGGCAGGAGGACCCGCGCCTTCGAGACGGTGACGCGGGCCGGGCTGCCCGCCTTCCCGGCACCGACCCAGGTGGTCAGGCCGCCGAGGGCGAGGCTGCACGCCGTGACGGGTGCGAGGGCCGCGAGGAGGGTGTCGGTCAGCCGGCGCCGGGTGGGACGCCACGGGCTCTGCTCGGTCATCGGGTACGCCTCCCGGCAGAAGACGGCTGCCAGGTGCGCAGCCGAAGGCTGTTGCCGACCACCAGCAGCGAACTGACCGACATCGCCGCCGCGGCGACCATCGGGGTGAGCAGACCCACCAGGGCGAGCGGCACGGTCACGAGGTTGTATCCGAACGCCCAGACGAGGTTGGCGCGGATCGTGCCCAGGGTGCGCCGGGCCAGGCGGGCCGCGTCCGCGAGGGCCTCGATGTCCCCGCGCACCAGAGTCACGTCGGCCGCGCCGATGGCGGCATCCGTGCCGCCGCCCATGGCGATGCCCAGGTCGGCGGCGGCCAGCGCGGCCGCGTCGTTCACGCCGTCCCCGATGACGGCGACCCGATGGCCCCGCTGCTGGAGGTCTCGTACGAGGGACGCCTTGTCCTCGGGTGTACTGCGGGCGTGCATCTCCTCGATGCCCAGCTCCGCCGCGACCGCCTGCGCGGGTGCCTCGCCGTCGCCGGTGGCGAGCACCGGCCGTACGCCGAGGCGCCGCAGCCGGTCCACCGCCCGGTAGGCTCCGGGGCGTACGACGTCGCCGACCTCGATCAGCGCCTCGGCGTTCCCGTCCACGCGGACCAGGACCGGGGTGTGTGCGGCGGCCTCTGCCACCGGGAGCGCCTCGGCCAGCGCCGTGGGCAAGTGGTCGTCGGGTACCAGGACTTCGACCAGGCGGCCCTCGACCCGGCCGCGCACGCCCCGGCCGGCCTCCGCCCGGAAGTCGCTCACGGCCGGAAGCGACCCGGGCGCGTGAGCGGTGACGGCCCGGCCGAGCGGATGCTCCGAGCCCTGTTCGACCGCTGCGGCCAGCCGCAGCGCCGCGTCCCTCCCGAGCCCGCCGGGTACGGCGGTGACCCTGGCGACGCTCATCCGGCCGGAGGTGAGGGTGCCCGTCTTGTCCAGGACGACCGTGTCGACGTGGCGCAGCCCCTCCAGGGCCTGCGGGCCGCTGACGAGGACGCCCAGTTGGGCCCCGCGACCGGTGGCCGCCATCAGCGCGGTCGGGGTCGCCAGGCCCAGCGCACACGGGCACGCCACCACCAGGACGGCCACCGCGGCCGTGACGGCGGCCTGCGGATCGGCGCCCGCACCGAGCCAGAACCCGAGCGCCGTGACGGCCAGTGCGAGCACGACCGGTACGAAGACACCGGCGACCGAGTCGGCCAGCCGCTGCGCCCGCGCCTTGCCCGCCTGCGCCTCCGTCACCAGCTGCGTGATCCGGGCGAGTTGGGTGTCGGCCCCGACCGCCGTGGCCCGTACGAGCAGCAGTCCGCCGGCGTTGAGGGCCCCGCCGGTCACCGCGGAGCCCGGCCCGGCCTCGATGGGCTCGCTCTCCCCGGTGACCAGAGACAGATCCACCGCGGAACGGCCCTCCACCACCTCACCGTCGGTGGCGACCCGCTCCCCTGGCCGCACGACGAAGATCTGCCCGACCGTCAGCTCCTCGATGGGCAGCAGTCGTTCGGTGCCGCTCTCGCGCACCGCCACCTCCCTGGCGGCGAGTTCCGCGAGCGACCGCAGCGCGGAGCCGGTCCCGCGCCGGGCCCGTGCCTCCAGGAACCGGCCCGCCAGCACGAACAGCGGTACTCCGACGGCCGCTTCGAGGTAGAGATGCGCGGCACCGCTCGAGGCGGAGGGCAGCAGGATGAACGGCATCCGCATGCCGGGATCCCCTGCGCCGCCGAGGAACAGCGCGTACGCCGACCAGGAGAAGGAGGCCAGCACGCCCAGGGAGACGAGGGTGTCCATGGTGGCCGCCGAGTGCCGCAGCCCGCGTACCGCCCGGTCGTGGAAGGGCCAGGCCCCCCACACGGCAACCGGGGCGGCCAGCACGAAGCACAGCCACTGCCAGTTGCGGAACTGCAGGCCGGGCACCATCGACAGCACGAGCACGGGCAGCGCGAGCAGCGCGGTGAGCAGGAGCCGGTCACGCTCCTGCCGTGCCTCCTGCCGTACTTCCTCCCCCGCACTCCCCTCTCCCCCGCGCTCGCGCAGGCGCTTCTCGGGTCGCTGCGGGATCTCGGCCGTGTACCCGGCCTGCTCGACGGTCGCGACGAGTTCCTCGGGGCTGATGCGCGCCGGGTGGCTCACACGAGCCCGCCCGGTCGCCAGGTTGACGACCGCCGTGACCCCGTCGAGTCGGCCCAGCTTCTTCTCGACGCGCTTCACACAGGCTGCGCAGGTCATGCCGCCCACGGTCAAGTCGGTGGTCGTCGGGTCCGCGACCACGGGTTCCGGGCCCATCAGTGACTTCCCCCGTGCAGCTGCCCCATGTCGCCGCCGTCGCCCATGCCCCCGCCTCCGCCGTCACCGGTGCCACGGCCGGTGCCGGTGCCGTGCATGCCGGGGGCGACGGGTCCAGCCGCGGCGCCGACGGCGTACGACAGCGTGAACAGCAGGGCCAGCAACAGAAGGAACCCGCAGAGGGCGGGCGGGGGCACCGCTGTGCGCAGTGCCGCGCCCGCGCCGGAGGGGGACTGACGGGACTCGTCCATCAAGCGCGTCTCCAGATCACGTCGTACGGCATCACCTGGTCGGAGCCGTAGCGCTTCAGGAGTCGGGCCGTCGAGGGGCCGAGTTCCGAAGTCCGGGTATGGCACGCGTCACACGGGCGGCAGGCGTGCGCCGCCGAACCGCCTGCTGTCCGGGCTGCGCCGTCCTACAGACCGGCCATGCTGTTCTCGGCGTCCCGGTCGCCGGTCGTCTCGCTCTCCAGCACCCGGGCGAGGTCCGGTCCGGGCACGGTCGCCAGCCGCGACAGCAGACAGGTCCAGAACTCCACCATGCGGTCCTTCGACAGCCAGTCCCGGTCCCCGCTGCCGAGGACCTCGAAGCCGACCGTCGCGGCCACCACGGCGCCGGCCACGCACTCGGGGGAGAGGTCGTCCGTCAGCTCGCCCGCCGCCTGCGCCTGGGCGATCACGTCGCTCACCCAGCCGTGCCACGAGTCCACCACCGCGGTCCCGCCGTTGCGTGCGGGGTCGCCGCTGAGCGCCAGCCCGGCCCGCATGACCGGGTCGGCCGCTAACGCGACCACCAGTTGGCGGATCGCGGCCACCAGCGCCCCGAGCGCGCTGCCGCCCGTGGCCCGGCAGTGCGCGGTCATCTCCTCCACCGTGCGTGCCGCCGCGCACTCGATCTCGCTCGCGAGTGCGTCCTTGCTCGGGAAGTGGAAGTGCAGCGCGCCGGCGCTCACCCCGGCCCGCCTGCTGATCGCAGGCAGGGACGCGCGGGCGTATCCGTCGTGGGCGAAGGCTTCCGCCGCCGCGCGGACGAGGGCCTGCCGTGTGCGAACCGCCCGTACCTGCTTGACCATGACGCCCTCCTCTAATAACCGCATGTTCAGTATGTTTATGGGGGTGCGGTGCGGCAAGACCTGACGGGATGCCAGGGCGAAAACATCGAGGACCAGGCAAACTCGCCCGTCGGAGTGATCTGACACCCCGCCGGCCACGAAGCAAACCGCGTGCTTGGTTTGGCTTACGGAAGCAAGAAGGTCAGGTGACGGACGCGCCTTCGTTCCCGTGGCGCACAAGGAAGTCCGCCGCCCGCGACGGGCGGCGGACTTCCGGCGGGCGCATCCGCCCGCGCGCTCAGGACGCCGACGGACGCAGCAGCACGGGCAGCGACCGGTATCCGTTGAGCATGAACGTCGGCAGCGGGGCCAACTCCTCGGGTGCGCAGGCCAGCTGCACGTCCGGGAAGAGGTCGAAGAGCTTGGCGAGGGCGGAGGCGGCCTCGATCTCCCCGAGCGGTGCGCCGAGGCAGCGGTGCGTTCCGTGGCCGAAACCGAGGACGTCCCGGTCGCCGTCGCGCAGCAGGTCGAAGCGGTCCGCGTCCGGGCCGTGCCGGTCGGTCTCGTGGCCGCCCGCCGCGAAGTTGACGAGGATGCAGTCGCCCTTGCGGATCCGCACCCCGTCGAGGTCGATGTCCTCGACCGCGAACCGCATCGGCGCGTAGGCCCCGGGGGTGTGCACCCGCATGGTCTCGGAGACCACGTCCGCCCAGGTCGCTCGGCCCGCGCGCAGGTGCGCAAGCTGCTCGGGGTGGGTCAGCAGCGCGCCGGCCGCGTTGGTGATGAGGGTGGCGGTGGTGTCCTGTCCCGCGGCGATGAACATGAAGAGGGAGCCGAGCAGTTCGTCCTCGGTGAGCCGGTCGCCCTGGTCCCGGGCCGCGATCAGCGAGCTGGTGAGGTCGTCACCGGGCCGCTCCCGCTTGGCCTTGACCAGTGCGGCGAGCCGCCCGAAGGCCTCCAGCCGCGCGGCCTCCATCTCCTGGCCGCTGACGGTGGAGCTGAACACCGTGCTCAACGCCGCGGACAGCGCGTCCGTCTCGGCGCCCTGCGGCACGCCGAACAGCTCGCAGATGACCCGCAGCGGCAGCACCTCCGCGTACGAGGTGCGCAGATCGACCGGGGTGCCGGGCGGGAGGGCGGCCAGTCGGCCGAGCAGCTCGGCCGACAGCTCCTGCACCCGGGGGCGCAGCGCCTCGGAGCGTCGCGCGGTGAACGCGCCGGCGACGAGCCGGCGCAGCCTGGTGTGGTGCTCCCCGTAGGCGAACAGCATGTTCTCGTTCGCCACCCATGGGTAGAGGGGCCACTCCTGCGTTATCGTCCCCTCGATGAACGGCGGCCAGTGCAGGCGGGCGCTGCGCGAGACGCGCGGGTCGGTCAGCAGCTGCTCCACGTACCTCTGCTGGACGACGGCCCAGGCGAGCACGCCGCCGGGCAGCTCGACCTGGACCGCGGGGCCCTGGGCGCGCAGCATCGCGGCCTCCCCCAGGTGGTCCTGGCCGGTCAGGTCGAGGGCGTAAGGGCAGGCGGTCTCTTCCATCGATGTGCTCCCTGGGTCGGTTCTGCATCACGTTGTGGCGTTGCGACGTGCCCATGGCAGCGATGTCCGCTCCCCCGGCTCCCGGTGGTGCCGGTGTCCGTGGTCCGCGGAGAGACCCCGTTCAGCCGGCGGCCGGCGCCTCCTGCGGTTCCCGGCTCAGCTCCATGGCCTCTTCGTAGACGCGCCGGCCCCGGTCGAGCGACATGTCCAGGCGCACCAGCACCGCGGGGATCGCGATGCTGGTCATCAGGTGCCGGTAGAGGTCGACCACGCGTTCCATCAGGTCGGCATGGTTGTTCATGATCTTGGACAGCACCTGTGCCCCGGTGAACGCGGCCACGAAAGCCTTCGCCGCGGCGTCCACGTCGACCTGGGGCAGCACCTCGCCGTTCGCCTTCGCCCGTTCGAGCAGCGCGGCGTTGTAGTCGACCCAGGAGGCCATGGGCACCCGCCGGTCCAGCCCGTCGTGCGGTGACCCCTGGTCCACGGTGAGGCGGATGCTGCCGCGCACCATGGGGTCGCCCGAGCCGAGCAGGTGGGCGAGGAGGAAGCCGGCGTCCAGTCCCTCCTGGAGCACCAACTCCCGCGGCGGCGAGGCCGGCACCGACTTCAGCTGGTCGGTCAGCACCGCCTGGGCGAGCTGCTCCTTGGAGGAGAAGTGGAAGTAGAGGGCACCCTTGGTGACGTTCGCCCGCTGGAGGATCTCCGAGATGGTCGCCGCCTCGTAGCCGACGTCGGCGAACACGTCGGCGGCTGCCACCAGGATGTTGCGCCTCGTCCTGATCGCTCGTTCCTGCAGGGCCACGGCACATCCTCCGCACTGGCTTCACGGACCGGTCGGCCACAAAAAGAAACCGACAGGTACGTATCCTGCCACCTCGGAAGATGGCCTTTCAACCATGCGAATGCCCCCTCCTCACCAGGTACGCGGGAACCAATCGAGCCGTCGCTGACCGCCACAATAAAACCTGTCGCCCGGTATCTCAACGTTCCCGCAGCATCTGCCGGTACAGGGAAGTCCACCGGACCGGACCGAAGTTGAGCATCGTGCTTACTTCTGAGGCCGGGGAGTGCCCCCAAGACACCGAAGTTCGGCCACCGTTGGCAGAAATTTGGCTTGATAAGCAAACCGGGAGGTCCGTATCTTCTGACTCTGCGCATCCACACCCTTCCGGTTCTGCGACGACGGGAGAGGGCCATGACCCTTCTGACACCCCAGGTACATCTCCCCTCCTTGCCGGAGATCGAGCACTACGACACGGATCAGGCGCTTGGTCCGGACACGTTCCGAGCCGACGGTCTGCACACCGGGCCCGGCGGAGCGTTCTCCGGCACCGTGTCCGGCGAGTTGGCCCGGCTCCTCTTCGACGGCGACGACCGGGAGCACATCCACGGGATGTGGCGCGACCTCATCTCGAAGGACACGTTCCGCCACCGTCCCGGGCTGGGCCCCACCGAGCGCGCCGCCCTCTCCTACGAGTGGCTGCGGCTGGTGAACGACACGGCCGGAGGGGCCGAGTCGCTGGCGGACGACCCGCAGTTGCTGGCGGGGCTGCACGAGTGGGCGGCGATCGTGGACGGCGGCGGGGGCCTGTGCACGGTCGCGAGCATCCACTACAACCTCTTCCTCGGCAGCCTGCTCGACCACGAGGGTGCCGAGCGCCGGGACCTGTCCGACTTCGCGACCCTGCGGCGCACCGGCACCTTCCTGTGCACCGAGCTGGACCACGGCAACGACGCCTCGGCTCTCGCCACCACCGCCGAACTGGACCCGGCCACCGGCGGGTTCGTGCTGAACACACCGCACGTCGGCGCCCAGAAGTTCATGCCCAACACCAGCATGACCGGCGGACCCAAGAGTGCCGTGGTGGCTGCCCGCCTCATCGTCGAGGGCCGGGACGAGGGCGTCTTCCTGTTCCTGACCCCGCTGAGCGACGAGCGGGGCCTGCTGCCGGGGGTGCGGGTCCGCCGGCTGCCCCTGCGCACCGGCGCCCCGCTGGACCACTGCATGACCGCGTTCGACCGGGTGCTGCTGCCGCGTGACGCCCTGCTGGAGTCCGAGCACGGCCGCCTGGACGCCGACGGCCGTTTCCACAGCAGCCTCGGCAACCGGCGCAAGCGGTTCCTGCAGTCCATCGGCCGGGTCACGATGGGCAAGCTGTGCATGAGCGGTGCCGCCGTCGGCGCGAGTCGGGCCGCACTCGCCATAGCCGTCCGCTACGGCGACCACCGGCAGGTCAGCGGGCCCCGCGCGGGCGAGCGCATCCCGGTCAACGCCCACCGCTCGCACCACGGGCGGCTGTTGAAGGGCCTGGCCTCTGCCTACGCGATGACCTTCCTGCACCGCTCGGTGCTCGCCCGCTGGGCCGCCGTGCACGCCGGCCACGACGCCGGGCAGCAGGCGGATGCGGAGCGGCTGGTCGCGATCGCCAAGAGCTGGATCACCTGGCAGGCACGGGACATCACCATCGAGTGCCGGGAACGCTGCGGCGCGCAGGGCCTGTTCGCGGCCAACGGTCTGTCCGAGTTCCCGCAGTACGTCGAGGGCACGATCACCGCCGAGGGCGACAACCTGGTGATCTGGGTGAAGGCCGCCGCGGAGATGCTCTTCGAGCACCAGCCGTCCCGGGAGGCACCCGAACACCCCGGTGGCGTCGAGCGGTTGACGGATCCCCGGCATCTGCGCGGGCTGCTGGCCCGGACCGAGGCCTGCTGGCAGGACCGGGCCCGGGCCGCGCTGCGCCGGGGGCCGTCCGGGGATCCGGTCGAGCGCTGGAACGGCGCCTCCTCCGCCGCTCTGGAGATGGTCTCGGTGCACGCCCGGCTGCGGGCGGCCGACGCCTTCCTGGACGCGGTCGCCCGGGCGGCGGACCCCGAGGCCCGCGAACTGCTGGAGCGGCTCTGCGTGTTGTTCCTGCTGCAGCAGCTCGGCGAGCACACCGGGGATCTGCTGGCCGACGGCCATCTGTCCGCCGAGCAGGTACGCGCCCTGCCCCAGCTGCTGGACGACGTGCTGCGCGACCTCGCCCCGCACATGACGGAGCTGGTCGAGGGCTTCGACCTGCCAGCCCCCTACCTGGAGGGAATTCCGCTGGCCAACTCGGGCCGCACCGACCTCGCGGACTACACGACGGCGGCCGAGTAGCCGGCTGACCGCGCCCCGCGAGAAGCGGACACACGTCGCAGAAGTGACCGGGGCGACCCGGCCCCCTGTGTCAGGGGACGTCCGAGCCTGGATCAGGGCTGTGCGAAGCCGTCGATCCAGGCTTGGAGGCGTTCGCCCTGGCTGACCATCAGTCCGGGGTCGCGCAGGGTGTTGGTGAGTACCGACATGCCCTGGTAGGCGGCGACCAGCTCGACGGCGAGGGCGCGGGCGTCGGGTCGGCCCAGTTCGGTGAACTGGCCCTCGACCCAGTCGAGCAGGGCCCGCATGACCTTGGCCGCGGCCAGGTCCAGGCCGTCGTCGCGCTTGTCGAGTTCGGTGGCCAGGGTGCCGAAGGGACAGCCGAAGCGGGCCGCCGTCTCGCGCCCCTCGACCCAGCCGGCGACCAGGGCCTTCAGACGGGCGGCCGGGTCGTCGAGCTCCTCGAGTCGGGCCGTGAGCCTGGTGAGCTGGTCGCAGTGGGCGTCCACCGCGGCCTCGACCAGCTGGTCCTTGGTCTTGAAGTAGTAGTAGACGTTGCCGAGGGGCACGTCGGCGGCCCGGGCGATGTCCGAGAGGGTGGTCTTCTCCACGCCCTGCTGGTGGAAGACCTGGACGGCCGCTTCGACCAGGCGTTCACGCTTGCCACCCCGCCGGGAGGTGGCGGTTCGGGCCGTCGTACCGGGTTTTGAGTCAGTCACCTGACTAAGGATAGACAGCGCTCGACGGACCGGCTAGCGTAGCGACTTAGTTAGTCAACTGACTCAGTCGAGGAGCTGTCATGATCGTCGTAACGGGTGGTACGGGGAACGTCGGGCGGGCCCTGGTCGCGAAGCTGGCCGGGGAAGGGGCGGCCGTGACCGCGGTGGCCCGGCGCATCACCCCCGAGGACGTCCCGGCGGGGGTGCGGGCCGTGGCCTCCGACCTCGGGCAGCCGGCCGGTCTCGGTCCCGCGCTGCAAGGGGCCACGGCATTGTTCCTGCTCGTCGCCGGGGACGATCCGGAAGGAATCCTGAAGCAGGCGGCCGCGGCCGGCGTCACCAAGGTGGTCCTGCTGTCCTCGCAGGGCGTGGGCACCCGGCCGCACAGCTACGCGCACGCCGCCGGCTTCGAGGCGGCCCTGGCCGGATCCGGACTCGCCTTCACCGTGCTGCGCTCGGGCGGGCTGGCCTCCAACGCCTTCGCCTGGGCCGAGCCCGTCCGGCACCTCCGCACCGCAGCGGCGCCCTTCGCCGACGTGGCACTGCCGTTCGTCGACCCGGACGACGTCGCCGCGGTCGCCGCCGCGGTCCTGCGCGAGGACGGGCACGACGGCGTCACCTACACCCTGACCGGCCCCGAGGCCACCACACCCCGGCAGCGGGCCGCCGCCCTCGCACAGGCCATCGCCGAGCCGGTCACGTTCGTGGAGCAGAGCCGCGAGGAAGCCCGCGCGCAGATGGCGCAGTTCATGCCGAGCGCCGTGGTGGAGGGAACCCTGTCCGTCCTCGGCGAGCCGACCCCGCAGGAGCAGGCGGTCAGCGGGGACGTGGAGCGGATCCTGGGGCGTCCCGCGGCCCCCTTCGCGGCGTGGGCGGCACGCAACGCCGCGGCGTTCCGCTGAGACACGCTCAGAAAGGGCCCGCCGGTGCCGCGCAGGCCTCAGGGGATCTCCTGCTCGGCCCAGATGATCTTCCCCTCGGCCGTGTACCGGGCGCCCCAGCGGAGGGCGAGCTGGGCCACCAGGAACAGTCCGCGGCCGCCCTCGTCCGTGCTGCGAGCGTGCCTCAGGCGAGGGGCGGTGCTGCTGCCGTCGGCGACCTCACAGGTCAGGCGGGCGTCGCGGAGCAGCCGCAGGCGGATGGGCGAGTCGGCGTAGCGGATCGCGTTGGTGACGAGTTCGCTGACGATCAGCTCCGTCGTCAGGGCCTGTTCCGCGAAGCCCCAGTCCAGCACCTGGTGGGTCGCCTCGGCCCGGACGTGTCCGACCGCGGCCGGGTCGGGGGGCACGTCCCACGACGCCACCTGGTCCGCGGCCAGGGCGTGGGAGCGGGCCAGCAGGAGGGCGATGTCGTCGGGCTGCGGTGCGGACACCAGCTGCTGCACCGTGGAGGTGCACAGCGTGCCGAGGTCCGTCCCGGTCCGCACCAGCACCTCGCCGAGCCGGGCCATGCCCGACTCCACGTCCCCGTCGCTTCCTTCGATGAGGCCGTCGGTGTAGAGACCGAGGAGGCTGTTCTCGGCCAGCTCGATCTCGGCGGCCTCGAAGGCCATGCCGCCCAGTCCGAGCGGTGGCCCGGCCGGGATGTCGGGGAAGTAGGCGCGTTTGTCCGGAGTGACGACGACGGGTGGCGGGTGGCCGGCCCGGGCCATCGAGCACCGCCTGGAGACCGGGTCGTAGACGGCGTAGAGGCAGGTCGCGCCGATGAAGGTCGCCGTGCTCCGGTCGGCCGGGGCGCGATCGGCTTCCTCGTCGCTCAGCCGCAGCACCAGGTCGTCGAGGTGGGCGAGCAGTTCGTCGGGAGGCATCTCCATGTCGGCGAGGGTCTGCACCGCCGTACGCAGCCGCCCCATGCTCGCCGCCGCGGTGATGCCGTGGCCCACCACGTCACCGACGACGAGGCCGACGCGGGCGCCGGACAGGGGGATCACGTCGAACCAGTCACCGCCGACGCCGCCCGTGGGGTCCGCCGGAAGGTAGGAGGAGACGACCTCCAGCGCCGTTCCGCCGGTCAGGACGTGCGGCAGCAGGCTGCGCTGCAGGGTGACCGCCGCGGTGTGCTCCCGGGTGTAGCGGCGGGCGTTGTCGACGCACACCGCCGCCCGTGCCACCAGTTCCTGGGCCAGCAGGACGTCGTCGTGCCCGAACGGGGCCGTGTTGAGCGAGCGGGCGAACGTGGTCAGGCCCAACGCCGTGTTCCGCGCCCGCATCGGCACGGAGATGAACGAGTGCAGGCCGAACTCCCGGATACGGGCCATTCGCTCGGGCTGTTCGGCGACCCACAGGGCGTCGCTCGGGTCGAGGACCGGGATGAGGACCGGCTCGCCGCTGATCAGGAGGTTGACGTCGTTGGGCGGCGGCAGGAAGTCCACCTGCTCGCCGATCCGCACCACGGCCTCGGGGCAGCCCTCCCGTACCGACTGCAGTCCAGCGCGGCGCATCGCCGGCCGGGCGGGCGCCGGTCCGGCATCGGTCAGCCAGGCTCCGTGGCCCTCGGTGCTGAGCACGGGCTCCAGGACGTCGACGGTGACGAAGTCGGCGAACCGGGGCACCGCGAAGTCGGCCAGTTCCTGGGCCGTCCGCAGCACGTCGAGGGTCGTGCCGATGCAAGTGCCGGCCTCGTTGACCAGGGACAGGAGCCGGCGGGCAGTCCAGCGCTCGGTGACGTCCAGGACCATGTAGCAGACCCCGGTGACGGTGTCCCCGGCGTCCACCAGGGGGAAGAAGGAGGTGGAGTAGGCGTGCTGGCGGTGCGGATCGGCCCAGCTCCAGCCGAGATACTCGTAGTCGGTGACCGGCTCCCCCGTCGCCAGCACCTTGCGCATCAGGCCTTCCAGGGTCTCCGCCTGCAGCCCGGGCAGCAGTTCGCTCAGCCGGCGTCCCAGCCGCTGGTCCCGGGGCACACCGCCGAAGCGTTCCAGCGTGTCGTTCAGCCAGATGTAGCGCAGCTCCAGGTCCATCACGGCCATGCCGACCGGTGAGCGGGTCAGGAATCCGTCCAGGACCGACTGGCCGACCGTCCACTGCGGCCGCTGCTCCCGTGCCGAGAGCAGGAAGCACTCCTGCCCGCCCATGCGGAAGGCCGCCGAGACCCGGAGATCCAGCTCGACACGGTGGCCGTCCCGGTGCCGCACGGGGACGAGGCCGTTCCATCCCATTCCGGAGCGGCACCGCTCCGCGATGCCGGCGGCGCGGGCCGGGTCAGCGGGCACCGCCAGCAGACGTGCGGCGGGGTGGCCGACGACCCCGGACGCGCGGTGGCCGAGCAGCGCTTCCGCGCCCCTGGTCCAGCCGACCACGACGCCGTCCGCCGAGATCACCGCCGCGGCGTCGGTGGAGGCGTCCAGGAGATCACGCGGTTCCACGGATGTGGACGCGTCGAAACCCTTTCGCGGTGGTTCCATCTGCTCCATCCTCTTTCTTCACCATGGTCCTGCTTGTCCGCTCGATACGCACGGGCCGGTGCTGCGGTTGGGGCAGGCGGAACCTGGAGGCAGCATGGAGGTGACGGTCATCGGCGCTCGGGCGTGCGGCCGTACCGGCACGGACGGGTGACCGGCCGCTGGAGGTGGTTCTGGCATGGCAGTGGATTCCTTGCGCGCCGGCGACGACGACCAGAGCCCCGAGCCGCCCCGGCCGACCGGCCTGCTGGACATGCTGAGCGTGGCCGCGGTGGCGCTGGACACCCGAGGCCGCATCGTCTTCTGGACCCCGCAGGCCGAGGACCTGTTCGGGTACACGGCGGAGGACGTCCTCGGGAAGTACGCGGCGCGGCTGCTGATCCGTCCCGAGCATCTGCAGGCCGTGGTGAGCCTGTTCACGGAGGTGCTGGAGACCGGCCGGGGGTGGGCCGGCGCCTTCCCCGTGCGGCACAAGGACGGCAGCAGCCGCCTGACGGAGTTCCGCACCATGCGGCTGCTGGACGACCTGGGCGACGTGTACGCCCTGGGCATCGCGGCCGACCACACCCTGCTGCAGCGCGTCGAGACCGACCTGGCACTGTGCGAGCGGCTGATCAACCAGTCCCCGATCGGGCTGGCCCTCATGGACCCCGATCTGAAGTACCTGCTGGTCAACCCGGCGCTGGAGCGGATCGACGGGATCCCGGCCGAGGACCACATCGGCCGTCATCTGCGGGAGACCCTGCCCTTCCCCGACGTCGACACCGTCGAGTCCGCGCTGCGCCAGGTGCTCACCACCGGCATGCCGCTCCTCGACCAGTACCACGTGGGCCGTCCCCCGGCCGATCCCGAGCACGAGCACGCCTGGTCGCTGTCCTTCTACCGGCTGGAGGACCCCAGCGGGCGGGTGCTGGGCGCGGCCGCGTCGGTCGTCGACGTCACCGAGCGGCACCACGCGGCCGCCGAGGCCGACCGGGCCCGGCGGCGCCTGGCGCTGATCGCGGACGCCTCCGCCCGTGTGGGCACCACGCTGGAGGTGGAGCAGACCGCCCGCGAGCTGGCCGACATCTGCACGCCCGTGCTCGCGGACGTGGTCGCCGTGGACGTCCTGGACTCCGCGCTGGCCCTGCGCCGCGCCCGCCGGCCGGACAACGGCCCGGAGCTGTTCCGCGCCCTCGCCCTCAAGGCGGCTCACCCCACCGTGGCGCTGCGCGCCGCCGACGCGCCCGGCAACGTTGCCTCGTACGACGGCGACCGCCTGGTCACCCTGTGCGTCCACACCGGCCGGCCGGTCATGGTGCGCCACGTCGGCGCCCGTGATCTGCGGCAGATCGCCCGGGACTCCGAGGCCGGCGTGCTCCTGGCCCAGGCCGGCGTGCACTCGTATCTGGCCGTGCCGCTGATCGCGCACGGCGAGGTCCTCGGCGCCCTCGATCTCAAGCGCACCCGCAACCCGCTGCCCTTCGACGAGGACGACGTCATCCTGGCCGGCGAGCTGGCCAGCCGTGCCGCCGTCGCCATCGACAACGCCCGCTGGTTCCAGAGCGTGCGCAACACCGCGCTCACCCTCCAGCGCAGCCTGCTGCCGGACCACTCGCCGCACCACACGGGCCTGGAACTCGCCTCCCGCTACCAGCCCGCGCAGGCCACCAGCGAGGTCGGCGGCGACTGGTACGACGTCATCCCGCTGGCCGACGAGAAGACCGCCCTGGTGGTGGGCGACGTCATGGGCAATGGCATCGACGCGGCCGCCACCATGGGCCGGCTGCGCACCGCCACCTGTGCGTACGCGGACCTGGACCTCGCCCCCGGCGCGGTGCTCCAGCACCTGGACAAGATCACCTGCGATCTGGAGCACTACATCGTCACCTGCCTGTACATCGTCTACGACCCCCGCACCAGGCAGTGCACGATCGCCAACGCGGGACACATGCCGCCCGCCCTCGCTCGGCCCGGCCGAGCGCCCGTGTACCTCGACCTGCCCACCGCGGCTCCGCTCGGTGTCGGCGGCATCCCGTTCGAGACCACGACGACCGAACTGACCCCCGGCGACCTGCTGGTGCTGTACACCGACGGCCTCGTGGAGACCCGGCAGCACCCCATCGACGACCGTCTCTCCGTCCTCCTCGGCTTCCTCGACGAGCCCGGCCGGCCGCTCGAGGAGACCTGCGACCGGCTGCTGTACGGCCTGCGCCATCCCGACGACCACGACGACGTGGCCCTGCTCGTCGCACGGGCCCTGTAGGCCGTGGCGCCGCTCCGTCCGCTTGGTGGGGTTCGCCCGCCGGTGCGACTCTGGGTGGAGAGGTGTCCGAGGAGCGGAACCCTGGAGGGCCGATGGGACGGGACGTCCCGGCGCTCGTCTTCACCCGCGAGGACCGCCGCCGGTACCGGATCAAGATGCAGGAGTGCCTCGACGCGTTCGCGCAGATGCTCCGCGACGCACGCTTCGAGTCCGAGCGGCCTCAGGTCGGCCTTGAGATCGAGCTGAACCTGGTCGACGACCGGGCCGAGCCCGCGATGCGCAACACCGATGTGCTCGAGGCGATCGCGGACCCCGCCTGGTCGACCGAACTGGGCCGGTTCAACCTCGAGATCAACGTTCCGCCACGCGGGCTGACGACGGGCGGACCCGACGCCTGGGAGTCCGAGATCCGCGCCGCGCTGAACCACGCCGACGAGCGGTCCAGATCGGTCGGCGCCCGGCTGGTCATGGTCGGCATCCTGCCCACCCTGCGCCAGGAGGACATCGGCGAGGAGTCCCTGTCGGAGAACCCGCGCTACCGGCTGATCAACGACCAGATCTTCGCGGCCCGGGGCGAGGACCTGCGCATCGAGGTGGACGGCGTCGACCGGCTGCGGACCTACGCGGACACGATCACTCCCGAGGCCGCGTGCACCAGCACGCAGTTCCATCTGCAGGTGTCCCCGGAGACCTTCGCCGGCTACTGGAACGCGGCGCAGGCCATCGCCGGGGTCCAGATCGCGCTGTCGGCCAACTCGCCGTTCCTGTTCGGCAAGGAGCTGTGGCACGAGACCCGTATCCCACTGTTCGAGCAGGCGACCGACACCCGCCCGGAGGAGATCAAGATCCAGGGGGTACGGCCGCGGGTGTGGTTCGGGGAGCGGTGGATCAACAGCGTCTTCGACCTCTTCGAGGAGAACCTGCGCTACTTCCCGGCCCTGTTGCCCCTGTGCGACGAGCAGGACCCCGGGGAGACGCTGGACCGCGGGGACATCCCCGAACTCTCCGAACTCACCCTGCACAACGGCACGATCTACCGCTGGAACCGGCCCGTCTACGCCGTCGCCCACGACAAGCCGCACGTCCGGGTGGAGAACCGGGTGCTGCCCGCCGGACCGACCGTCGCCGACACGCTCGCCAACGGCGCCTTCTACTACGGGCTCACCCGCGCCCTGGTGGAGGAGGACCGCCCGGTGTGGTCGCGGATGTCGTTCTCCGCGGCCGAGGAGAACCTCCACACGGCGGCCCGGCACGGCATCGAGGCGCTGCTGTACTGGCCCGGTATGGGTGAACTGCCGGTGCCCGAACTGGTTCTGCGGCGGCTGCTGCCGCTGGCGCACCGCGGGCTGGAGCTGTCCGGCATGGACGCGGCCTGGCGGGAGCCGCTGCTCGGCATCATCGAGCAGCGCTGTGTCACGGCCCGCAACGGGGCTGTGTGGCAAAAGGAGATGCTCCACCGCATCGACGCCACCACGCACGCCGGCCGCCACGAGGCCCTGCGGCGGATGACCGAGCTGTATATCGACTTCATGCACCTCAACGCGCCGGTGCACACCTGGCCGGTCGACTGACGGGGCCGCGAAATCGGGGATGTCGTCGAAGACGATCACCGGTTAGGCTCCTGCAGCGTTTGTCGGGGGAACGACTGAGGTGGGGGAACATGGTTGACGTTGACGATCCCGCGTCCGAGAGGGACCGGAGACCCTGGGTCCAGGCGCTCGTGGCGGTGCTGGTCCTGGGGGTGCCGGGCGTCCTGCTCGCGCAGACGGCACTGCAGGGCTCCTCGGACCCGGGACCGGCCACGTGCTCGTCCGATGACAAGCCGGTGTCCAAACGCGTGTCCGCGGCACAGTTGTGCAAGGCACTGAATCGATCGGACCTGCCCACGCTCCTCGGCACACCGCAGGAACAGGCCGAGACCGCCTACGGGTCCGAGAGTTCGTTCAAGGACGCCGACGGCAAGAAGACCCCGTCACCCGATGCGGAGGTCTCGCTGAAGACGTACTCCGTGAAGCTGTGGGCGTCGGACGATCTGCGGGTCGGCGAGTTCTCCGGACTCTTCAGCAGCGACGAGGAGTCGAAGACGATCCTCGGTCACCCCGCCGTCCTGTACTCGGGCCAGACCATCGGCCTCAAGATCAACCTCGGCGACAACAAGATCGGCACCGGCCCGGGTGGCATCGCCCGTCATCTGCTGGTCGCCCGTGACGCCAAGGACGGGGGCGGCTCGTTCGAGATCGCGATCTGGCGCCAGGACGACGTACCGCCCGACGACACGGCACTGCTCCGCGTCGCCGAGCGGGTACTGCCGACGGTCCCCGGTTGGACATAGCGTGCTGCCATGCGCGTCGACTACTCACCCCAGTCCCTGGACCCGAGAGCGTTCTACCAGCTGCTCACCGCGGTGGTCGTGCCCCGGCCGATCGCGTGGGTCTCGACCCTGACCGCGGACGGCAGGACGGCGAACCTGGCCCCCCACTCGTTCTTCACCGTGGCCTGCACGGCTCCGCCGATCGTCCAGTTCACGTCCGTGGGCCGGAAGGACTCGCTGCGCAATGTGGAGGAGACCGGGGAGTTCGTCGTCAACTTCGCGCCCGAGCCGCTCTTCGAGCAGATCAACGCGACCGCGACCGACTTCCCCAGGCACGAGGGCGAGTTCGACGCGGTGGGCATCCGGCCCGAGCCGTCGTTGCGGGTGAAGCCACCGCGTGTGGCCGCCTCCCCGGTGGCACTGGAGTGCACGCTGCACTCGACGCTGCGGCTCGGCAACTCGACGGTGGTGTTCGGCCAGGTCGTGCACGCGGCCGTCAGCGACGACGTCCTGGTCGACGGCCGGCCGGACATCAAACTGCTGCGCCCCCTGGCCCGGTTGGGCGGGAACGAGTGGAGCACGGTCGGGGAGGTGCGCGAGGCGGCGCGGATACCGTACCGGGAGCGGACGGCCGACTGAGGACAGGCGCGTCCGCCCGCGCCCTGGAGGACAGGCCCTAGGTCAGTACGAGGACGAGCGGGACGCCGTGGCAGGGCACCAGCCGCAGACCCGCGTACTCGGCGGGTGCGGCCTCGGTGAGCAGTTGGCCGAAGTCGGGGCCCTTGGTGAGGGAGCCGGCCAGGTGGGCTGGGTCGGCGGAGGCGGCGACCCGGCCGCGGGCGTTGACCAGATGGGCGGGCCGGGGCAGCCGCCGCAGCAGCGGGAGCACGGCCGCCTCGAAGTGCCGTAGGTACACGTCGGCCGCGGCGACCCCGGCGAAGCGGCCCTCGGTCTCGACCGGTGCGGACAGGGTGAGGCTGTACTCGTCGGAGCAGAGGTAGTCGACGTACGGCCCGGCCACGGCGCGGCGCCCGGTGTCGCGGGGCAGGGCGAACCAGTCCCAGTGCGTGTAGTCGGAGTACGCCGAGTGCCCGGGGTCGAGGTCGAGCAGCAGGGGTCGTACGTCGCCGTCGGCGCCCGTCTGCCACCACTCGAGCCATGCGGGTACGTCGGTCAGCAGGCCGGGGGCGGCCACGAAGCCGACGCCGGAGACCAGTTCCTGGCGGGTGAGCCGCTGGTGCAGGCCGGGGCGGAGGGCGGCGAGGTCCGCGCTCGCGGGGCGACGGCCCTGTGCGGTCGCCTTGGCGAGCAGGGCCGCGGTGTCGGCCCGGGTGGCGGCGACGGCCTCGAACACCACCTCCAGCGCACCGCCCACCTGCGAGGCCACCCATGCCTCGGCGTCCGTGTCGAGCGTCGCGGCAGCCGAGTGGATCTGCCCGGGGCTCCAGCCCATGGTGTCCTCCAGCGGGACGGGAACCGGACGCGGCGCGTTCAGAGGGTGAGGCGTACGGCGACGAGCCGTGCCGTCGACTCCCTGACGCACCGCTCGGCCAGCGTGCCGGCCGATTCGTGGGCCCCATCTTGCACGGCCGAGATCACGGCGCGGTGACGGTCCGCCACTTCTTCACGATATTCACCGCTCCCCAGGACCAGGCACAGCAGCGCCCCCACCTCGCTCTGCAGCGCGACCTGCTCACGGGTGAGCCGGGCGGACTGGGCGGCCGCGGCGAGTTCCACATGGAAGCGGCCGTACAGGCGGCTGCGCGCCGCCGTCTCCTCCGCGTGCGCCAGCTCCTCGGCCGTACGGCGCAGGGGGCGAAGGTCCTCGGGTTCGGTGCGCTGGGCGGCGAGGCGGGCGGCGGCGCCGGACAGGGCAGCCCAGTGGTCGCCCAGGTCGCGCAGTTCCTCGGTGCTCCAGCCGCGCAGCCGGGCCCTCAGCCGGTCGTCGGCGGGGACCTCGGGCAGCGACACGAAGCTGCCGCCGCCGCGGCCCCTGCGGGTGGTGACCAGGCCCTGCTGCCTGAGCGCCATCAGCGCCTCACGCAGGGTCACCGTCGACACACCGAGCTGTCCGGCCAGTTCGCTCTCGCCGGGAAGCTGCTCGCCGTCGGCGAGGAGCCCCAGTTCTATGGCGTCGCCGATGCGGCGGACGACCGTGTCCACGCGGGCCCGGTTGTCCACCGGCGTGAAGACGGCCCGACGGGCTCCGCCGCCCGCCCCCCGGGCGCCGCCGTCGATCTCGTGTTGCCTCACGGCCACCACCTTGTGCGTTGACTCAAGCTTTACCCTAAGGGGACCTTGAGCTTAGAACTATGACTTCATATGTTTACGGTCAACGTACAGCGCGCCAGAAAGGTTCCCGCATGGAGGGAATTGCTATCCGGCTGCAGGACCTGCGGAAGTCGTTCGGGGGGACGACCGCCGTGGCCGGTGTGGACCTGGAGATCCGGGACGGGGAGTTCTTCTCCATGCTCGGCCCCTCCGGCTCGGGGAAGACCACGGTCCTCAGGCTCGTCGCCGGGTTCGAGACGCCCACCGCGGGCCGGATCGAACTGGCCGGGCAGGAGGTCACCGGCCTCGCCCCGTTCGAGCGGGACGTGCACACGGTCTTCCAGGACTACGCCCTGTTCCCGCACATGACGGTCGAACAGAACGTCGCCTACGGGCTCAAGGTCCGCAAGGTGCCGAAGCCCGAACGCCTCGTCCGCGCCCGCAAAGCGCTCGCCGAGGTCCGTCTGGAGGGCTACGGCCAGCGGCGCCCCGCCCAGCTCTCCGGCGGACAGCGCCAGCGGGTCGCCCTCGCCCGCGCGCTCGTCGGCCGCCCCCGGGTCCTGCTGCTCGACGAGCCCCTCGGCGCCCTCGACCTGAAGCTGCGCGAACAGATGCAGGTCGAACTCAAGGCACTCCAGCGGGAGGTGGGCATCACCTTCGTCTTCGTCACTCACGACCAGGAGGAGGCCCTGACGATGAGCGACCGCATCGCCGTCTTCGACCAGGGCCGCATCGCCCAGGTCGGCACACCCGCCGAGATATACGAGCGCCCGGCGACCCCCTTCGTCGCCTCCTTCGTCGGCACCTCGAACCTGCTGGAGGGCGAGGCAGCCCACCGGATCGTCGGCACGCCCGGCACGTACAACATCCGCCCGGAGAAGATCCGTGTCCTGAAGGAGTCCGCCGAGGCGGACGAGCCCGGACACGCGACCGTCACCGGCACGGTCGGCGAGGTCGTCTACCTCGGCGACGCCACCCGCTTCCTCGTCGACCTCGACGGCGGCGGCCGCCTCACCGCCCTCCAGCAGAACCTCGAAACCTCCTCCGAGGACGTCGCCGCCTACCGCGGCGCCCGGGTGCGCCTCCAGTGGCACCGCGGACACGCCGTCCGGATCCCCTCCTGACCCCCACTCCCCCGAACCCACCGCTCCGCGCAAGGCTCCCTCACCCATGGAGAACGTCGTGCGTCTCACCCGAACCCTCGTGGCCGCGGCCGGCACCGCAGCCCTGCTGCTCACCGCCGCCTGCAGCTCCTCCGGCAACGGCTCCTCGGCCACCGGCCTCAATCCGCCCGACCTCAAGGCCCCGACGAAGCTCGGCAAGACCGAGGGCCAGGTCAACCTGATCGCCTGGGCGGGCTATGTCGAGGACGGTTCCAACGACCCCAAGGTGGACTGGGTCAGCGACTTCGAGAAGCAGACCGGCTGCCAGGTCAACTCCAAGGTCGCCGCCAGCTCGGACGAGATGGTCAAGCTGATGAAGACCGGGGAGTACGACGCCGTCTCCGCCTCCGGGGACGCCTCCCTGCGCCTGATCGCCTCCGGCGACGCGGCCCCCGTCAACACCGGCCTCGTCCCCAACTACAAGGACATCTTCAGCGGCCTGAAGAACGGCTCCTGGAACTCGGTGAACGGGCAGATGTACGGCATCCCGCACGGCCGGGGCGCCAACCTGCTGATGTACAACACCGAGAAGGTCAGCCCGGCGCCCACCTCCTGGTCGGCGGTCTTCGACGACGCCCCGAAGTACAAGGGGCACGTCACCGCGTACGACTCGCCGATCTACATCGCCGACGCGGCCCTGTACCTCAAGGCAACCAAGCCCGAACTGAAGATCAAGAACCCGTACGCGCTCGACCAGAAGCAGTTCGACGCCGCCGTGGCCCTGCTGAAGCAGCAGAACGCGAACATCGGCGAGTACTGGAGCGACTACCTCAAGGAGATCTCCGCCTTCAAGAGTGGGGACTCGGTCGTCGGCACCACCTGGCAGGTCATCGCCAGCCTGACCGCCGGTGAGGGCGCCAAGGTCAAGGCGTTCGTGCCGAAGGAGGGCTCGACCGGCTGGTCGGACACCTGGATGGTGTCCGCCAAGGCCAAGCACCCCAACTGCGCCTACAAGTGGCTCGACTGGATCGTCTCCCCCAAGGTCAACGCCCAGGTCGCCGAGTACTTCGGTGAGGCCCCGGCCAACTCCAGGGCCTGCGCCGAGACCAGCGACAAGAACTTCTGCACGATCTACCACGCCGCCGACGAGGGCTACTGGAAGAACATCGCCTTCTGGAACACGCCCATCGAGCAGTGCCTCGACGGCCGCACCGACGTCAAGTGCGTGCCGTACGCGAAGTGGGTGCAGGCCTGGACCGAGATCAAGGGCTGAGCCGTGACGAGTGAAGTGACGCCCGCCGCCGGACGGGGCACCGTCCGGCGGCTCGCCGGAGCGCTGCACACCAGACCCCGGCTCCGCCTCGCCCTGCTGCTCACCGCGCCGCTGCTGTGGCTGACCGTCCTCTACCTGGGCTCGCTGACGGTCCTGTTCGTCTCCGCGTTCTGGACGACCGACTCCTTCACCTCCCAGGTGGTGAAGGTCTGGTCGACGGACAACTTCCACGCCCTGTTCACGACCCCGGTCTTCCGCCAGGTGATCCTGCGCAGCGTGGGCGTGGCGCTCGCGGTGACCGCGCTGTGCGTCGTGATCGCCTTTCCGGTCGCCTTCTACACCGCGCGGGTGGCCCGCCCCAAGTGGCGCCCGCTGCTCGTGGTGGCGATCCTCACCCCGCTGTGGGCGAGCTACCTGGTGAAGGTGTACGCCTGGCGGCTGATCCTCTCCGAGGGCGGCCTCGCCGACTGGATGCTGGGGCCCTTCGGCCTCAGCGGCCCGGGCTTCGGGCTGCCCGCCACCGTGCTCACGCTGACGTACCTGTGGCTGCCGTACATGATCCTGCCGATCCACACGGCCCTCGAACAGCTTCCGGGCAACCTGCTCGACGCCTCGGCGGACCTCGGGGCGAAGGCCGGCCGCACCTTCCGTTCGGTGGTGCTGCCCATGGTGCTGCCGTCCGTGGCCGCCGGCTCCGTGTTCACCTTCTCGCTCAGCCTCGGCGACTACATCACCGTGCAGATCGTCGGCGGCAAGACCCAGCTCGTCGGCAACCTCGTGTACTCCAACATCGAACTCAACCTGCCCATGGCGGCCGCGCTCGGCACCGTCCCCGTGCTCGTGATCGTCCTGTACCTGCTGGCGATCCGCCGCACGGGCGCCCTGACCAGCCTGTAGGAGAAGAGCGCCATGCATCTCAGCCGCACCGCGCGCACCGCCCTGCGCATAGGCACCGCACTCGGCTTCGCGGTGATCTACGTCCCGCTGCTGCTCGTCCTCGTCAACTCCCTGAACCCCGACCGCAGTGCGAGCTGGCCACCGCCCGGGTTCACGCTGCGCTGGTGGTCCGTGGCCCTCGACAACTCCGGTGCGCGCGAGGCGCTGTGGGTGTCCGTGAAGGCGGGCCTGGGCGCCACCGCGATCGCGCTGGTCCTCGGCACGCTCATCGCGTTCGCAGTGGCCCGGCACCGGTTCTTCGGGCGCGACACGGTGTCGTTCATCGTGGTCCTGCCGATCGCGCTGCCCGGCATCGTCACGGGCATCGCGCTCAACTCGGCCTTCGGCACCGTCCTCGCGCCGCTCGGTGTGGGCCTCGGGCTGTTCACCGTGATCGTCGGCCATGCCACCTTCTGCATCGTGGTGGTCTTCAACAACGTGGTGGCGCGGCTGCGTCGTACGGCCTCCTCGTACGAGGAGGCGGCGATGGACCTGGGGGCGACCACCTTCCGCGCCTTCGCGGACGTCACCTTCCCGCTGGTCCGCTCCGCGCTGCTGGCCGGCGGCCTGCTCGCCTTCGCCCTGTCCTTCGACGAGATCGTCGTCACGACCTTCACGGCGGGACCCGGTATCGAGACCCTCCCCATCTGGATCTTCGACAACATGACCCGGCCCCAGCAGGCACCCGTGGTGAACGTCGTGGCCGCCGTCCTCGTCCTGCTGTCGGTCGTCCCGATCTATGTCGCCCAGCGGCTGTCCTCGGACACGGCGACGTCGAGCCGGGTGTGAGCGCATGTCCAGGACACGCGTCACCGGTCGAACAGCTCCCACCACGAGTCGAACCACTCCCGGGTCTCCTCGAGGCGGTACTCCGGCTGGAGGAGGAGCGCATCTCCGCTCTCCTCTGCGGGCAGATGGAAATAGGACGTCAGCACGGTGCGGTCGTTGATCAGGTACAGCTCCATCGGCGCCTGCGAGGTGGACGTCCGCGCCTCGAACCGCACGGCACCGTGGTCCCGCCCGAGGGTGTTCTCCAGCAGGTGCCGCAGTGCCTCGGTGTCACTGCCGTCGGTGGCCTCGCCGGCCGTGCCCTGAGCGCTGTCTTCGCCGACGTCCAGGAGCAGCACCCGCACACGGATCGACGTGGGTCGCGCTTCGCCCTCGATGACGCGCCGGGCCTGCGTCGTGAGCGCCGCGAGCAGGGGTGCGGCGCTGCCCACGACCGCGTCGATGCTGACATCGGGCGCGGCGAAGGCGTCGAAGAGGGCGTCGTCCAGCCCTTGTTGAGCCGGTGTGCCGTCACGATACGATCCGGTCCAGTAGTCACTGCACGACTCTCTCGTGCTGCGACGGGGGGCGCGTGCTCATCCCCCGGCCCTCCTCGTACAAGGAACCGACCTGCCCGTCTCGGCCGCGTACGGTACCGGTCATCGTACGGCCGCGAGAACGCCGCACGCGGTGCGGCGACAGAAGGACACCGCGGAGGAGTGGCGCGTGCGTCAGGCCGACGCGGCGCTGCGCACACCTCGCCGGGACGCCACGTAACCGGGCTCGGGCTGACGTCTGTCACTGGGGCGGCAGCTCGCTCGAAGCCGACGGTGCCGTGCATCACCGGTTCCATCAGCAGGGTCGACGCGCCCGGCCGGTCATCCTGGCCCGCGGCCGAGACCGCGGCGGGCCGCGCGCTTCCGTAGGCTGAACAGTGCCCGAAACTCCTCCAGGAGGTGCGCCCGCAGGCGGGAGACGGCCGTGATCGAACTGGCCGCGGCGTTCGCCGTCGTGGGAGCGGCCAGCAACGCCGTCGGCACGGCGTTCCAGCGCAAGGCCGCGTCCACCAGCCGTCGCGGCGGGGTACGGCTGCTGGCGGAGCTGCTGCGCCGGCCGGCCTGGCTGATCGGCATGGCCGGGGTGGTCGGCGCCGCGCTGTTCCAGAGCCTGGCCCTCGTCAACGGCCCGCTCGCGCTGGTCCAGCCGTTGTTCATCCTGGAGCTTCCCTTCGCCCTGCTCGTCGCCGGGCTGTTGATGCACCGTCGCCTGCCCCGCTCGGGGTGGTGGGGTGTCGGCGGCGTGGTGACGGGCCTGGCCGTCCTGCTGTCTGCGGCCGCCCCGCACGGTGCCACCTCCCAGGCGCCCCTCGGCCGGTGGATCCCGGCGCTCGGCCTCTGCCTCGGCGCCATGGCCGTCGCGGTCCTGCAGGCCGGCCGGGGGCGCCCGGCGGTGCGTCGTGCCGCGCTGCTGGCGGCCGCCTCGGTCACGGGCAACGCGCTGACCGCCGCGCTGCTGAAGTCGGCCTCGGGGACCTTCGCCGACCACGGCTTCCCGGCGTTCCTGCGGTCCTGGCAGACGTACGGCTTCGCGGTGACCGGCGCGGTCGCCGTCCTCCTGCTGGGGAACGCGCTGCAGGCCGGTCCGCTGGCGGCGGCACAGCCCGCGCTGACCATCGGGGACGCGATGGTCAGCCTGGCCCTGGGTATCGCCCTGTTCGAGGAACGCATCCGCACGGGCTGGTGGCTGGTGCCCGAAATATGCGGTGCCGTACTGATCGTCATGGGAGTGGTGGTCCTGAGCCGAGCCGTCCAGCGCCTCGCCGTCCGTTAAGTCCATGAAAGGGCAATCAGTCCTTCATGGTGCCGAATAAATACCCCACACCCTCACCACTCGGCCGCACTGCCGTTGACTGTCGTTCAATCAATAACCCCTGCGGCCAACACGCGACGGTTACCGGTCGACTCCGCGTTGTGAAGTTTCCCCTATCTCAGTGATAGCATCCCCGCGTCTGCGACCTTGGTCCACTCGGCTCAGGCGCTGTTTTGAGATCGGGCCGGTTCTCAACACGACGGCGACCGAGTCGTACCGAGCGGTTGTGCCACGGATTCCCCCGATCCGTCCGCCGACGACTGCAGGCTACATATAGGAAAGGTTTCCATGAATCGAGACGCACTCGTGTGGTGCCTGGTTGCGGCGCTGACCATCGCCGTCGCCGCGGCCCTGGTGCTCAGTCGTCGCAACAAGGCCATAGCGGCGAAGAAGCAGCAGGCCGAGGCCGCGCTCACGCAGAGGCTGGGCGAGGCCGACGTGCAACTGGCCGCCTTAAGAGCAGAGTTGCAGCAGCACCAGGACGAGCACGACAAGACCATCCAAGAAGCCGAGGAGGCGGCCGAGGAGAGCACCAAGGCTGTTCTCAAGGGTTCCGCGCGCTTTCTGCAGAGCCTTGCCGCGGAACAGCTGGCGCTTCTTGAGGAAATCCAGCGCAAGTACGGCGGCCATTCCGTCCTGAGCGATTTGCTGGAAGTCAGTCACGCCAATGCACAGATGGCCCGAAAGTCACAGGGCATTGCGGTTATGTGTGGTGCTCCGCTGGGTCGCCGCAATAGGCCCGCGAGCGTTTATGACGTGGTGCGCAGCGCGCAGGGTCAGATTCGTAACTTCCGGCGCGTCGAAATCATGCAGCAGACCGGTTTTGCATTGAAGGCGTCCGCCGTTTCTCCGGTCGCGCTCGCCGTCGCCGAACTTCTCGACAACGCTGCCAGTTTTTCTCAGCAGGGTTCGCCGATCGAGGTGACTTTCCAGCGGGTGCAGAAGAACCTGTGCATCGTCATCGACGACGCCGGTGTCGGTATGAACGACGAGGACCGGCAGAAGGCCTCCGCGCTGCTCTCCGGTGACTTCCGGCCCCGTCTCTCGCATCTCGGCAACCAGCCGAAGTTCGGTTTCCCCGTCATCGGCCTGCTCGCGCAGCAGTACGGATTCCGGGTGGACGTGACCGGTGTGTCCCGCTACGGCGGCGTGCGCGCCGTCGTGCTGCTGCCGGAGGAGCTGTGGACCGAGGAGGAGGCGGCTCCGGCCGAGGACTCCCAGGTCAGCGGCATCCGTGGCGCCGTCGGCCGGCCGGAGCCGGTCAGCCGTACCGCGCACGGCCTGCCGCGCCGTGGCGCCCGCCAGGTGCCCATCGCCAGCGTTCCCGACCGGGACGGCTCGGAGCCGCCGGCCGCGGCGCCGGAGGACGCCGGCCGTGCCGCGGGCCGGAGCCTCGGAGCCTTCCAGCGCGGCACGCTCTCGGGCCGCAATCTCGCCTCGGCGCCGTCCGAAGGGTCCGATGACGCATGACCACAGACCTGTCGTGGATGCTCGAGGACATCGTGCACAACGTGCCGAAGGCGCGTCACGCCGTCCTGCTGTCCGCGGACGGCCTTCCCCGGGGCGCGACCGACGGCATGGCCCAGAAGGACGTGCGGACGATCTCCGCCGCCATGGCCGGCATGCAGTCGCTCAGCCGTGCGACCTCCCACTTCGCCGGGCCGGGGGAAGACAGGCAGTGGAACCAGACGATCATCGAGTTCTCGCACGGCTGGATCTTCCTGATCGGCGCCGGGCAGGGCGCCTACCTGGCGGCGGCCGCGGCGCCGGACGTCGACATGCAGCAGATCTCCTTCCGCATGCACCGGCTGGTCGCCCGGCTCGGCAACAACCTCACCTCGCCGCCCCGGGTCAACGCGGACGGCCTCGCCGGGCAGTCCGGCGCGGCCCGGGCGCAGCAGGGGGCGGGCGGGAAGGGGATCCCGATCGCGGACCTCGACGAGGTGGTCGCCGAGGTGCAAGGCGCCCGCCACGCCGTCCTGTTGGGCTCCGACGGCCTGCCCCGCGGCGCCACCACGGGCATGAGCCAGGACCTGGCTGACACCATCTCCGCCGCCATGACGGGGATTCACGCCTACAGCCGGGCGACCTCGCAGTTCGCCGGTGTGGGCCAGGATGCGCAGTGGCGGCAGACGGTGATCGAGTTTCAGCATGGCTGGATCTTCCTGATCTCGGCCGGCCGTGGGGCGTTCCTGGCCGCGGCCGCCGAACACGATGCCGATATCGAGGAGTTCACCACCCGGCTGCATCGGGTGGTGCCCCGGCTGAGCGCATATATGGCACCACGCGGGGAGGCGAGCCGTACGTGAATGACGGGCCGGATCAGGAACTTGAGCTGACCTCAGCATTAGTCCCGCTCTTCGTGATCACGAACGGGCGAGCCCTGCCCCCGGACAATGCCTACGAGCGCACCACCCTGGTGTCCGCGCAAGAGGGTGCCACTGCTTCGGCTCGCACGCTTTCTCCGGAGGCGAGGCAGGTTCTGGAGCTGGTGACGGAAGGTTTTCTCTCCGTCGCCGAAGTGGCCGCCCACACGCATCTGCCGCTGGGGATCGTGCGGATTCTCCTGGCGCAGATGGAGGAGAGCGGTCTCATCATCGCGCGGAAGCCCGTGCCCCGCGCCGAACGTGTCGACCGAGAAGTGCTCAACGCCGTACTCGACGGCCTCAAAGCCCGATTCGGAGCGTGATTCGTGTACCTGGATTCAGGTGTCCTCACCGCGGTGAAGATCCTCGTGGTGGGGCACTTCGGGGTCGGGAAGACCACGTGCATAGGCAGCATCTCCGAGATCGAGCCCCTGCGGACCGAAGAGGAGATCACCGAAGCCAGCGTGGGCTTTGACGATCTGTCAGGGACTCCGGACAAGACCACCACGACGGTCGCCATGGACTTCGGCCGCCTGACCATCAGCGAGGAGGTGGTGCTGTACCTCTTCGGCACGCCGGGTCAGGAGCGCTTCAAGGAGATGTGGGAGGAGCTGTCCAGGGGGGCGCTCGGCGCGCTCGTCCTCGTCGACCCGGAGCGGCTGTCGGAGTCCTTCCCGGTCCTGGACCTGGTCGAGCGGTTCGGCCTGACGTACGCCATCGGCGTCAACCACTTCGACGACACGACCAACTACCCGCTCGCGGAGATCCGCGAGGCACTGAACCTGTCCGACCGGACTCCCGTCGTCTCCTGCGACGTACGGGACCAGCAGTCGTCGGCGCAGGCCCTCATCACCCTCGTTCACCACCTACTGTCCCTTCTCGACTAGGAGCCTCCCCCACATGCAGCAGCGTCCCGGCATACAAGGGCCACCGCCCGGCTGCCCTGCGCACGGCAATGTCCCGCTCTACGGCCCGCAGTTCGGCTCCGATCCCGACTCCACCTACGCGTACCTGCGCAGCCTCGGACCGAGTGCGCCGGTCGACATCGCCCCGGGCGTGGAGGTCGAGCTGGTCACCAGCTACGACGCCGCCCTGTACATCCTGCAGAACCCTGCTTCGTTCGTCCGGGACTCGCGGCGCTGGCGGGCGCTGAACGAGGGGCGGGTGCCCGAGGACAGCCCGGCGCTGCCCATGATGGGGTACCGGCCCAACGCGCTGTTCAGTGACGGAGCGGCGCACGCCCGCCTCCGCCAGGCGGTGACCGACAGTCTGGCCACCGTCAACGAGATCCAGCTGGTGCGGCAGACCCAGCAGTCCGCCGACTACCTGGTCAGCCGGTTCAGCTCCGACCGGCTCGGGCAGGCCGAGCTGATGGCCGAGTACGCGCAGCCGCTGCCGCTGCTGGTCTTCAGCGACCTGTTCGGGTGCCCGCCCGAGATCGGTGACCGGGTGATCGTCGGGATCAGCGGCATCTTCGACGGTACGGCCGGTGCGGACCAGGTGCTGGGCGAGGCGCTCGGCGAGCTGATCGCGCTCAAGCGGCGCAGGCCCGGCAACGACCTGACGACCCGTCTGATGCAGCACTCCGCGGAACTGACCGACGAGGAGGTGCTGCACCAGCTCGTGACGCTGCTCTCGGGCGGCACCGCGCCGCTGTCGGCGACGATCGGCACCAGCAGCGCGCTGATCCTCGGCGAGGACTGGCAGGCCGGCTTGCCGGTCGAGGACGCGGTCGGCCAGGCCCTGTGGAACTACGCGCCGATCGCCAACTACGCGGCCCACTACCCCACCCACGACGTGGAGTTGGGCGGCCGGATGCTTCGCGCGAACGACCCGGTGGTGATCTCCTTCGCGGCCGCCAACACCGATCCCCGGCTGGCGGAGCACCGCGAGCAGCTCAGCGCCAAGGCTCATCTGTCCTTCGGGGCCGGGCCGCACGCCTGCCCCGCCAAGGACCCGGCGTTCGTGATCGCCGTCACCGCCGTCGAGTCCCTCCTCAACCGGCTGCCGGACATCGAAGTCCGGGTGCCGTTCAAGGACTTGAGCTGGGTGCCCGCTCCCTGGAGCCGGTCCCTGGTGGCGCTGCCGGTCCGGTTCACACCACGCACCGTGGCGCCGACGCCCGCTCAGGCACCTCAGCAGCCTGCCGCGACCACCGCGCACCACGGCCCGAGCCCCGTGCCGCAGCCTGCGGCGCAGGCCGCGTCCAAGCCCAAACCGGGCCTCTTCAGTCGGTTCCTGGCATGGACCAGGGGAGAGTGACGTAGGCAACTCTCACACGAATAGTCATCTTGTATGTATCAGCGCACGGGGGGGTATGCATGGCGGCTGATACGTGAGAGTCAGAAGGGGACATCGTGGAGATTGCGATAACTCCGCCCGTCGACAGACGATTTGCCGTTTCGCTGTTCTCCCGCTTAAGGACGGCGAAGGGCCAGGCAAATCCCTTTCCGATCTACGGGGAGCTGCGGTCGAGGGGCGGAGTCGTCGCAGCCCCCTGGGGTGGTCACATCGTCACCGCCTTCGACGTGTGCGACCAGGTGCTGCGCAGCCGTGACTGGCTGGAGCCCGACGCACGCTGGCGGGAGCAGCAGGGAGACGGCACGCGCTGGACGGCTCCGTCCTCGCGCGAGATGAGCCGCACACTGCCCGCGCTCAACCCTCCGGAGCACACCTGGGTGCGCCGGTCGGCGGGCATGTTCGACCGCACCACCCTGGAGCAGCTGCGCGGGACGGTGGGCCACAGCACGACCAGGCTCCTCGACTCGCTCGCCGAGCGGCTGCACGACGGCGAGGCGGACTTCAACGCCCTGGTCGGCGACGAGCTGCCCATCGCCACCATCGGGCACTGGCTCGGGCTGCCGACCGCCGACTTCCCCCGACTGCGGGAGCTGACCCACGACCAGGTCTTCACCCAGGAACTGCTGCCGTCGGCCAGCCAGCTGGCGAAGTCGGACGCGGCCACGGCGGAGCTGCGGACCTACTTCATGGACCTGGTGCGCCGGCGCCGGGCCAGTCCCGGCGACGACCCTGTCTCGCGGTGGATCACGGTGTGGGACACCATGGAGAGCGACCAGGACAAGGCGGACGAGGCGGTCTACTTCCTCGCGTTGTTCGTGCTGCTGGCGGCGCTGGAGACGACGGCCACGCTGCTGTCGACTATGACGCTCCTGCTGCTGGAGCATCCCCGGCAGTGGGACTGGCTCACCGTGCACCCCGAACTCGTGCCCGCCGCCGTTGAAGAATCGTTGCGCTACGACCCGCCCACGCATGTCATCAGCCGCGTCTCCTCCCGGGACACCGTCCTCGGCGGCGTCGAGATCCGCAAGGACGAGATGGTCCACCTCATGGTGGGCGCGGCCAACCGGGACCCGGCCAAGCACGAGGATCCCGAACTGTTCAACCTCCACCGCAAACCGGCGCACCTCGCCTTCAGCGGTGGCATCCACTACTGCCTCGGGGCTCCCCTGGCCCGCATGGAGGCACAGACCCTGCTCCACCAGCTGGTCAGGCGCTTCCCCCGCCTCACCCTCGTACGCAGGCCGACCTGGGCACCGCGTGTGGCCTTCCGGCGCCTGCTGAACCTGGACGTCGCCCTCTCATGACCGACATGATCAACACCTCCCCCCACTTCCCCTACAAGGCGCTGCACGTCGAACACGACGGGCCGGTCCTCCGGGTCCGCCTCAACCCCTCGGCACAGGACGGCACGCTGACCGTCGCCGCCCTCGACGACCTCGCCACCCTCCTCCACAGCCTCCACGACCGGCCCGACATCCGGGTGCTGATCCTCTCTGCCGCCGGGGAGGACTTCAGTCTCGGCGCCGACCGGTTCGAGTACCAGGCGGCGCTGACCGAAGACCCGACCGGAGCCGCCATGCGCCGGATCGCGGACAAGGCCCACCGCGTGTGCGACGCGCTGGAGAACACGCACGCGGTCACCGTCGCCAGGCTCCACGGCAAGGTGGTGGGCGCCGGTCTCGCGCTCGCCTCCTTCTGCGACCTGCGCGCCGGAGCCGACAGCTGCCGGTTCCGCATGCCCGAGATCGGCCTCGGTCTGCCGCCCGCCTGGGGAGGCGCCATGGGCCGTCTGATCGTCGAGGGCGGAGCCGCCAGGATCCGCGAACTCATGCTCACCTGTGAGACCTTCGACGCGGCCGCCGCGCACCGGCTCGGCCTCCTGCACAAGGTCGCCCCGCTCGACGAACTGGACGCGGCCGTGGGCGCCTGGGTACGCCCGCTCGTCCGGCGCTCACCCGAAGCCCTCACCCTCACCAAGCGCATGTTCGCGGGCTACTCGCGGGCCAACCGCACGGCCGACGTCGCCCTGCTGGACGCGCATCTCCTCACCGCACAGCTCAACCAGGCCGGCCCCCAGCGCGTGGCCGAGCACTCCTAGGGAATCAGCGCCCGGTCAACGGCGACCGGGCGGCACCCTTACCCAACTGCATCTGCCTTGGCGGACCTTCGGGTGCGTGGTAGCTTCGCACGGTGTCCAAGATCGAGATCGACGCGGTGACGGCCGAGTTCTTCGGCGCCTTCGACAACCGCGGCGGCAGACCGGCCGACGTGGCACGCATCCGACGGCTCGTCCTCCCCTCCGGCGTCATCGTCATGACCGGCCCGGACTTCACCGTCTACACCGTGGACGAGTTCATCGAGCCCCGTCGCCAGCTGCTCTCCGACGGCCGGCTCGTCGAGTTCTCGGAATGGGAGACCTCCGAACGCACCGAGATCGTGGGCGACATCGCATCCCGTGTGAGCGAGTACCGCAAGTCCGGGATCATGAGCGGCGAGCCGTACGAGGGCGGCGGCACCAAGACCCTGCAGTTCGTGCGCACTCCGGACGGCTGGCGCATCGCGGCACTCGCCTGGTTCGACCGGCCGTGAGGAACGAGCGTCGCCTCCGTCGCCTCGTAGTGGGTGAGACGGTCTGGTACTGGACCGTCCGGCAGCACATCAGGCCCGCTTACCACGACTGCCGCGTCACCCTCTCCTTCTTCACCGGCGGAACCGCCAAGGGTGCCGGCTGCCGGCTTTCCCTGGTCTTCGCTCCCTGTGCGCTCGGGGGCGTCTCGAACACGTACTTCGAGTCGGGCACCGTGGTGCGCCTGCCGGACCGCAGCCACCTCAACCTCTACGAGCCCGGGACGGCACGCCGCCTCCTGGACGCCGCGGCACCCGCCCTGGAGGCACAGCCGGCGGCGCGGAACGTGGCGGTGGACGGCTGGCCGTACTTCGCCGAGGTCGTCGACCGCGCGGACCAGGCGGCCGGCGGCCACGAACCCGCGTGAGGCGGGCCGCACCCGGGTGGCACGGCCCGCCTCCGGTCGCAGGCGGATGGCTCTCAGACGGTCAGTGCACCTTGTTGCGGGTCAGTGCACCTTGTTCAGCTTGTCGAGCGCCTTGGTGAGGCCGTTGGCCCACAGCTGGTTGACCCGGGCGCGCTCGGCCGCGTTCGGGTAGCGGTTGGTGCAGGACGGGCCCGGGCCGCCGCCCGACATCAGTTCGCTGCACGGGCCGCTGTAGTGGTCCGGCAGCCCCAGCACGTGACCGGTCTCGTGCGCGGCGACGCGGATCGAGTCGTACTGCCTGTTCTGCGCGTAGTCGAGGAAGATGTAGCCGTTGCCGTGGCCGTCCGTGGAGGCGTAGGACCCCTCGGGGTCGTTGCCCTCGTAGTAGGCGAAGTCGGCGCCGCCCGAGGTCGCCTGCAGCTTGACGTTCGAGACGGAGCTGTTCCATATCGACGCGGCGCTCGATATCTGCGACCGGAAGCTCGGCGCCTGGGAGGCGTCGTAGTAGACGGTCACCGACCGCAGGCCCGGGTGCGCCGCCTGCTTCTTGGCGACCGAGGCCAGTACGGCCTCGAAGAACGCCTTGTTGTTGCCCGCCTCGCCCGTCGGGCCCGTGTAGCGGGCGTGCGGCGTGGCCGTGGAGCCGGTGGTCTGGGCGCTCGCCGGGATCGCGGTGCCCAGTGCCGCGAACGCCAGGCCCAGGCCGAGCGCCAGCGCTCTCCTGGAGGCCTTCGCGGAAGGGGAGGACGTACGGGTCGACGTCATGTGGGGGGTGCTCCTACTCGTTCGTGTGGGGTGGTGAACGATCGGTTGACCCTGAGTTTCCGTCAGCCCGGCGGTCGGCGGATGATGGCAACTGGGGATAGCGTCCGGCTATCACGCCCAACTCCAGCCGTTCCGTTGGCGTTTGAATATCTGGCGCCTCATCAGCCACTGCCCTTACGCTCCGTGCATGGAGCTCGAGGTGAGGCACTTGCGCGTTCTGTGCGCCATCGCCGACGCCGGCAGTCTGCACCAGGCCGCTCGCGAACTGGGCATGGCCCAGCCCTCGTTGAGCACCCAGCTGCGCCGCATCGAACAGACGCTCGGCGGCCGGCTCTTCACTCGTGACCGTACCGGCAGCCGCCTCACCCCGCTGGGCCACCTCGTCGTCAGCCGCGCCCGGCCGCTCGTGGCCGAACTCGCCGCGATCGTGGCCGAGACGAGGGCAGCGGCCGCTCGTGCCTCGGGCGGTCCCCGGCTGCGCATCGGTGCCACGGCCAGCCGGGCCCTGCCGGGCTGGCTCCGCCGGTTGCGCGCCCGGGTCCCGCCGGTCGAGCCCAGCCTCCAGATGGACGTGTCCGCGAACTCCCTGCTGCGGATGGTCGCCGAGGGCAGGCTCGACCTGGCCTTCGTACACGAGGTCGAGGGCAGCCCGCTGCGTGTCCCGGCCGGGCTGCGCCTGCGGGTCCTGGTGGAGCGCGAACCGCAGTTCGTCACCCTGGCCGCCGACCACCCCGCGGCGGCGCAGCGCGAGATACCCCTGACCGACCTCGCCCACGAACGCTGGATGATCGACTCCACGGTCGACGGCGAATGGGACGGCCTGTGCCGGGTGCTGCGCAGGGCCGGGATCGAACCCGACCTGCTGCACGGCGACTATCTCAGCGCCTACTCCCTGGCCGCCATCGGCGAGGTCGTCACGGTCAGCCAGCCGACCGCGCGCCCCCGCCCCGACCTCGCCATCCGGCCGCTGCAGGGCGACCCGATAGGGGTACGGCTGCTGCTCGCGGCCCGGACGGCGGCCGAACTCGACAACGGTGTCGGCGAGTTGGAGGAGGCCTACTGGGAGGCAGCCCACCAGGCCCCGGCGTATCAGGAATGGCTGGAGCGCAGCAGACCCGGACGGCCGGCCCGTCCGCTCCGCTCGGTACCGACCTGAGGGTGCAGACCCACGGGCTGTCGCCCACTCGGCCGAGCGATGAGTTCCGGGAGTCGACGGAGTCGGTTACGCAGTCAAGTACCCGGCACCCGCCCGGAAGGACCCGCGCAGTGACGAACATCCACGTGACCGAATCCGACCTGGAGCTGCCCGACGGGCGCAGACTGCACCTCTACGACACCGGCGCCGGCGGATCCGGTGCGCTCCCCGTCTTCTGGCATCACGGCACACCCAACGTGGGCCTGCCGCCCAGGCCCCTCTTCCCCGCCTCCGCCCGGCTCGGGGTCCGCTGGGTGTCGTACGACCGCCCCGGATACGGCGGTTCGACCCCGCCGCTCGACGGCCGCGGCATCGCATCGGCCGCAGCCGACGTCGCCCACATCGCCGACGCGCTCGGCATCGACCGGTTCGCCGTCATGGTCACTCCGGGGGTGCCTCGCACGCCCTGGCGTGTGCCGCCGTACTGCCGGAACGGGTGCTCGGCGTGGTCGAGGTGTCGGGTCTGGCCCCGTTCGACGCCGAGGGGCTCGACTGGTTCGCGGGCATGGCCGTGTCCTGCCGGGCATCGCTGACCGCGGCCGCGGCGGGACGCGAGGCCAAAGAGCGGTACGAGGCGGAGGCGGTGTACGACCCCGAGATGTTCACCCCGGCCGACCATGCGGCCCTGGCCGGTGACTGGTCCTGGTTCGAGGAAGTCGTCGAGCCGGCCGTGGCCGCCGGTCCGGGCGGACTCGTCGACGACGACCTGGCCTACGTCCACGCGTGGGGCTGCGACCCCGCGTCGGTCACCGCGCCGGTCCTCGTCCTGCACGGGGGTCAGGACAGGATCGTGCCCAGCACACACGGCGAGTGGCTGGCGAACCGCTGCCCGCGCTCGGAACTCCGGCTTCGACCGGACGACGGCCACCTCTCCGTCCTCGGCGAGGCGGCCGCGGCCCTGGAGTGGCTGGTTCGCCGCGCGAGGCAGTGACCTCCGGTCGGGCTCTGTACAACCATCGGGCGGTGGCGGAGGTCTCCTGTGCGGGAACGCGCGTTCCCGCACAGTTCAGCTGTCCGTAGCAGTCGATTCATGCAGAGGATTTCATGCCCCCCACGCTCTCCGGCCCCCGCTTACTCCGCCAGACCGCCGGTGCCGTCGGCGCCGTCGCCCTGATCGCGCTCGGGGCCGCGCCCGCCGGCGCCGCGGACGCGAGACCCGGTCTGGTGCTGGGCAAGATCGCCCCGATCGACGGTGTGCGGCCCGGCAGCGAGTTCAAGGTCCCGGCCTCCTTCACCAACACCGGCACCGCGGCGCTCGACAAGGTCTGGATGTCGTACTCCGTCACCCGCGGGCTCAGCCACACCGAGGTGCCTTCCAACTGCCTGCGCTACGAGATCCCGTCCTTCGACGAGGCGCCCAGCTCCTCGGACGTGGTCTGCGAGTTCGACCAGCAGGTGAAGCCCGGCGTCGTCTACGCGCCCGACCAGACGCTGACCCTGAAGGCACTCGACCGCGCGCTGTACGACGAGCTGCGGGTGACGGTCGCCAGCTACGACCCCGCGTTCACGGACGCCGGCCCGCCGCCGGTGCGGGGTACGGGCCCTGCGGTGAAGCTGGTCGAGCGGCCCGACGAGACCCCGGCCGCCCCGGGCTCCGCCCAGCACGAGGAGTGGGACGCGGCGACCGTGAAGGTGACCGCGAAGAACACGGCCGACTTCCAGGTCACCGGCGCCCAGTTGAAGGGCAAGGTCGGGGACACGGTCCCGCTGGTGGTGAGGTTCACCAACGCCGGACCCGGCTGGGTGCTGCGGGAGATCGGCGCGGGGGCGACCCGCGTGCACATCAAGGTGCCGGCTGGTACGTCGGTCGCCAAGACCGACGGGTTCTGCAAGAACGTGGGGTCGCGGACGTACGAGTGCGGCACCAGCCAGGCGTGGGTCGACGAGAACAGCGGGGAGACGTACGAGTTCCGGCTGAAGATCGACAAGGTGGTGTCCGGGGCCAAGGGCTCGGTGGCGCTCGCGGGCGAGCCCCGGCCCTTCGACACCGACAAGTCGAACGACACCGCGGACATCCTGCTGGACGGCTCCGGTGACGGCTCCACGGGTGGCAGCGGCTCGACGGGCTCCGCCGGGGGCTCCGCCACTGGGTCCACCGGCGGTTCTGGTTCCACCTCCGGCTCCGGCTCCGGGTCCGGCTCCAGTTCCGGTTCGGATTCCGGCTCCTCCGCCGGCGCCACGGGCGGCACCGCCACCACCGGCACCTCGGGTTCCTCCGCCACGGGCGGCAACCTGGCGAGCACCGGCACCGGCTCGGTCCTGCCGCTCACGGCCGCCGCGGCCGGGGCCGTGATCCTCGGCACGGGCACCGTCCTGGTGGTACGCCGGCGCGCCGGGCGACGGCGCTGACGAGCGGCGGGGCGGGCCTCGGCCCGCCCCGCACGGTCAGTAGCTGGAGCCCAACGTCTGTGTCGTGTAGGCGCATTCCGTGTAGATGTACCCGGACCGGAGCTTGGCCGTGTCCGAGGCCGGTGTGGCGGTGCTGCCGCCGTGCGGCTTGTGCACGAAGTACGTGGTGCCGACGGGGAGACTGAGCGTCCGCTGCGGGTAGTTCTTGCCACCGTTGCAGGGCTTGAAGCCGATCCTCAGCGTGTCGGCCAGGCCGTACGACTTGCAGCTGCCGCACCCCTTGAGCGTGAAGCTGCCGGTGACCGGTCCGGTGTAGAGGACGGTGACGTCGTCGGGGCTGTCGTTCTTGACCGTGACGGTGATGCTGCCGCCGGAGTCGGTGGTGGGCAGCTTCTTCCCGGCGGCAGGCAGGGTCTGGGCCACCTCGGCTCCGATGGCGATCTTCTTGGCCCGGTCCCGGTTCTTGCCGTTCTTGTTGTCGGAGACGTACTGCTCCATGGTCTTCTGGGCCGCGTCGAAGTCGCCGTCCTTGTACTGGTCGACGCCGCAGGCGTACTCCCCCGCGTCACCGCTCCGGTCGGCCCGGTCGGCGGACTTCGTGAGACCGTCGGCCGCGTTCCCCGCCGTCCCCGAGAGGTCGCTGATCCGGGTGTTCAGGTCGTGCAGCTTCTCGACGGCGGTGCAGGGTGCGGCGCCGTCGACGTCCTTCTCGGCCTTCTTCACCGCCGCGTCCACGGCGGGTGCGACCTTGGTCGCCGACTCGGACTGCGGGAACGTGGTCAGCAGGTCGTCGAAGCGTGCGACCCAGTCGGCCTGACCCGCCGTCAGTCCGGCCCATCCGCACTCGTACAACGAGGTGGCGAGTCGGTCGTCGGGCCACTGGGTGAGCGAGCCGAGTTCCTTCTTCGGCATGAAGCGGGGCACCGTACGCAGGTACTTCAGCGGCTCGATCGCGTCGCAGTACTCCTGGTGTCCGTAGGCCGCGCCGACCGTGGTGTAGAAGCTCCGCATACGATCGGGTACCTGGGCGGCGGCGCGGGAACCGGAGTGCTCGGCCGCAAGATCCCGGTAGATCTCCAGGGCCGCTCCGTAGTCGCCCCGCGCGCCGGTGAACCTGTGCCGGCCGGCCTTGGTCACCAGATGGTCGGCCTGCTCCAGGCGGTCGAGGAGCGCCTGCTGCACGGCTTCCTCGTGCGCGTCGTCGTACCACACCACGCCTCCGGCCGGTACGGCGAGCAGCAGCACGCCGAGCAGGAGGGCCAGGGGCGCTCGGCCCGGCCAGGTGAGCCGGGTGCGCAGTCCGGCGATCGCTCCGTGGACGGCGGCCATCAGCAGGAGCAGGACGTAGACGGTGAGCGCGGCCCCCGGGACGCCGTCGGCGTCGGCTGGCAGAGCCACGAACAGCAGGACGACGGTTGCCGCCAGGCAGGCGGCCATCAGGACCCATCTTCGCAGGAGTGCGTACCCGAGGCCGAGTCCGCTCAGGTTGAGCACCGCGACGGCGGCCGCCCGCCGGCCGTCCGGCGGCGTGGGCGGCGGAGCCGAGGGCATCGGTGGTACGGCGAATCCCTGGTACGGACCGTACGGATCGGACATGCTGGGTTCCCCCCGTCAACTGCCCCCGAAATACTGCGGATCGGCAGTGTAAGGCCGGGGCCGCGGACCTGACAGAGGGCGTCCGGACAAGGGGCCGGCCGGGGTGGAGGGCCTGGTGATGGCGCGGCAAGGCCCTCCGCCCCTGCCCGCCGTCAGCGGCGCAGGGCGGCCATGTTGCGGTAGCCGATCGCCGCGTGTTCCAGGGACTGCCCGGGGTTGGTGGCGCTCGGGGCGTTGTCCTGCTCGACCATCGGGTTGTGGTGGTTGCGGTGGCCCACGCGGGAGAAGAACGAACGGTAGTCGATGACGCCGGTGCCGAACGGGACCATGTCGTAGCCCATCCCGTTAATGGTGTTGACGACGCCGTCCTTCGCGTGGAACAGCGGGTAGCGCTTGTCGTGACAGGTGACCAGGCCGGCCGGATCGAAGATGTTCGTCTGCGTGGAGCCGTCGTGGGCGGTGTAGGTGCGGAACTTGTACTGGGCGACATGTGCCCAGAAGACGTCCATCTCCAGCCAGATCAACTGGGGGTCGGTGATCGACAGGAAGTACTCCAGCTTGCGGATGCCGGAGCTGCGGGTCGGGCGGCCCTGGGCGTCGAGCGGTCCGCCGTCGAGGAGGAAGCCGTAGGCCGCGTCGTGGTTGTGGGTGTACAGCTTGAGGCCTGCGCGGCGGGCGATCGCGCCGAGGGCGTGCCACTTGTCGGCGGCCACGTCCCAGTCGGCCTTGTAGGAGCTGCTGGTGGGGTCGGCGCCGGTGCCCATGTGGGCCAGGCCGAGGATGTTGGCGATCTCCAGGTGCTTCTTGAAGGTGTCGAGGTCGGTGTCGGTGAAGGGCCAGGAGCTGGGGATGAAGCCGTGGTTGCCCTGGGCGCGCAGCCCGTTGTCGTCCAGCCAGCGGCGCAGCAGCTTGGCGCCCTCGATCGACTCCAGGCTCGCGCCGCCGGGTGCGTTCGGGTGCTGGCCGTAACCGGCGAACTCGACCTGGCGGTAGCCGAAGCGGGCGAGCTGCTCGAACACGGCGCGGAAGCCGGAGGGCAGGGAGGTGGTCAGCGGGTCGCGGCCGATGGCGTCGCGGACCGTGTAGAGGATGATGCCGCGCTTGTCTTCGGGGACGAGTGCGTGCCCGCTGCCGGTGCCGCCGGACTGCGGTGCGGCCTGCACGGGGCTCGCGCCGAGGACGGGCGCGGCGATCGCGCCGGCCGCGACGGCGGTGCAGGTGCTCAGGAAGCCGCGGCGGCCGATGCCGAGGCTGCGGCGCAACTGGTCGTCGGTGTCATGCGTGGTGTTCACGGGTACCTTCCTTCGGACGGGTTGTCGGTGCCGAGACCGGCGAGGTGGAGCAGGAGTGACTTCACGTCGGTGGCCGCGATGCGGTCGCCGACGGCGCGGGGGGTGGAGCACAGCAGGAGCGGACCGTCGTCGTCGCTCGTGGGCAGGCGGCCGTGGCTGCCTCGGATCGGTGCGGGGTCGAGGGGTACGACCGCCATGCGGTAGCGCAGCCCGAGCTTCTTGCGGGCGAGCGCGGTGGCGGCCTTGACCTTCACATAGGGGTCGAGCGGGTCCATGAACAGCTCGACCGGGTCGTAGCCGGGCTTGCGGTGGATCTCGACCAGGCGGGCGAAGTCGGGCGCGCGGTCGTCGTCCAGCCAGTAGTAGTACGTGAACCAGGCGTCCGGCTCCGCCACGGCGACCAGTTCGCCGGAGCGCGGATGGTCCAGGTGGTGGGCCTTCTTGCCCTCGTCGTCGAGGAGTTTCTCGATGCCGGGCAGTCCGGCGAGCGCGGCGCGCGTGGCGGCGAGGTCCTCGGGCCGGCGGACGTAGACGTGGGCGATCTGGTGGTCGGCGACCGCGAAGGCGCGCGATGCCATCGGGTCGAGGTACTCCATGCCGTCCTGGGTGTGCACCTCCAGCAGGCCGGCGCGGCGCAGGGCTCGGTTGATGTCGACGGGCCGGCTCACGCGGGTGATGCCGTACTCGGACAGCGCGACGACGGTACGACCCTGCGTTCGGGCGTCGTCCAGCAGCGGGGCCAGGGCCGTGTCCAGGTCGGCGGCCGCCCTGTGGGAGCGGGGATCGTCCGGGCCGTGGCGCTGCAGGTCGTAGTCGAGGTGCGGAAGGTAGCAGAGGGTCAGGTCGGGCCGGCGGGTGCCGAGGATGTGCCGGGTGGCGTCGATGATCCACTGGCTGGAGACCAGGTCGGCGCCGGGCCCCCAGAAGCGGAAGAGCGGGAACGTGCCGAGCTTCTCGGTGAGTTCGTCGTGGAGCGCGGGCGGGCGGGTGTAGCAGTCGGGTTCCTTGCGGCCGTCGGCGTAGTAGACCGGGCGCGGGGTGACGGTGATGTCGGTGTCGGCGCCCATGGCGTACCACCAGCAGATGTTGGCGACCGTGTAGCCGGGATGGGCGCGGCGGGCGGCGTCCCACAGCTTGTCCCCGGCGACCAGGCCGTTGTGCTGTCGCCACAGCAGGACGTCGCCGAGTTCGCGGAAGTACCAGCCGTTGCCGACGATGCCGTGCTCGGCGGGGTGGGTTCCGGTGAGGAAGGTGGACTGGGCGGCGCAGGTCACGGCGGGCAGGACGGTGCCGAGGTGGGCCCGGGAGCCGGCTGCGGCGAGGGCTTTGAGGTGGGGCATGTGGTCCAGCAGCCGCGGGGTGAGGCCGACCACGTCGAGGACGAGGAGCGGGGTGGGTCGCACGGGCCCGGTCATGGCAGCTCCTTCAGGCCGAGGTCGGTCAACAGGTCGCGGGCGAGGGAGAGTTCGGCGGCGATCCCGTCGGCCAGCCGGGCCCGGCCGCGGGGGCGCTGCTCGGGCGGGAGCGCGTGCCAGGTGTAGGTCTCGACCTCCAGGTGCCGGGTCCGGGGGTGCGGGCCGCCGACGAGGTGGGTCAGGGCTGTCCGCAGGACCGGGAGGGTGGAGGTGAGGGGTGCGGCGGGGGCGGCGTGCAGCGGGACGTGGAAGTGGGCCCGCCAGGGTGCGCCGCGGGACAGGGTGTCGAGGGCCTCGTCGAGGTCGTCGGTGCCGCGCGGGCCGGCCGCGGTGAGCGTGCGGGTCTGGTGCAGGAACCGGGGTTCGGCGTAGGCGCGGAGCGCGGCGCGGACCTCCGGTCGGCTCGGGTGTTCGGCGTGCAGGGCGGCCGACAGCTGGGACTTGACGACGGGGATCCCGGCGCCGGTGAGCGCGTCCAGGGCGGTCTGCGGCTCCTCGAAGGAGGTGGCGAGGTGGCAGGTGTCGACACAGACGCCGATGCGGGGGTGCCCGACGGCGGTGAGCGGGGCGAGGGCGTCGGCGGTGGTCTCCACCGTGCAGCCGGGCTCCGGCTCCAGGCCGACCCGGATCGAGCGGCCGGTCAGCTCCGCCAGCGTGTCGAGGCGCTCGGCCAGGGTCAGCAGGGCGCCGCGGCCCGCGTCGGCGCGGTCGGCGCTCCAGGTGGTGCGCCAGCCCAGCGGCAGGGTGGAGACGCTGCCCTCGGTGACGTCGTCCGGCAGCAGGGCGGCGAGGATCCGCGCCAGGGCGGTGGTGTACTCCAGGCGCTCCGGGTCGGCCCAGTCCGGCCGGTACACGCGGTATTTGACCTCGTCGGCGCCGAAGCCCTCGTACGGGAAGCCGTTGAGGGTGACGACCTCCAGGCCGCGCCGGGCGAGTTCGCGGCGCAGGGCGCGCAGGGCGGACGGGTCGGTGTCCAGGATGCGGGCGGCGGCGTGGGCCAGCCACAGGCCGATGCCGAGGCGGTCGCGGCCGAGGCGGCGGCGGACGGGCTCGCAGTGGTCGCGCAGTTGGGCGAGGACGCCGTCGAGGGTCTCGGCGGGGTGGACGTTGGTGCAGTAGGCGAGGTGGACGGTGGTGCCGTCGGGGTGGCGCAGCCGCACGGCGCTCACTCCCCGCCGCGCAGCAGGGAGTTGCCCTCGTGGGTCGCCCCGGGCGGGGTGACCGTCAGGCCCAGGCGGCCGCTTTGGCCGTAGAAGGCGACGGGGTTGCGCCACAGGACCCGGTCGACGTCGTCCTCGGTGAAGCCCTCGGCCAGCATCAGGTCGGCCACCCGGCGGGTCTTCAGCGGATCGCTCCTGCCCCAGTCGGCGGCGGAGTTGACCAGGACCCGCTCGGGCCCGTACGCGCGCAGGATCTCCACCATCCGGCGCTCGTCCATCTTGGTGTCGGGGTAGACCGAGAAGCCGAGCCAGCAGCCGCTGTCCTCGGCCTCCTTGACGGTGGTCTCGTTCAGATGGTCGACCAGCACCCGCTCCGGGGGCAGGGCGGACTCGCGCACGGCGTCGAGGGTGCGGCGCAGGCCCGCGAGCTTGTCGCGGTGCGGGGTGTGCACGAGGGCGGGCAGGCCGTGGTCCGCGGCGAGCTGGAGCTGCGCGGCCAGGGCCCGGTCCTCGGCCGGGGTCATGGAGTCGTAGCCGATCTCGCCCACCGCCACGACCTGGTCCTTGAGGAGATAGCGGGGCAGTTCGTCGAGGACGGGGAGGCAGCGGGGGTCGTTCGCCTCCTTGGGGTTGAGGGCGAGGGTGCAGTGGTGGGCGATGCCGTGCTGGGCGGCGCGGAAGGGCTCCCAACCGAGCAGGGAGTCGAAGTGGTCGAGGAAGGAGGCGGGCGAGGTGCGGGGCTGGCCGAGCCAGAACGACGGCTCCACCACGGCACGGATGCCCGCGGCACGCATGGCCTCGTAGTCGTCGGTGGTGCGGGAGGTCATGTGGATGTGCGGGTCGAACAGGCGCATCAGGACTCCTCGCGGGTCTGAGCGGTGGCCAGGGCCAGGACGTGGTACAGGCCGCTGGGTACGGGCCGTCCGGCGGCGGTGCGTTCGGCCGCGAAGTCGGCGAGCATGCGGGCGAGTTCGGCGTCGGCGCGGGCACGCTCGGCGAGGCCCGCGACCTCGTCGACCGGGACACCGGTGAACAGGCACTTCAGCACGGCGTGCCGCCAGGCGTGGGGGTCGAGGTGGCGGGCGGCGTAGGGGCCGAGGGCGGCGGCGATCAGCCGGGTGTCGTTGGTGCGCAGGGCGTCCTCGACCAGCGCCACGGCGTCGGGGCCGGGCACGAGGTGGGGCAGGGCGTGCAGCACGGCGCGCCGCTCGGCGGCGGTGCCCTGCCGGTAGACGCGGGTGAGGGCGGCCGTGTCGGCGCGGGCCGCGTGCAGGATCAGCACCCGGACGGCGTCCGCGTGCCGGGTGCCGCAGCGGCGGGCGGCCTCCGCGAGGCGCAGCTCCCACACGGAGATCGGCCCGTGCGCGCCGGGGTGGGCGGCGGCCTCGGTCACGGCCTGGTGGAACCAGGCGCGGGCGCCCGGGTCCAGGTGCGTGTCCAGGTGGTCGCGGAGGGCGTCCGGGCCGGCGTGCGCGACGGGGTGGTGCGTCATCGGGTGCTCCCTTCTGGCACGGCGGCCGGGTTGCCGGCGGCCGCCGCCCGGCGGAGGAACGGCAGGGAGGTCTCGGCGTACTGGGGGCCGGCGTGGGAGTGACGGGGCAGTTCCACGACCGTCAGTCCGCGGTAGCCCGTCGCGGCGAGGGCGGCGAGCACGGGCGGGAAGTCGATCTCGCCCTGCCCGAACGGAAGGTGGTCGTGGACACCGCGCCGCATGTCCTCGATCTGGACGTGCCTGAGCCAGGGCGCGGCCAGGCGCACGCAGTCGGCGGGCGGGAGGGGTTCGAGGCACTGGCAGTGCCCGATGTCGAGGGTGAGGCCGAGGGCCGGCGGGTCACCGAGGAGGCGGCGCAGATGGTGGAAGTCGGCGAGGGTGGCGAGGAGATGGCCCGGCTCGGGTTCGACCGCGAGCGGGATGCCGGCAGTGGTGGCGGCGTCCAGGACGGGCGTGAGGGCATCGGCGAGCCGCTGCCAGGCGGTGGCCGGGTCACTGGTGGGCGGAACGGTTCCACTGAAGCAGTGCACGGCGAGCGCACCGAGGTCGGCGGCCACCCGCACGGCACGCAGGAGCAGGTCCACGCGGCGGGCACGCGCCTCGGGGTCCGGGGCGAGCAGCGAGGGGCCGTGCTTGCGGCGCGGGTCGAGGACGTAGCGGGCACCGGTCTCGACCGTGACCTCCAGCCCCCGCTCGGCGAGGCGGCGGGCGGTCTTCCGGGTGCGGGCGGCGAGGTCGGGGGCGAGCGGGTCGAGGTGCATGTGGTCGAGGGTGAGACCGACGCCGTCGTAGCCGAGGTCGGCGAGGAGGGCGAGGGCGTCGTCCAGGCGGAGGTCGGCGAGGCCGTTGGTGCCGTAGCCGAACCGGAGTGTTGTCGGCCGGGGTGTCATGTGATGCTCACCTGCCTGGCGATCCGTCGGGCAGGTGAGCAGGACGCGGGCGTTGACCAGGCCATTGCCGGCGCGGGCATGGACGAGGCCGTTTCCGGCGTGGGCGGTGCCGCCGTCGCCGACGCAGCCGTGCCGCGGAACCGGGCCCTGAGGTGTCATGTGATGCTCACCCGCCTCGTGAACCGCCCGGCCAGTGCGGCCAGGGCCGCTGTGCCGAGTGCGGTGGCGGTGGCTCCGGTGCGGGCGGCGAGGGCGGCCTGCAGCGGGATGGTGGCACGGATGCCGGCGCCCACGGCGCGCTGCGTGAGTGGGGGCGAGGGGTTGAGGGTGGCGTGGAGGTAGGGGCGGGCCGTGGTCGTGGCGTAGGCAAGGGCGAGGGCGGTGGTGAGGGGGGTGTGGTCCGCGAGCAGCCGGGCCAGGAGGGCCGTACCCGCCAAGGCCGCGAGCGGGGCGAAGGGGGAACCGTCGCGGGTCTCCTGGCGGGACACAGCGGTGACCGCCAGGGTGTGGGTGGCGAGCAGCCCGGCCGAGGGCAGGGCGGGGCGGACGCGTCCGGCGGTGGCCGCGGCGCCGAGGAGCAGGTCGAGACCGCGGGCGGCGGCCATGGCGCCCGGGCCGACGGGCGTGCGCTTCAGGCCGAGGTCGTACGACCAGACGGTGGCCGCGAGCGGCACGGCGACCGCCAGCGCCGGGCGCCCGGCGCGACCGGCCAGGGCGAGGCCGGCGGCCGTGAGCGCGCAGGCTGCGGCGAATGCGGCGCCCGGGCGGACCCGGCCCGACGGGAGGGGCCGGTGGGGACGCTCCACGGCGTCCTCCGCGCGGTCGGCCCAGTCGTTGAGGGCCATCCCGGCCTCGTACAGGCACAGGGAGCAGCCGACGGCGAGCACGGTACGGCGGTTCGGGCGGACCGCGGCGGCGGCTGCTCCGGCGAGGGCGTCGCCGGGGACGGTGAACAGGGCGGGGAGGCGCAGGAGTTCGGCCCAGGCCCGGTACCGGCTCACTCGGCCTCCCCCAACCGCCGGGCGAACCGAACCAGTTCCGCGTACTGCTCCGCCAGCGCCGACGGGGCCTCTCCCACCGGGTCCTTGAAGAAGAAGGCCAGTTCGGACAGTGGTCCGGCCAGGCCGCGCTCGTGGGCGCGGGCGACCAGGCGGGCCAGGTCGAGGACCAGGGGTGCGGCCAGGGCCGAGTCGCAGCCCTGCCAGATGGTCTGCAAGGTCATGCGGGTGCCGAGGAAGCCGTCGAAGGCGATGTGGTCCCAGGCGGTCTTCCAGTCGCCGAGCGCGGGCACGTCGTCGATGTGGACCTCGCCCTCGGGGGCGGATCCGAGAGTGTCGGCGAGGACGCGCTCCTTGCCGGCGTTCTTCGCCGCCGCCGCGGCCGGGTCGGCCAGACTGGCGCCGTCACCGCCGCCGAGGAGGTTGGTGCCGGACCAGGCACGGACGGCCAGGGCGCGCTGGATGAACATGGGGCCCAGGACGGACCGGAGAAGGGTCTGTCCGGTCTTGCCGTCGCATCCCGCGTACGGCAGCGGGCCGGCTGCGGCGAGCGGGGCGAGGTCCGGGTGGCGCAGGCCCGTGGAAGGCGTGAAGTTGACGTAGGGGCAACCGGCGCGCAGGGCGGCAGCCGCGTAGAGCGAGCTGGGCGGGAGCACGGGGCCGGTCGGGGCCGGTTCCGTGGAGGCGGCGTTCACGACCACCGTCCGCTCCAGGCCGTGCCGTCGCACGAAGTCCTGGATGTCGGCGGCGAACGCGGCGATCAGCTCGCCTTCGTCCCGGGTGTCGCCGGGAAGCGGGCCGCCTGGCCTGATCTCCCCGTCTGCCGCGGCGAGTTCGGCGGCCACGGCGGCCGGGAGGCCGGAGGGCAGCACGCCGCCCGCGGCCAGTTGTTCGGCGCGTTTGGGCAGGGGGCAGTCCGTGGTGTCGTGCCCGCCGAAGACCAGCGAGGCCAGGGCGGGCAGGCCGCTGCCGGCGAAGGCCGGCGTCTCGGTGACCAGGCCGGTCGGCGGGCGGAGGCCCGCGGTCACGGCGGCGCACCCGGCGACGACGGTGGTGGCGACCGAGCCGCGGGCGCCGACGAGCCAGACACCGACACGAGGGGGACGGGAGTGGGACGCGGACATGGGCAGCCTCCTTGTCCAGGGCATGAGCTTCCCGAGGGGAAAGGGGTGGTGACGGCGGGCGGGAGTCCGGCGTCTCCCGCCCGCCGCCGTTCAGCGGCCCTTGCCGGGCGGTTACCTGATGCGGTGCTCGTCGAGCACGTCAGCCGGTGGTGAAGGTGAAGTCGTCCAGGTCGTAGAGGGCACCACTGCCGCCCCTGAACACCAGGTAGAGCGTGGTGGTGCCGCGCGGTGCGCGGGACAGTCCGGCGGTGACGTCCTGGTAGGTCTCCCAGCCGCCGGTCACAGGCACGGTGGCCTTGCCGAGGAGGGTGCCGGTGGCCGATCCGGCGCGGACCTCCAGGGTGCCGCCTGCGCCGCCGGAGGCGATGCGGGCGGTGATCTTCGTGGCGTTGTTCAGGGCGTACGGCGTGAACGCGATCCAGTCACCGTCGTGGATGTCGCCGACGACCTTGCCGCCGTGGGCGGTGTCCCTGGCGGTCACCGTGACCCCGGAGCCGGTGCCGAAGTGCTCGGCCTGGCGGTGGCGGGGCTGCAGGACGTTCTGGTCGTGCGAGGTGAGCGATGCCTGGCCGCCGCCTCCGCCGTCGGTGTACTCGGCGTCCAGGACACCGAAGATGTTGGCGTCCTCGTCGTGGCCGCCGTCGGCGCTCGTCCGGATGGTGCCGGAGCAGCCGTTGGCGGAGGTGAGCGGGTGGCCGTGGGTGTCGTGGCCGAGGACGAAGGTGACCTTGACCTTGGAGCAGTCGATCGTGCGGCCGTCCTCGGGGTCGGTGACGGTCACCTTGAACGGGATGGGGTCACCGAAGCTGAACAGCTGCCCGTCCTTCGGGGTGTCGAGGACGACCTTCGGCGCGGTGTTGCCGACCACGATCTGAACGCCGGCACTGCCGGTGCGTCCGGAGGGGTCCTTGACGGTGACGGTGGCGGTGTAGGTGCCGTTCTTCCTGTACTTGTGAGCCGGGTCGGCGGCCGGGGACGTGCCGCCGTCGCCGAAGTCCCAGCTGTACGTCAGCGCGTCGCCGTCCTGGTCGGTCGTGCCGGCGGAGGAGAACTGGACCTTCAGCGGCGCCTGGCCCGAGGTGCGGTCCGCGGCGGCCTGCGGCGACGGGGAGTGGCCGTCGGTGGCGTTCTCGATGCGGTACAGCGCCGAGTGCTCGTCGCCGCCGAACCAGGCGGTGCCGTAGTCGAGGACGTACAGCGCGCCGTCCGGGCCGAAGGCCATGTCCATCACCTGGGTGCCGCTCCAGGGGATGTCGTTGATCGACTGCACCTTGCCGTCGGCGTCGCTGGTGATCCGCTTGATCCAGCGGCGGCCGAACTCACCGGCGAAGAAGTCGCCGTCGTAGGCCTGGGGGAACTTCACGGGCGAGTCGAGTGTGGGGTCGTAGTGGTAGACCGGGCCGCCCATGGGGGACTCGGAGCCGTCGCCGAACTCCGGTACGGACGGGCCGTTGTACGGGATCCAGCCGGGCTGGGCCGGGGGCAGGTCGGTCAGGCCGGTGTTGTGCGGCGAGGTGTTCTTCGGTGCCGAGCAGTCGAAGGAGGCGCCGGAGTTCTTCGTCGCGAAGTCGTAGTCCACGTAGGCGTCGTTGGCGCCGGTGCAGTAGGGCCAGCCGAAGTTGCCGGGGCCGGTGACGCGGGCGAACTCGACCTGGCCGGCCGGGCCGCGGTTCGGATCGGCGGCACCGGCGTCGGGGCCGTAGTCGCCGACGTAGAGGATGCCGGTCTTCTTGTCGACGCTGAACCGGAAGGGGTTGCGGAAGCCCATCGCGTAGATCTCGGGCCGCGTCTTGTCGGTGCCGGGCGCGAAGAGGTTGCCGTCGGGGATGGAGTAGGAGCCGTCGGCGTCGACCTTGATGCGCAGGATCTTGCCGCGCAGGTCGTTGGTGTTGCCGGCGGTGCGCTGGGCGTCGAAGCCGGGGTTGCGGCTGTCTCGCTCGTCGATGGGCGTGTAGCCGTCCGACTGGAAGGGGTTGGTGTCGTCGCCGGTCGACAGGTACAGGTTGCCGGCCGCGTCGAAGTCGATGTCGCCGCCCACGTGGCAGCACAGGCCGCGGGTGGTGGGGACGTCGAGGATCTTCTTCTCACTGGCGGTGTCGAGGCTGCCGTCGGTCTTCAGTACGAACCGGGAGAGCCGGTTGACGCCGTCGAAGGGTGCGAAGTCGGCGGCGGTGCCGGTCTCGGGGGCGTCGCCCGCTGGGGTGTCCAGCGGGGGTGCGTAGTAGAGGTAGACGAAGCGGTTGTCGGCGAAGTCCGGGTCGATGCCGACGCCCTGCAGGCCCTCCTCGTCGTGGGAGTAGACGTCGAGCTTGCCGACGAGCCTGGTGTTGCCCGCGGCGTCGGTCAGGCGCAGTTCGCCGTCGCGTGAGGTGTGCAGGACCGAGCGGTCGGGCAGGACGGCGAGCGACATGGGCTCGCCGACCTCCGCCTCGCCCTTGGCGAGGGTGACCTGCTGGAAGTCCTCGGCCGTCGAGGCCGCCGCGGCCGGCTCCTGGTCGGCGACGGCGGCGCCGGCCTGGGGGGTGGTCAGGGTCAGGGTCGCACCGGCGAGCAGGGCGCCGCTGAGCAGTGCGAGCGCCTTGCGCAGACGTGATCTGTGGTTCGCGGTCGTGGTGGTGCGGTCGTTCCCGAGCACGAATTGCCTCCAGAATGGGGCTGGTTGTACGAGCGGGTGCGAACGCCGGGATGCGCCGTCATCCCGGAGGGGGTGACAACTGACCTTTTGTTCAGGGTCAGTTGGAGAAGGCCGCGTCGAAGGAGGCCGACGGCGGCTCGAAGTCGTAGGCCTTGAGGCGGGTGAGGGCCTCGGGGGCGCCCTGAAGCCGGTCCATGCCGGCGTCCTCCCACTCCACGGAGATCGGGCCCCGGTAGTCGATGGAGCGGAGCATCCGGAAGACGTCCTCCCAGGGGACGTCACCGTGTCCGGCGGAGACGAAGTCCCAGCCGCGGCGCGGGTCGCCCCAGGGCAGGTGGGAGCCGAGGCGGCCGCCTCGGCCGTCGAGGCGCTTGCGGGCCTCCTTGCAGTCCACGTGGTAGATCCGGTCACGGAAGTCCCACAGGAAGCCGACGGGGTCGAGGTCCTGCCACACGAAGTGGGAGGGGTCGAAGTTCAGCCCGAAGGCCGGGCGGTGGCCGATCGCGTCGAGGGCGCGGTGGGTGGTCCAGTAGTCGTAGGCGATCTCGCTGGGGTGGACCTCGTGGGCGAACCGTACGCCCTCCGTGTCGAAGACGTCGAGGATGGGGTTCCAGCGCTCGGCGAAGTCCTCGTAGCCGCGCTCGATCATCGACTCGGGGGCGGGCGGGAACATGGCGACGAGATGCCAGATCGCGGAGCCGGTGAAGCCGACGACGGTGTCGACGCCGAAGGCGGCCGCGGCGCGGGCGGTGTCCTTCATGCGGTCGGCCGCGCGCCGCCGCACACCCTCGGGGTCGCCGTCGGACCACACCTCGCCGGGCAGGATCGCCCGGTGGCGCTCGTCGATGATGGCGTCGCAGACGGCCTGGCCGACCAGGTGGTTGGAGATGGTCCAGCACTTCAGGCCGTACTTGTCGAGGAGTTGGTGGCGGGAGGCGAGGTATGCCGGGTCAGCCAGGGCCTTGTCGACCTCGAAGTGGTCGCCCCAGCAGGCGAGTTCGAGGCCGTCGTAGCCGAAGTCGCGGGCGAGCCGGCAGACCTCCTCCAGGGGCAGGTCGGCCCACTGGCCGGTGAACAGGGTGAACGGGCGCGGCATGGGCGGGCCTCCTCAGTCCCCGACGGGGGTGTAGACGGAGTTCTTCTCGGCGCTCTCCTCCACCGCGGCCAGGACCCGCTGGACCTGGAGACCGTCGGCGAAGGAGGGTTCGGGGCGGCGGCCGTCGGCGATGGCGTGGACGAGGTCGCGGGCCTGGTGGACGAACGTGTGCTCGTAGCCGAGTCCGTGGCCCGGCGGCCACCAGGCGTCCAGATAGGGGTGGTCGGGTTCGGTGACGAGGATGCGGCGGAAGCCGGCCTCGGCACCGGGTTCGGTGGCGTCGTGGAACCACAGCTCGTTGAGGCGTTCCAGGTCGAACGCCAACGAGCCGCGCTCGCCGTTGAGTTCGATGCGCAGCGCGTTCTTGCGCCCGGTGGCGTAGCGGGTCGCCTCGAAGGAGGCGAGGGCGCCGGAGGCGAACCGGCCGGTGAACAGGGCGGCGTCGTCCACGGTCACCGTGCCGGTGCCGCCCTGCGCGGCCACCGCGCCCAGTCCGCCGGTGGCTCCGGCGGGCAGCGGCCGCTCCCGTACGAAGGTCTCGGTCAGGGCGGACACCCCGGCGAGCCGCTCCCCTGCCAGGTACTGGGCGAGGTCCACGATGTGTGCGCCGAGGTCACCGAGCGAGCCCGAGCCGGCCAGCTCCTTGCGCAGCCGCCAGGTCAGCGGGAAGTCCGGGTCCACGAGCCAGTCCTGGAGATACGACACCCGGACGTGGCGCAGCGTGCCGAGCCGGCCGTCGGCGACCATGCGCCGGGCGAGGGCGGTGGCGGGGGCCCGGCGGTAGTTGAAGCCGACCATCGCCAACTGGCCACGGGCGTGGGCGGCTTCGGCCGCTCGGGTCATCGTCTCGGCCTCTTCGACCGTGTTGGCGAGGGGCTTCTCGCACAGGACGTGCTTGCCCGCGGCGAGGGCGGCGAGAGCGATCTCGGCGTGGCTGTGGCCGGGGGTGCAGATGTCGACCAGGTCGACGTCGTCCCGGGCGATCAGCGCCCGCCAGTCGGTCTCGGTCGCCGCCCAGCCGTGGCGGGCGGCCGCAGCGCGTACGGCGGTGGCGTCGCGGCCGCAGACCACGGCCAGCTCCGGCTGCCGGGGCAGATCGAAGACCCGGCCCACGGTGCGCCAGCCCTGGGAGTGGGCGGCGCCCATGAAGGCGTACCCGATCATGCCGACGCGCAACGGAATCCCTCCGGCCTCCGACACGGCTTCGGCCGCCGTGTCCGGCCCCGGCTTCGGCTCCGCCGACTGCTGCGGCTGTTCCATGCGCTCGTCCTCCTCTTCGTCGTGGCGCGGTGGGGGGTGCGGGCGGTGTGCCTCACTTGAAGCCGGTCGGCATGTACTGGTCGACGTTGTCCTTGTCCACGACGGCCGAGTAGAGGGTGATAGACGCGGGGATCTCGTACTCGGCGAGGCCGCCGACGCCCTTGCCCTGGCCGAGGGCGCGGGCGAGGTCGATCGCGGAGGCGGCCATGGTCGGCGGGTACAGGACGGTCGCCTTGAGCACGCCGTTGTCCTGTTCGATGGCCTGGAAGGCGGAGAGCGCGCCGGCCCCGCCGACCATCAGGAAGTCGTCCCGTCCGGCCTGCTCGATGGCGCGCAGCGCGCCCACGCCCTGGTCGTCGTCGTGGTTCCACAGCGCGTCGAACTTGGGCTGGGCCTGCAGGAGCTGAGCCATCCTGGCCTGTCCGGACTCGACCGTGAACTCGGCCGCCTGGCGGGCCACCTTGCGGATGTTGGGATAGTTCTTCAGGGCGTCGTCGAAGCCCTGGGTGCGCTGCTTCGTCAGCTCCAGGTTGTCCAGTCCGGCCAGCTCGATCACGCGGGCGTTCGGCTTGTCCTTGAGCTTCTCGCCTATGTAGTGGCCCGCGTTGAGGCCCATGCCGTAGTTGTCACCGCCGATCCAGCAGCGGTACGCCTGGGCCGAGTTGAAGATGCGGTCGAGGTTGACGACCGGGATGCCGGCGCGCATCGCCTTCAGGCCGACCTGGGTGAGGGCCTTGCCGTCGGCGGGCAGCACGACCAGGACGTCGACCTTCTTGTTGATGAGGGTCTCGATCTGGCCGATCTGCTGGGCGGTGTCGTTGGAGCCCTCGGTGATCTCCAGGGTGACGTCGGAGTACTTCTTCGCCCGGTTCTTGGCGTTGTCGTTGATGGCGTTGAGCCAGCCGTGGTCGGCCTGCGGTCCGGCGAAGCCGATGGTGACGTGCTTGCCGGGCTTGTCGTCGGCGGCCGGCCGGGTGTCCGCCGCGGGGCTCTCACCCTTGGTGTCGTTGCTGGTGCAAGCCGTCAGGAAGGCCCCTGCGGACACCGCGGCGGTCCCGAAGAGAAGTCCTCTGCGACTGGTCAAGCCATGGGTGGCGCGGCTCGTCTGCTCTGGCATGGCGGTGAACCTTTCCTCAGGACGTTCTGGCGGTGCGGCGCTGGACCAGGACCGCGGCGACGATGATCGCGCCCTTGGCGATCTGCTGGACGTCGCTCTGCAGGTTGTTCAGGGCGAAGATGTTGGTGATCGTGGTGAAGATCAGGACGCCGAGCACGGAGCCGGTGATGGTGCCGCGGCCGCCGCTGAGCAGGGTGCCGCCGATGATCGCGGCGGCGATGGCGTCGAGTTCGTAGAGGTTGCCGTTGGTGTTCTGGCCGGAACCGGAGAGCACGATCAGCAGGAAGGCGGCGACGCCACAGCACAGCCCGGACAGCAGGTAGAGGTAGAGCCGCTGGCGGCGCACGTCGATTCCCGCGAGCCGGGCGGCCTCGGCGTTCCCGCCGACCGCGACGGTGCGGCGGCCGAAGGTGGTGCGGTTGAGCAGCAACCAGCCGACGATCGTCACGATCGCGAACACCAGGACGAGGGGCGGGACACCGAGGACGTATGAGTCGCGCTCGCCCAGGTTCAGGATGCCGTCGACGGTGACGATCTGGGTGCGGCCGTCGGTGATCTGCAGGGCGAGGCCGCGCGCCGAGGCGAGCATGGCGAGGGTGGCGATGAACGGGACCATCCCGCCGTAGGCGATGAGCAGCCCGTTGACCAGGCCGCAGCCGAGACCGACGACCACCGCCGTGAAGAGGATCCCGGCGAAGCCGTACTCCTGCGTGGCGACCGTGGTGGCCCACACGGAGGCGAGGGCGACGATCGCGCCGACGGAGAGGTCGATGCCGCCGGAGGTGATCACGAAGGTCATGCCGACCGTGACCACGCCGATCACCGACGCCTGGGTGAGGACGAGTTGGAGGTTGCGGGTGTCCAGGAACTCGTCGGGCTTCGTGACACCGCCGATGACGACGAGTGCGGCGAGGACGCCGAGCAGCGACAGGGTACGGACGTCGGCGCGGGCCGCCAGGCCGCGCCAGGCGGGGAGACGGCCCGCCGACGGTGTCTTGTCGGCGGCGTCCCGGGGCGGGGACACGGGCTGCGTCATGACGCCGGGCTTCCTTCCATGACGAGGTCGAGGACTCGGTGTTCGTCCAGCTCGCAGGCGGGTGCCGTGTGCACGACCCGGCCCTCACGGAGCACCAGGACGCGGTCGGCGAGGCCGAGGACCTCGGGCACCTCGCTGGAGACGAGGAGCACGGCGAGTCCTTCGTCGGCCAGCCGGCGGACGACTGCGTACAGTTCGGCGCGGGCGCCGACGTCGACGCCGCGGGTGGGTTCGTCCAGCAGCAGCACCCGGCAGCCGCGCAGCAGCCAGCGGGCGAGGACGGCCTTCTGCTGGTTGCCGCCGGACAGGGTGCGTACCGGCACGTCCGGGTTGTCGGGCCGCAGGGACAGCTCGCGGGTCGCGGCCCGTGCCGCGCCGCGCTCGGCGCGCCGGTCGATCCAGCCGGCCCGGGAGAAGCGGGAGAGCGAGGAGACCGAGACGTTGCGGGTGACGGACTCCAGCATCAGCAGGGCTTGCGCCTTGCGCTCCTCGGGGGCGAGCCCGAGCCCGGCGCGCACGGCCGCGCGCACACTGCCGGTCCGCAACGGCCGCCCGTAGACCAGGACTTGGCCTGCGGTGGGTTTCCGCGCACCGTAGACGGTCTCCAGGATCTCGGACCGCCCGGAGCCGACCAGCCCGGCGAGACCGACGATCTCCCCCGGCCGTACGTCGAGGTCGAGCGGCGCGAACTCGCCCTCCCGGGCCAGTCCGCGGACCTGGAGCACGGGATCCTCGGCGACCGGCCCCGATGGCCGCTCGGGAAAGACGTACTCGACGTTGCGGCCGGTCATCAGGGCGACGACGTCCCTGGTCGGGGTGGTCTTGGCGGGCAGTCCCCCCGCGACCGCCCGCCCGTCCTTGAGCACGGTCACCCGGTCGCCGATCCGGCGGATCTCCTCCAGGCGGTGCGAGATGTAGACGACGGCGACACCCTCGGCGGTGAGGTCGCCGACGATACGGAAGAGGTTGTCGACCTCGTCGGGGTCGAGCGCGGCGGACGGCTCGTCCATCACGATGAGGCGTACGTCGTGGGAGAGGGCGCGGGCCATCGAGACGATCTGCTGCTGCGCCGCCGGCAACTCCCCGACCAGGCGGGCCGGATCGATCTCCGGATGCCCGAGCCGCTTCAGGAGCCGGGCGGTTGAGGAGCGCGCCGCCTTCCCCCGTACGACGAACCCGGCGGCTGTCGGCTCGTGGCCGAGATGGACGTTCTCGGCCACCGACAGGTGCTGCACCAGGTCGAGTTCCTGGTAGATGGTGGCGACGCCGAGGCGCATGGCGGAGATCGGCGAGCGCAGGGTTACGGGCTCGCCGCGCCAGCGGATCGTGCCGCCGTCCGGCTGGTGGGCGCCGGCGAGGACCTTGATGAGGGTGGATTTCCCGGCGCCGTTCTGGCCGAGCAGACAATGCACTTCACCGGCCTGGACGTCGAGGTCGACGCCGTCCAGGGCGCGGACGCCGGGGAACGACTTGGTGATTGCGGACATGCTGAGCAGGGGTGGTTCGGGTGCCATGTGGGTTCCCCTCGGCGGACGCGGGCCGGTTTCAGGGCGTGCTGGGCCTACGGCCTGGCGCGGGGCCGGGCGCGGGCGTGCTTCAGGCAGGGCTGGTGGGTTCGCGCTGGGTACGTGGGTGCGCGCAGGGATTGGTGGGGCTCGCGCGGGGTGGTTGATGGGCTCGCGCGAGATCGCGGGCTCGCTCGTCTACACGAGTAAGTGGACGCGCTGGAGTCTGCTCGGGCGGGTGGGCGGGGTTTGCTTACGCGGGCGAGAAGAGGTGGTCGCTGATCAGTCGGGCCCCGCCGATCACACCGGCGGTGTGGCCCAACTCCCCCAGGACGATGGGCAGGTTGCGGGTCGCCAGGGGCAGCGACTGGCGGTAGACCTGGGTGCGGATCGCGGCGAGCAGGGTGTGGCCGAGGCCGGTCACCCCGCCGCCGATCACCACCAGGCCGGGGTTGAAGAAGGAGACGAGTCCCGCGATGACCTGGCCGACGCGGGTGCCGCCCTCGCGGATCAGGTCGAGCGCGGTGGCGTCGCCCGTCGCGGCCGCGGCCGCGACGTCGGCGGCGGTGAGTGTGCCGTTAGCTTCCAGCCTGGCCGCGAGTTCGGCGGACAGGCCCTGTTGGGCCGCCTGCACCGCGTCACGGGCCAGGGCGGCGCCGCTGAAGTGTGCTTCCAGACAGCCCCGGTTGCCGCAGGCGCAGGGGCGGCCGTCGGGCACGGCCTGGATGTGGCCGATGTCGCCCGCACTGCCGGTGGTACCGCGGTGGACGTGGCCGCCGGCGACGATCCCGCAGCCGATACCGGTGCCTATCTTGACGCAGAGGAAGTCGGCGACGGTGCGGGCGACTCCGGCGTGCTGTTCCCCCATGGCCATGAGGTTCACGTCGTTGTCGACCATGACCGGGCAGCCGAGTTCCTGACTGAGTGCCTCCCGCACGGGGAAGCCGTCCCAGCCCGGCATGATCGGCGGGGCTACCGGGACACCCTCCGGGAACCGGACGGGTCCGGGGACGCCGATTCCGGCGCCGTCGAAGCCCTCGGCGAGCCCGGCAGCCTTCAACTTGCCGGCCATGTCCAGGACTTGTTCGAAGACGGCGACGGGGCCCTCACGGACGTCCATCGGCTGGTTGAGGTGGCCGAGGATCTCCAGCTCGGCGTTGGTGACGGCGACGTCGACCGAGGTCGCGCCGATGTCGACACCGAGGAAGCGGAGGTCCGGGTTGAGCCGGACGTTGTGGGAGCGGCGGCCGCCGCGCGAGGCGGCGAGTCCGTCGGCCACCACGAGGCCCGTCTCCAGCAGCCGGTCCACCTCCACCGCCAGCTTGGACCGGGACAGGTCGACCTGGTCGCCCAGCTGGGCACGGGAGTTGGGACCGCCGTCACGCAACAGCTTGAGCAGGCGGGCCTGGTGCGCGTTCGCCGGTCGTGCCGTCATGCGCCTCACGAGCCCCTCCCCGCCAGTATTCGGCCACCAGTGTCTGGCTTTCGTAGGGAACGTAGCAGTGGCTGCCGAGACTGGGAAGAAGTCATGCATGGATTCCCGCGATCTTTTTCCACTGGCAGGACAAAGAGGGGAGGCCCGGCCCTCCGGCCCCGCAGGTCACCTGGGCGGGCGCGGGACCGAGCACCCGGTCCGCGACCGGCGCACAGGTGTCGCCCTTGCACCGGTCGCACACCAGTGCGTGGAGCCCGGCAAAGGAGTTTCCCGCCCGTTGCGGTCCCGTCCACCCGGTTGTCCGGGCAGCCGGACCGCGGCCACGTGACACTTGAGGAAAGCGACGGACGAGCGGGACCGGGAGGCGAGGGCGGTGATCGGGGTCAATCCGACCGACAGCGCCTCGCTGCTCGCTGCCTTCGGTGCGCTGGGCGTCCTGGTGGTGATCTTCGCCGAGTCGGCTCTGCTGGTCGTCGGCTTCTTCCTGCCGGGTGACACGCTGCTGTTCCCGGCCGGTGTGCTGTGCGCGGCGAGCGCTCAGCAGGCGCCGCGGCTGGTGCTGTGGCAGGTGCTGCTGTGCGCGGCCGTCGGCGCCGTGGCGGGCGGCCAGGCGGGCTATCTGCTCGGGCGGCACGGCGGCCGGCCCCTGCTGGCCCGCACCTCGCGGCGGCGGGTGAAGGAGGTTACGGCCCAGGCGGAACGGATGCTGGCCCGCTACGGATACCGCAAGGCACTGGTGATCGGCCGCTTCGTCCCGATGCTGCGCTCCGTGCTGCACCCGGCGGCCGGCGCACTCGGGGTTCCCGTGCGGACGTTCACCATCTGGCAGACCATCGGCGGCCTGCTCTGGTCCCAGAGCCTGGTACTCGCCGGATATCTCCTGGGTTCCTCGGTGTCCCGCGTCGACGACTACCTGTTGCCGCTGGTCGCGCTCATCGTCGTCATCTCCCTGCTGCCCCTGCTGGCGGAGGCCCGCCGAACGCGGCGCGAGCGGCGGGACCGCTCCGGTCAGACCGGGAGTTGACCGTGGTCAGCCGAGGCCCCAGGCGAGGCCGAGCCGGTAGGCGGCGCACAGGTGGACGTCGAGGACGTACGGGGCCGTGGTCCCGCACCCGGTCGCCGGATCGACGGGCTGCCCGTGCCCCATCCCGGTGATGCCGTAGGTCTCCACCACAGCCTGCCCGGAAGGGGAGCGGTAGACCTGGTGCGGGTACCCCGCCACGGTGTCGGAGACGTCCGCGCTCTGATCGGCACCCTGGACGTCGGTCCACTGCCTGACCAGGTCCGTCATGTTCGACGGCTTCACCGTGCCGTCCGCCGAGCCCTGGAAGACGGTGAGCGTGGGCCAGGGGCCGGTGTATCCGGGGCGGGCCCTGCGGACGCGGTCGCCCCACTGGGCCGGTGTCTGGTTCGCCCACCCGTACATGCACGGGTACGGCCCACCGGCCGCCGCGGAGCAGCCGTACGGCAGCCCGGCCACGATGCCGGCCGCCCGGAACTTCTCCGGATAGGTCGCCGTCATCACCGCCGTCATACCGCCGCCGGCGGACAGGCCGGTGACGAACACCCGCGAGGGATCGCCCCGGACGTCGGCGAGTTGGCGGTCCACCATCTGCGCGATCGAGGCGGCCTCGCCGTCCCCGCGTTCGATGTCCCCGGCCTGGAACCAGTCGAAGCACTTGCTGAGGTTGTTGCTCGTGGACTGCTGCGGGACCACGACGGAGAAGTGCCAGCGGTCCGCGAGCGCGGTCCAGCCGCTGTTGACGGCGTACCCGGCGTCCTGGGTGCAGCCGTGCAGGGCGACGACGACGGGAGCGTTCACCGGCAGGTCCGGAGGTTCGTAACGGAACATGCGCAGCGCACCGGGATTGGCACCGAACCCGGTGACTTCACCGAGGGAGGCGGCAGCGGCCGCCGTGCGGGGGGTGAGGAGTCCGGCGGCCAAGGCGGCCACGAGGGCCACCAGGGCGGCTGTCAGGCGTGCGGCTCTGGTCTGCATGCCCGGAGATGCTAGGAGCCTGGCACGGCTGCGATATGGGGCCGGAGCCCATAGTGCGGTCGCCGCGAGTGGGCACGGCGGAGGGCTCGGCACGTCAGTGAGACGTCACCGTCGCGTCAGTGCGGCCTGGCACCGTAGTTGATGTGAACGGCACGGGAAACCGGAAGCCGGACACGGGGAGAGGTGCCCGGAGTGGCTGATCGGGGACCTACGAGCACGCCTCAAGGTCGGGCCCCACGGGGCCCACGCAGGTTCGAATCCTGCCCTCTCCGCCCATCGCAAGCTCTACACGCTCCTTATTTGCCAGATGCCCCATTTGTCCGATTACCCTGGGGGGCTGTTGCCCCGAACCCGCCCAGGCGGGCTCGAGAAGTCCGGCACAGGGAAGGAGCACGGAAGGCATGCGCAGCGCACGGATATCCGCCCTCGCTATGCCCTTCGGACGAGCCAACTGCGCCGACGCCGCGCGGGCAACGGTGGCAGCGGGGCTGACCTGGCAGGTGTGCGTGAATCTGCTGCATACGCCCCACCCCTATGTGGGTGCCGTGGCAGCCCTGCTGATCGTCGAGGCGACGGTGGTGCGCACGGTCGCCGCCGCGACCCGGTACGCCGCGGGATGCCTGCTCGGCGTGGTCGTCGCCGTACCCGCCGCCCTGTACGTCGAGCCGGGAATGGCGGGTCTGGGTCTCGTCGTCTTCGCCTCCGTCCTGCTGGCCCGGCACGAGCTGCTGGGCCACCAGGGGCTGCATCTGCCGACGACGGCCCTGATCACCTTCGCCCTGGTCCGTGGCCGGCATCCTGCCGAGGTGGTCTCCCACCTCGCGGAGATCATGCTGGGCATCGCGTTCGGCCTGGCGTGCAGCGCGCTGCTGTTCCCGGCCGTACGGGTGCGGTCCGCGGAGCACGCCATGGAGAGGCTGCGCACCCTGCTCGCCCGCCACCTCGACGGTCTGGCCGACGCGGTCGCCCGGCGGGAGCGGCCGCGGAACGTGCTCGGCTCCGGCTGGGAGCGGGAACTCGACACCGCGCTGGCGCAGGCCCGTACCGCCGTGGACGAAGCGCACGAGAGCGTGCGCTGGAACGTACGCCCCATGGCCCGTCGCCGCCGCTGGCACCTGGACCGTCGCGTCATACGGACGCTCGCCGACGTGGAGCAGCAGGTGTGCGCGGCCGGGCGGCTCCTCGACACGAGGCCCGCGGTGAGCCGGCCCGGCTCGCGGGGCGAGGACGCTCCCGTCGCCGACGGGTTCGCCGACCCGTACGCACGGTTGCTGCGTACGACGGCCCTGTGCGTCTACGGCTGCCGGGGCGGGCGGCCCCACCCCGCGCTGCCGGCGGCCCGCCACGCCCTCGCCCGCCTCGACAGACCCGACCGTGATGCACCGGTCGACCGCGAGGCGGACCGCCATCTCGTCCATCACCTGGACGCGGTCCTGTCCTGCCTGACCACGTCCGTACCCGCCCCGACCCGACAGCGCCGGGTGCTCAGCCCGCTGCGACCCTCACGGCGACGATGACCTCTCACCCCACGGATCACCCGCACGACGACACCGCACCCACCGACATCACCGGCCGTACCCCGCCCGCCTGGAGCCGGCTGCCTCTCACCCTGACCCCCGTCCTGCTCCTGGTGGTCGTCGCTCTCACCGACCTGCTGACGCCGGACTGGCTGCACGTCTCGCCGGTGATGGCCGCCGTGCCGGTGCTGGCCGCCGCCCTGCTCCCCGTGTGGGCGACGGCGGCCCTCGCCTGCGCGGCGCTCTCCGTGACGGCGCTGCTGCAGATGGTCGCGGGGCAGCTCGGCCGCCCGGACTCGGACGTCGTCCTGGGCACCCTGGCCGTGGTCGGGCTCGCCTCGCTCGCCACCTGCTCGCTGCGCCGGCGCCGGGAACGGCAGCTGCGCCAGGTCCGCTCCGTCGCACAGACCGCACAGCGTGCGCTGATGCACCCGCTGCCGGACCGGATCCGCTCGCTGGCCCTGTGCGGCGTCCATCTGCCGGCCGAGTCGGCGGCCCGGATCGGCGGCGACTTCTACGAGGCGCTGCAGACGCCGTACGGCACCCGGATCCTCATCGGCGACATGCGGGGCAAAGGGCTGACGGCCGTCGGGGCCTCAGCGAACCTGCTCGGCGCGTTCCGGGAGCTGGCCGACCGTGAGGCGTCCCTGGCCGAGGTGGCCCAGGGCCTGGACGAGCGCGCCCGCCGCGAGATCGCGGCGCTGGACGGCCAGGGCACGCAGGCGTTGTTCACGGAGCGGTTCGCGACCGCCCTGCTGGTGGAGTTCCCGCCCGGCGAGGCGGTGGCCCGCATCGTCCACTGCGGTCATCCCGACCCGCTCGTCGTGCGCGCGGGCCGGGTCCACGCCCACCTGCCCGACCGGCCCGGGCCACCGCTCGGACTCGGCGACCTCCTGGCCGCTGAGCCGGTCGCGACGACGGTGCCCTTCGCCCCGGGCGACCGGCTCCTGCTGTACACGGACGGATTCATCGAGGCCCGGGACCGCCGGGGCCGGTTCTACGACCTCCCCGCGCACGCCCGTGCCCACGCGGACCGCCCGCTGCCCGCGATGGTCTCCGCCCTGCGCCTGGCCCTCCTGCATCACGTCGACGGCGACCTCGGCGGCGACGCAGCGCTGGTGGCGCTGGAGCGGCTGCCGTGAGAGCGGTTTCGGGGCGTCAAGGGGCGAGCTGCAAAGGTCAAGGGCCGAGCCGCCGGCCCTCCTCGATCGCCATCGCCGCGAAAGCGATGGTGTCCCGCAGGCGCGCGATCGGGTCGCCCTCGTACGCGGAGGCCGCGGAGCCTTCACGGATCCGCAGCGCTTCGTGGACGATCGGCTGCCAGCGCCCGTCGAAGGCGGTCAGGGCGTGGCGCCCGGCGCCGGTCTTGGAGGTGAGCCGGTCGGTGGCCAGCAGATGGTGCAGGCGCGCGATACCGAGTACGAACCACTCGGTGACCCACTCGCCCCGCTCGGCCGGGCCGTCGAAGACCCATTCCTGACCCGGACCCGCGCGCAGTTCGTCGAGCGACGACCGCCAGAACTCGTCGAGGTTGGCGTGGCTGTAGGCGCGCAGCGCGCTCTGGTCCGTCCACACGTCGTCCGCCGTCAGCTGGCGGCCACGTACGGTGACGGCTCGCTGGGCCAGCTCGTGCCAGGTGACCGGGTTGCGGCTGAAGTGACCTGCGGGCCGGAAGTCCCACTCCTGGACGCACGGCACGTCCGGGCAGCCCTTCGGCGAGCCGGCCAGATCCGCGTACGTGACGTGCAACCCGTCGAAGTAAGGCGTGGGTGACGGCTGCTCAGCTCCACGAAGACCTCGCGGAGCGCGTCCACCGCCTTCTGCGAAGGCCGCTCGCTCAGCACCGCCAGGAAGTCGATGTCGCTGCGTCCGGGACGGAAGTCGCCGAACGTGAGCGACCCGTGCAGATACAGGCCCTGGACGAGCCCGGGAACGGCCTCGTCGGTCAACTGCAGGTAGCTGTCGACGCATTGGCGGATCTCTGGGGGCAGCGACAGTGGCGTCATGGCGGCCACGCTAGACGATCGCGGCCATCGTCAGCGCTCCCGAGGCCAGTACGAGGAACAGGCCCGGGAACGCGATGTTGTGGAGCACGCGTGCCCGTACGTGGACGGCCAGGGCGCCGATGTAGAAAAGCACCAGGCCGAGACCGGCGGCGACGCCCAGGAGGCGAAGGCCCAGCAGTCCCAGCAGGAGTCCTGCGGCCCCGGCCGCCTTCAGCAGAGCCAGGGGCCGGAGCCAGGCCGCCGGCACACCGACCTCACGCGAGTTGGCGAGGACGAACGGCGCCCTGGCGAGGTCGGCCGCCGCGATGCCGGCGTTGGCCAGGACGGCCGCACAGGTGACGAGGACGTAGGCGAGTTCCATGCCCCCACCCTCCCCGGGAGGCCGACACGCCGTCCAATACCTGCGTCCATAACCTGGTGGAATGGATGTCGACACCCGTCTCCTGCGCTCCTTCCTGGCCGTCGCCGAGGACGGCAGCCTCACCCGCGCCGCCGAGCGCGTGTATGTGTCCCAGCCGGCCCTGACGAAGCAGATCCGGCAGCTGGAAACTCAGCTCGGTGTACGGCTGTTCGACCGCTCGCGGGCCGGCATGGCACTGACCGGGCCGGGCCGTGAGCTGGCCCGTCTCGTCCCGAAGGTGCTCGCGGCGTGGGACGACGCCCTGCGCGCCACCCGGGCCGCCGACCGGCAGGCCTCCCGGGTGCTGCGGGTCGGGTTCCTGGCGAGCGCGGCCAACGAGGCGACGCAGGAGATCGTCGCCGCGTTCGCCCGGCGCCGGCCCGGGTGGCGCGCCGAGCTGCGCCAGGCGGCCTGGACGAACCCGAGCGCCGGACTGGCCACCGGGGACGTGGACGTCGCACTGCTGCGGCTGCCCTTCCCTGGCCAGGAGGTCCTGCGCGTCGAGCCGTTGTTCAGCGAGCCGCGCTGGGTCGCCCTGCCCGCCACGCACCCGCTGGCCGCGCGCGACACCATCGCCTTTCGCGAATTGTGGGACGAGCCGTTCGTCGCCGCCCCGCAGGAGACCGGCGCGTGGCGCGACCACTGGCTGGCCGCCGAGGAGCGCGAGGGCCACCCCGTCCGTGTCGGCGCGGTCACCGAGCAGCCCGACGACTGGCTGAACGCCATCGCCAACGGGTACGGGATCGCCCTCGCGCCCCAGTCCGCCGCGCGGTTCTACGCCCGGCCCGGCGTCGTGTACCGGCCGGTCACCGGAGTGAGCCCGACGCACGTGGGCGTCGCGTGGGCATCCGCCGACGACCGCAATCCGGTCGTCCTGGACTTCGTCCGCTGCTGCCTCGACCTGGCAGGACAGGTGTGAGCGCCGGCCCGGACCGGTGACCGACTCCGGCCTCCCGCACACTCCGAGCCCGCCGAGCCCATACCTCTCCCGCTACCTCGTCCCCCGCCCGGCCCAATCCCGGTCCGCCGGAAGGGCGAGCACCCGTGAGGGGTGTGACCGTGGTGGAAGGGATCGGCGGGTGCACCTGTGGCGAGGAGGCAAAATGGCCGAGACGGGCGGCGTAAGTGGCGTGGCGTGTACCGCCGTGGCGGGAGACGACCCGTCCGGTGACGCCTTCGCGCAGGTGAGCGCGGTCGCCGATGCCGTCCTCTACGAAGGCTATCTGCTCTACCCGTACCGCCGTTCCTCGGCCAAGAACCGCGTCCGCTGGCAGTTCGGGGTGCTGTTGCCCCGGGACTGGGTGGAGGCGGACGGGCCCGTCACCCCGGGCCTGTCCGGTTCCGCGGACTCCTGGTACCAGCAGACCGAGTGCCTGGTGCGCGTACGGCAGCCCGAAGCGGTCGTACGGGTGCGGGTGCGGTACCTGCAGATGCAGCACAAGCAGGTGCAAGCGGCCGGTGCGGACGGGCAGTACCGCCCGGTCGAGTCGCTGCGCACCGACGACGGGACGGCCCATCTCACCTTCGACGAGGCGGTGCCGCACGAGGTCGGTTTCGCGTGGCCGCTCGCCGATCTGCTGCGCGGCGAGTGCCGCGCCGAGGCCGGGGCGCCGCCCGGTGAGCGGACGGAGCCGCTGCCCGGGGGTGCCGGGCGCGTGGTGCGGCGACGCGAACAGGTCCGGGCGCGTACGACGGTCGTGGCCGAGCGGATCACCGACGACGTGTGCCGGCTGCGGGTGCGCACCGAGAACACCGGGCGCGCACCGGATGCCCGGGCCGCTCGGGGCGATGCCCTGCGGCATGCGCTGCTCGCCGCGCACACCCTGCTCGGCGGCGAGGGCGTGGAGTTCGTCTCGCTGATCGATCCGCCCGCGGATCTGCAGGCCCCTGTGCGCGACTGCCGTAACACGTTCACCTTTCCTGTCCTGGGCGGCGAGCCGCAGGAGACGGGACCGGTCGGTCGGGTCGTCCTGTCCTCCCCGATCATCCTCCCGGACCGTCCGCAGGTGGCGCCGGAGAGCCCCGGCGACCTGCACGACGCGGCGGAGATCGACGAGATCCTGACGCTGCGCACGATGCTCCTGACGGACGAGGAGAAGGCCGAGGCGCGGGCCACCGACCCGCGGGCCGCGCAGATCCTGGACCGTGTCGACAGCATGCCCCAGGAGGTCTTCGCCCGGCTGCACGGCGCCATCCGCTCACTGACTCCCGTCACGCCCGCCGCCGTAGCCGAGGACCCGGCCGAACGGCCCGCGTGGTGGCAGGAGGGCGGCGACGAGGGGCTGTCCCCGACGACCGACACGGTGCTCGTGGACGGCGTCCCCGTCGGCGGCGGCAGCCGGGTGCGGCTGCGGCCGCGCGGCCGGGGTGCCGACGCCCAGGACATGTTCGTGGCCGGCCGGACCGCGCAGGTGGCGGCGGTCTTCCACGACGTGGACGGCAGCGTGCACCTCGCGGTGAACGTCGACGACGATCCCGCGGCCGAACTGCACGGCTGGTACGGCCGTTTCCACTACTTCCGGCCCGACGAGGTCGAACCGCTCGCAGGCGCGCACGCGCCGGGTCCCGCCGACCCGGTCCACCCACCCCGGCCGCAGTCCCCGCGGCCCCGACGTCCGGCCGACCGGCCGGAGGAGGGACGGCCCGATGGACGCCCCTGACCTGCCGGCGCACGCCGCTCACCGACTCCCCGACCGACCGCAGCAAAGGCGGACGACATGACCACCCAGACCAGTGCCACCCAGGAGCGCGACGCGATCGACGAGATCCATATCCTCTGGATCTCGGAGGGCATGAGCTGCGACGGCGACACCGTCTCCCTGACGGCCGCCGACCAGCCCTCCATCGAGGACGTGGTGCTCGGTCTCATCCCGGGCCTGCCGAAGGTCAACCTGGTCAACAAGGTGCTCTCGCCGAGCCTGGGCGGCGAGGACTTCCTCGCCCCGTACCGGGCGGCGGCGCGCGGCGAACTGGCCCCGTTCATCCTCGTCATCGAGGGTTCGATCCCGAACCAGAACATCATCGAGGGCGACGGCTACTGGACGTCCTTCGGCAACGACCCGGAGACCGGCCAGCCGCTGCCGCTGAACTGGTGGATCGACCAACTGGCGCCCAAGGCCTGGGCGGTGGTGGCCGCCGGCACCTGTGCCACCTTCGGCGGCATCCACGCCATGGCCGGCAACCCCACCGGCTGCATGGGCCTCGCGGACTACCTGGGCTGGGAGTTCACGTCGCAGGCCGGGCTTCCGGTCGTCAACGTGCCCGGCTGCCCGATCCAGCCCGAGAACTTCATGGAGACCCTGATCTGGGTGCTCCAGCATGCGGCCGGTACCGCTCCCCCGCCCCCGCTGGACCACATGCTGCGCCCGCAGTGGCTGTTCGGGAAGACCGTGCACGAGGGCTGCGACCGGGGCTCGTACTACGAGCAGGGCGACTTCGGCCTCGACTACAACTCGCCCAAGTGCCTCGTGAAGACGGGCTGTTGGGGCCCCGTGGTCAACTGCAACGTGCCCAAGCGGGGATGGATGTCCGGGATCGGCGGCTGTCCGAACGTCGGCGGTATCTGCATCGGGTGCACGATGCCCGGCTTCCCGGACGCGTTCATGCCGTTCATGGACGAACCACCCGGGGCGACGCTGTCGACCCTCGCCGTCAAGCCGTACGCGGCCGTCATCCGCCGGCTGCGCGGCCTGACCAACGACATGGTGAACCACGAGCCCAAGTGGCGCCACAACAAGCGCAGGCTGACCAGCGGTTACGACCCGCACTACCGCCCGTGACGCCGCCCGAGAGGCCGCCCGTCGCGTATCCCGCCATCGACCCGCCGAACCCGAACAGCAAGGGGCAGTACCGCAGATGACGACCACCGAGTCCCGGGCCACCGGGCGCAAACCCCCGCAGATCGTGGACATGTCCTGGGATCCGATCACCCGGATCATCGGCAACCTGGGCATCTACACGAAGATCGACTTCGCCAACCGGGAAGTCGTGGAGTGCCACAGCACCTCGTCGCTGTTCCGCGGCTACTCGGTGTTCATGAAGGGCAAGGACCCGCGTGACGCGGGCTTCATCACCTCGCGCATCTGCGGCATCTGCGGCGACAACCACACCACGTGCTCCAACTACGCCCAGCAGATGGCCTACGGCGTGAAGCCGCCCAAGCTGGCCGAGCACATCACCAACCTCGGCGAAGCGGCCGAGTACATGTTCGACCACACGATCTTCCAGGACAACCTGGTGTTCGTGGACTTCTGCGAGGCGATGGTCAAGGCCACCAACCCCGCTGTGCTGGCCCGTGCCGAGCGCACGAACGCGCCCCGCGGGGACGTCCACGGCTTCAGGACCATCGCCGACATCATGAGGGCCTTCAACCCCTTCGAGGGCGAGGTCTACAAGGAGGCGCTGAAGGTCAGCCGGGTCACCCGGGAGATGTTCTGCCTGATGGAGGGACGGCACGTCCACCCGTCGACGATGTACCCGGGCGGGGTCGGCACGATGCCGCAGCCCAACACCTTCACCGACTACCTCAGCCGGCTCATGCGCGTCATCGACTTCGTCAAGAAGGCCGTGGCGATGAACGACGACGTCTTCGACTTCTTCTACGAGGCGCTGCCCGGCTACGAGGAGGTCGGCAAGCGCCGCATCCTGCTGGGCTGCTGGGGCGCCTGGCAGGACCCGGACGTCGTCGACTACCGCTACGCGAACATGAACCAGTGGGGCAAGGCGATGTACGTCACCCCCGGCATCGTGGTCGACGGCGAACTGGTCACCAACAACCTGGTCGACATCAACCTCGGCCTGCGGATCATGCTCGGCAGCTCCTTCTACGAGGACTGGGTCAACGAGCAGCCGTTCGTCACCCACGACCCGCTCGGCAACCCCGTCGACATGCGTCACCCGTGGAACCAGACCACCGTGCCGGTGCCGCAGAAGCGGGACTTCGACGGCAAGTACAGCTGGGTGATGAGCCCGCGCTGGCACCACCCGGGGACCGGCGAGCACCTCGCCCTCGACACCGGCGGCGGGCCGCTCGCCCGGCTGTGGACGACCGCGCTGAGCGGCCTGGTCGACACGCCGTACGTCAAGGCGACCGGCAGCAGCGTGCGCATCTCCCTGCCCAAGGGCGAGTCGCTGCCGGAGACCACGCTCGAGTGGCACATCCCGAAGTGGAGCAACACCATCGAGAGGGACCGTGCCCGGCCGTACTTCGTCGCCTACGCCGCCGCCATGGCCCTGCAGTTCCTGGAGGAGGCGATGGGCATGCTCCGCGACGGCGACTCCAAGGTGTACGAGAACTTCGAGGTGCCCGACGAGGCGATCGGCTGCGGTTTCCACGAGGCGGTGCGCGGTGTCCTCTCGCACCACCTGGTGATCCGCGACAAGAAGATCGCCAACTACCACCCGTACCCGCCGACCCCGTGGAACGCCAGCCCCCGCGACATCTACGGCACCCCCGGGCCGTACGAGGACGCCGTCCAGGGCCAGCCGATCTTCGAGGAGAACGGGCCCGACGACTTCAAGGGCGTCGACATCATGCGCACCGTGCGCAGCTTCGACCCGTGTCTGCCCTGCGGGGTGCACATGTACATGGGCAAGGGCAAGACGCTGTCGACGGTGCACTCGCCCACGTACGGGGCCGGCCATGCCTGACACCGCCGTACGGCTCCCGGATCCGGCGGTGGAGGCGCGGCTCGCCCGGCTCGACGAGGTGCTCGCGGGGCTGGAGTCCGCGCCGGGCCCGGCTGCGCGGGAGGCGCTGGAGTCGGTGACTCTGCTGACCGAGGTCTACGGCGAGGCGCTCGCCCGGGTCCTGGACCACGCGGACGAGCGGCTGCGCGAGCGCCTGGCCGACGACGAGCTGCTCGGGCACCTGCTGGTGCTGCACTCCCTGCACCCCGAGTCCGCCGAGCGACGGGCCGCCCGCGCGGTCGAGCGGCTGCGGCCCGCGGTCCGCGAACGCGGCGGTGACCTGGAGTGGGCCGGTGTCGAGGGTCAGGTGGCCCGGGTGCGGGTGAGCACCGGCGGCGGGTGCGGTTCCGGGTGTGGCGGCGGGTCGGCCGACGTCACCGCGGCCGTCCGCGCGGCGGTGCTGGCCGCCGCCCCGGAGCTGGACGCGGTGGAGCCGGTCGCCGCCGCGCGGCGGGCGGCCCCGGCCTTCGTACCCCTGACGACGCTGACGCGCCGGACCGCGCCGCGGCCGCAGGAGTCCCGGTGACCACGGACGGGGCACTGGCCCGCGTCATCCGCTCGGCAGCCGGCCGCACGGCGGCCGCCGAGGCCGAGACGTGCGAACTGTGCGCCGCCCCGGTGGCCGACGCGCACCCCCACCTGTACGACATCGAGGCCGCCGAGGTGCGGTGCGTGTGCGGCCCCTGTTCGGTGCTGTTCGCCGAGGACGGGGCGGGCGAGGGACGCTACCGGCTGGTACCCCGGCGCCGGCTGCGGCTGCCGCCGGTCGACACGGCGGTGCTGGGCGTACCGGTCGGCCTGGTGTTCTTCGTGCCGCGTTCCGACGGCACGGTCACCGCACAGGGGCCGAGCCCGGCCGGGGCCATGCGGTGGGAGGTGGACGCGGCGGCCTGGCAGCGGCTGACCGCCGCGTTTCCGCAGCTCGCCTCCATGGCACCCGAGGTGGAGGCGCTGCTGGTGAACACCGTGCGGGGCCTCGACGAGCACTGGATCGTGCCGGTCGACGACTGCTTCCGGATGGTCGCCCTCGTCCGCCGCGAGTGGCGGGGCCTGTCCGGTGGCGACGGGGTCTGGCCGGCCGTGGAACGGTTCTTCGCGCAGCTCACCGAGCGGTCGTGAGGGCCTGGAAGGAGAACAGACATGGGCAGCATCAGAGTGGGCCGCCGCCAGGCGAAGCCCGACACGCCCCGCCATGTGCCGGGGATGCACCAGGGCAACCATGGCCCCTACGAGCACCAGAGCGGACACCACGGGGACGGCACCGCCGACGCGCGCCGCTCCACCGGGATCCACTGGAAGCGGCATGACGCCCTGCTGGACGCCATGCCGAACATCTCACCGGGATGAGAGCAGGGAGAGAGCGTGAACAAGCGCTGCCGAACGACGAACACAGCGAGGTCGGCGATGTCCGGACGTCAGGTGCTGCTCGCGCAGGCCGCTCTGGTGGGCGGTCTGGCACTGGCCCTGTTCGTGTTGGAACTGCCCAGTATGGTGCGTGAGTTGCGCATCTACCGGATGACCGGTGGTCTGCGCGCGAACCGCCGCTACCCCTGAGCCGGCCGTGCACGAGTTGTCCATTGCGACGGCGATCGTGGAGCAGGCCGAGGAGATCGCCCGGGCGGACGGCGCCGACGACGTCTCGTCGGTGACCGTCCGGGTCGGCGAGCTCGCCGGTGTGGTGCCGGACGCGCTGCACTTCGCCTTCGAGGTGGCCCGTGACGGCACGGCCCTCGCCGCGGCGCGGCTCGTGGTCGAGCAGGTGACTGCGCGGGCCTGGTGCGGCGGGTGTGCTGAGGAGTTCGCGGTGGGCATGCCGCCGTTCTTCTGGTGCCCGCGCTGCGACCGGCCCTCGCAGGACCTGCGCAGCGGCCGGGAACTGGAGATCACGGACGTCGAGGCGGCTGCGGCCCTGCCCTGACGGCAGTCGGCCCCGCCGGAGCTCGGTCTCCGGCAGGGCCGACTGCTGTCCGGGCCGCTCAGCAGATACGGGGCAGCTGCTCCCCCAGCGGCAGGTCCACCACCCGGGTGCCGCCGAGCCCGGTGGCCACGACGACCATGCCCGGGTGCTCCTCGACGCACTCGCCGATGAGGGTCGCGCCGGTGCCCTGCGGGTGGGCGCGCATCGCCGCCAGCACGGCTTCGGCCTCGTCCCGGGGCACGAAGGCGACGAGCCGGCCCTCGTTGGCGACGTAGAGCGGGTCCAGGCCGAGGAAACCGCAGGCGTTCGCGACCTCGTCCGGGACCGGGATGGCCCGCTCCCGCAGCCGTACGCCGGTGCCGGAGGCGCGGGCGATCTCGTTGAGCGAGGTGCCGAGCCCGCCCCGGGTGGGGTCGCGCAGCACGTGGATGTCTCGGGTGACCGCCAGCATGGCCGCCACCAGGCCGGCCAGCGGCGCGGTGTCGGAGGCGATCTCGACCCCGAACTCCAGCCCCTCCCGGACGCTCATGATGGCCACGCCGTGCAGGCCGATCGGGCCGCTCACGATCACGGCGTCGCCGGGCCGGGCGCGCTGCGGGCGGATGTCGACGCCGTCGGGGACGAGGCCGATGCCGGCGGTGGTGACGTAGACGCCGTCGCCGTGCCCGGACTCGACCACCTTGGTGTCGCCGGTGGCGACGGTGACGCCCGCCGCCTCGGCCGCCGCGCCGATGGCGTGGGCGATCCGCCCGACGACGGCCAGTTCCACGCCCTCCTCCAGGACGAACGCCGTGGAGAGGTAGGCGGGGCGGGCGCCGCTCATGGCCAGGTCGTTGACGGTGCCGTTGACCGCGAGGTCGCCCAGGCTGCCGCCGGGGAAGAACAGCGGCCGTACGACGTAGGAGTCGGTGGAGAAGGCCAGCCGGGCGCCGCCCAGGTCGAGGACGGCCGAGTCGGTGAGGGCGGCCAGGGTGGGGTTGCCGTACGCGGGGGCAAAGACCTGCTCGATCAGTTCGGCGGACAGCGCGCCGCCTCCGCCGTGGCCCATGACCACGACCGGCTGGTCGCGCAGGGGTGCGGGGCAGGTCCAGTTCGCGGGGTCGACGGCCGCTTGCATCGCTTCGGCAGCGTCAACCGCTTCGGCCGCTTCGGTGGCGAGGTCAGCCAACGGGGTTCATCTCCTCCTGCGGGATGCGGGATCCCTGCCGTGCCGGGGTGTCGGTCATCCGGCGGTACAGGTAATAGGCGGCGCAGGCGCCCTCGCTGGAGACCATGGTGGCGCCCAGCGGGGTGCGCGGGGTGCAGGTCGTGCCGAACGCGGCGCATTCGGTCGGCTTGATCAGGCCCTGCAGCACCTCGCCGGCCCGGCACGCGGCGGGCTCCTCGGTGCGGATCCCGGCGACGTCGAAGCGGTGCTCGGCGTCGTGGGCGCGAAAGGCGTCGGTCAGGCGCCAGCCGCTGGTCGGGATCCGGCCGATGCCGCGCCAGTTGCGGTCGGTGACCTCGAACACCTCCTCGATCATGCGCAGGGCCGCCGGGTTGCCCTGCTCGCGCACGGCCCGGGGGTAGGCGTTCTCCACCCGGTGCTCACCGCGCTCCAGCTGGTGGACGGCGCGGCGGATGCCCTCGAGGATGTCCAGCGGTTCGAAGCCGGTGACGACGACCGGCACCCGGTGCTTCTCGGCCAGGTCCGGGTACTCGGCGGTGCCCATCACGCTGCACACGTGCCCGGCGGCGAGGAAGCCCTGCACCCGGCAGGCGGGCGCCGACATGATGGCGTCGATCGCCGGGGGGACCCGGACGTGGGACACCAGCAGGCTGAAGTTGTCCACGCCGAGACGGCGGGCCTGGTGGACGGCCATGGCGTTGGCGGGGGCGGTCGTCTCGAAGCCGATCGCGAAGAAGACGACCTGCCGGTCCGGGTTCTTGCGGGCGAGGTCCAGGGCGTCGAGCGGCGAGTACACCACCCGGACGTCACCGCCCTCGCCCTTGACCCGGAACAGGTCCCGGTCGGTGCCGGGCACCCGCAGCATGTCGCCGAAGGAACAGAAGATCACGTCCGGGCGGGCGGCGATCTCCAGCGCCTTGTCGATCACGTCGAGGGGGGTGACGCACACCGGGCAGCCCGGACCGTGGATCAACTCCACTTCGTCCGGCAGGAGTTGGTCGATGCCGTGCCGGATGATGGAGTGGGTCTGGCCGCCACAGACCTCCATCAGCGCCCAGGGGCGGGTGACGGTGGCGCGGATCTCGCCCAGCAACCGGCGCGCCAGATCCGGGTCGTTGAACTCGTCGATGTACTTCACTGGACCTCACTCCCGCTCCCCTGCCGGGCCGCCTGCTCCCAGGCGTCGCCGAACTCCTCCTCCAGCAGCCCGAGTTGCTCGAACAGCTCCAGGGACGCCCGGGCCGACTCCTCGTCCAGGCGCTGCAGGGCGAACCCGACGTGGACGATGACGTACTCCCCGACCCGCACATCGGGCAGGTATTCAAGGCACGCCTGCTTCCGCACTCCGCCGAAGTCGATCAGCCCGGTGAGCGGGTCGGCGCCGTCGTCGATGGCCACGACCTTGCCGGGCACTGCCAGACACATGGGTCACTCCGTCTCGTGGTTGGTTGCTGTTCCCGCGACCATGAGCTGACCGAGCGCCAACCCGCCGTCGTTCGGGGGTACTTCGCCATGCCGCAGGACCGTGAACCGGTCCGCGGCCAGCAGGGCGGCACACTCCTCCTCCAGCAGGGCGTTGGCGAAGACGCCTCCGGTGAGAGCGACCGTGGTCAGGCCGGTCGTTCCGCGGGCCCGCCGGCAGATCTCCGTGACGGCCCGGGCCACGCCCCGGTGGAAGCGGGCCGCGAGCACGGGGGTGGGGGTGCCGCTCCGCAGGTCGGCGAGGACGGCCTGCAGCGGGGGCGCGATCTCCCACCTGCCCGCCCGGTTCAGCCGGCCGAGAGGCCGGCCGGACGGGACTGCGTTGAGTGGCGGGAGGGTCCGGAACCCGAAGCGGTACGCCCTGGTGTCCGCGTGCCACGCCTGCGTCGCCGCGGCCTCCAGCTCCAGCGCGGCCTGCGCCTCGTACCCCGCGCGGTGGCACACGCCGATCAGAGACGACACGGCATCGAAGAGACGACCCATGCCGGACGTCGGGACACATGCCACCTGGCGTTCCAACTGCTGCCGCAGGATGCCGAGTTCCGGTTCGGAGCACGCTACGACACTCGGCAGGTCCCGCTCCCACGGCAGCCCCGCCGCCCACAGCCGGGCCAGCGCCAGCCGGCAGGGGTTGGCGACGCCCGCGTCCCCGCCGGGCAGCGGGGCCGGGGTCAGGTGGGCGAAGCGCCGGTAGCCGGTGTAGTCGGCGAGCAGTACCTCGCCGCCCCACACGGTGCCGTCGTCGCCGTACCCGGTGCCGTCGAAGGCGATCCCGATGACGGGTGTGGTGCCGTCGAGGCCGTGTTCGGCCATGGCCGAGGCGATGTGGGCGTGGTGATGCTGGACCAACGTCGGTGGCCGAAGTCCGAGTTGGGTCGATCGTCTCCGTGCCCAACCCGTCGAGTGGTAACCGGGGTGCCGGTCGGCGGCCACCAGCCGCGGGGTGACTCCCGTGAGGCGACCGAGGTGCCGTTCGGCCCTCTCGGCCGCTTCGAGGGTGGCCAGGTCACCCATGTCGCCGATGTGCGGCCCGAACCAGGCGAGGTCCCCCTCGCCCAGGCAGAGCGCGTTCTTCAGGTCGCCGCCGACCGCGAGCGTGGGACGGACCGGGAGGGGGAGGCGCAGCGGGCGGGGGACGTAACCGCGGGAGCGCCGGAGCACCTGTTCGGTGCCGTCGGGGCGCACCCGCAGCAGGGAGTCGTCGCACGGGGAGGCGATGGGCCGGTCGTGGGCGAGCCAGGCGTCGGCGAGTCCGGCCAGCCGGATCAGCGCCTCGGCGTCATCGGTGACGATGGGCTCGCCGGAGCGGTTTCCGCTGGTCATGACCAGTACCCGGGGTCCGGGCGGATCGCCGGGCAGCCCGAACAGCAGGGTGTGCACGGGGGTGTAGGGCAGCATCACGCCCACGTGCGGGCTACCGGGGCAGACCTGGTCGGCGAGGCGGAGCCCGTCCGCGGAGGTGCGTCTGCGCAGCAGGACGATGGGGCGCCGGGCGCCGGTGAGTGCGGCTCGTTCGGCGTCGGTGAGGTCCGCGACGCGCTCCGCCGTGTCGAGGTCGGCGCACATCACGGCGAAGGCCTTGCCGCCGCGTTCCTTGCGGGTGCGCAGGGTGGCGACGGCGCGTGAGTCGGTGGCGTCGCAGGCCAGGTGGTAGCCGCCGACGCCCTTCACGGCGATGATCCGGCCCGCGGCCAGCAGCGCCCGTGCGGTGGCCAGGGCGTCCGCGTCCCGGGCCGGGCGGACACCGGTTCCGTCGGCGGGGATCAGGCGGAGCCGGGGGCCGCAGTCGGGGCAGGCGACGGGCTGGGCGTGGAAGCGCCGGTCGGCGGGGGCGGCGTACTCCCGGGCGCAGGTGGGGCACATCGGGAAGCCGGCCATGGTGGTGGCCGCTCGGTCGTACGGCATCCCCGTGGCGATGGTGAAGCGGGGGCCGCAATGGGTGCAGGTGATGAAGGGGTGGCGGTGGCGGCGGTCGGCCGGGGCGGCCAGCTCGCGCAGGCAGTCGGCGCAGGTCGCGGTGTCGGGCGGGAGCTGGGTCCGGCCCGCCGACTGCTCGGTGGGGCGGATGGTGAACGGGCCGGTGGTGCCGGTGGCGGGGAGGTCCTCACAGCCGACGCCCGTCACGGCCGCCAGCGGGGGCGGCTGCTCGGTCAACCGGTCGAAGAACCGGCCCACTTCGCCCGCCGGGCCCTCCACCTCGATGAGCACGCCGTTCGCGGTGTTGCCGACGAACCCGGCCAGCTCCAGGTCGGCGGCGAGCCGGTGCACGTACGGCCGGAACCCGACCCCCTGCACCGTGCCGCGCACGGTGATCCGGCGGCGGACCGGGCCGGTGACGGGCGCGGTCACGCGACGGGAGCGGAGGCGGGGTGGTGGTGACCGTGGGGATGCGGGGCGAGCGGAGGCCGGTGCGGCGGGGCGCCGTGCCGGGCGGCGAGGGCGTGGGCCAGGAGGATGTCGACGCCGTCGCCGGTACGCGCGCACGACCGTACGATCTCCACCCCCGGGTTGACCCGCTGGACGTTCGCCCGGAAGGCCATCTCGTCGAAGCCGGCAGGCTCGGCCAGGTCGGTCTTGGTGACGACGACCAGGTGGGCCGAGCCGAACGCGGTCGGGTACTTCAGCGGTTTGTCCTCGCCCTCGGTCACCGCCATCAGGACGATCCGCAGGGTCTCGCCGAGGTCGTAGGACGCCGGGCAGACGAGGTTGCCGACGTTCTCCACGAAGAGCACCGCGGTGTCCGCCGGCAGCCAGCCTTCCAGGCGCCCGCGTACCTGCCGGGCCTCCAGATGGCACAGTCCGTCGGTGAGCAGCTGCTGGACGGGGGCGCCCGAGCGCGCCAGCCGGACGGCGTCGTTCTCGGTCGCGAGGTCGGCGGTGAGCGCGGCGACCGGAACGCCGCGCTCCACCGCTCTGGCCAGGATCCGGCCGAGGAGTTCGGTCTTGCCGCTGCCCGGGCTGGACAGCAGGTTGACCACCGTGACGCCCTGTCGCGTCAGATCGTCGCGCAGGCTCGCGGCCAGGTCGTCGTTCTTCGCCAGGACGGCCTGCTTGACGTCGGACCGGCACATGGGCGCAGCTCCTCGGAGTCGTGCGGCGGAGCCCCGGCCGTGTCCCTTACGGCTCGGGTCTCACCGATCTTCGGCTCCGTCGGCCGCGAGGCCGGGCAGCGCAGCCGCGTGCGGGGGCCCGGATTCCATCGGGCGGCCCAACGGCGGTGCGGGCGCGGCGGGGTCGGCCAGCAGTACGGGGACCAGGGTGTGCAGCGCGTCCACGGCCCGGTCGACCGCCTCCCGCACGGGTGGGCTGATCCCCGGCAGGATGTCCTCGTCGCCGCTCGGCAGGACGCCGGGCTCGCAGGCCAGGACGAGGACCCGGGGCAGCAGCTCGTCACCCAGGTGCGCGGCCAGCGCCAGCACCTTCTGCGGGTCCATGCCGTGCGCCTCGGGCACGGCGGTGCCGTCGGGCGGTTCCGCCTCGATCAGGGTGAGGGTGCCGGGGCGGTGTCCGCGCGGGGCCGCGTCGACCAGGACGGCGGTGGCGCAGCCGTCCAGCAGCGCGTAGGCGAGGTCCATGCCGCGGATGCCGAAGTCCCGCACCCGCACCTCGGGCGGCAGCGGGCGCGCGTCGAGGGCACGGATCACCTCGGGGCCGAACGCGTCGTCCCCGAGGAAGATGTTGCCGACGCCCGCCACGAGCAGCGGGGATGGTGCCGGGTTCACCGGACGGCTCCGACGGCCTGTGCCAGGGGGCGGGCGTCGCCGGTGGGCTGCTTGCGGACGAAGGCCGACCGCAGGACGTGGTACGGGGCCGTGGGGTCGAAGAAGATGGCGTACATGCGGGCGAGTTCGTCCCGCCGGTAGTCCGCGAGCGGCCGTGCCTGCTCGTCCGCGTGGCGTGCCGCGGCCTTGGCGGCGATGCGTCGCCCGAGGTCCGGGGCGGCGGCGAGGCCGACGGCCAGTCGCTCGACCTGGGCGGCGAACTCCCCCGGCCCGGTGGGCACGAGCCGGTCCACCAGTCCGAGCCGCCCGGCCGACGCGGCGCTCAGCGGCAGCGCCTCCTCCGTCAGCCGGTGGGCGGTGTCGGACCCGGCGCGGCGGGGCAGCGAGTACGTCCAGAACTCGGATCCGTACAGGCCCATCCGCCGGTAGTGCGGGTTGAGGACGGCACCGGTACGGCACCAGACCTGGTCGGCGGCGAGGGCGAGCATGGCGCCGCCCGCGGCCGCGTTGCCGGCGAGCGCGGCCACCACCAGCCGGTCGGTGGTGCGCAGCACGGCCTCGACGAGGTCGTCCATGGCGGTGAGGTTGGTCCAGGACTCCTCGCCCGGGTCGGCGGCGGCCTCGATGACGTTCAGGTGGATGCCGTTGGAGAAGAAGTCGCGGGCGCCGCCGAGCACCAGGACGGAGGTGCGGCGGGTGAGCGCGAACCGGTAGGCGGCGAGCAGCCTGCGGCACTGGTCGGTGCTCATCGCTCCGCCCGGGAAGGAGAAGCCGAGGAAGCCGACATCGCCGCGCTGCCGGTAGCGGATGTCGGTCCAGGTGCGGCGGCGCGGGGGCAGGTCGAGCGGGACGGCGGCCTCCGGGAGGTCGAGCGGGCGGCCGGCGAACGAGGCGAGCACGGAGGCGGCGGGGCGGCGGAAGGGCGCCGGGTCGCCGGAGTTCTTGCGCGGGCGCAGTTCCGGGATCCACACGGCGCCGTCCCGGGTGGCCCGGCACACCGCGCCCGCCCGGGTCGCGAGCAGTTCGCCGGGGCGGCCGCGCAGCCGGTCCTCGGGGTGCCCGCCGTGCAGGAACACCTCGTGGCCGAGGAGTTCGTCCAGGACGCCGGGCTGCGAGTCGGCGCCGCGGAGCTTGCGCAGCACGGTCTCGGTGCTGTCGTGCGCCCAGTCGACGCGCCGCCGCTCCTGCCGGAAGAGGTCGCGCCACACGACGTGGACGGGGGCGTGGGACGCGTCGGGGTCGCCGGTCTGCGGGCGCGGTTTGAACGAGGCGTCGGCGAAGCGGCGTACGGCGAGCAGGACGGCGGCCACGGCGGCGTCGGAGGCCTCGTTGCGGTACAGGTCGCTCTTGCCGACGGCCGGCACGGGAAACGACTCCGCGGCCCAGATGTCCCCCGCGTCCATGGCCGCCTCGGCCTGGAGCACCGTCACGCCCCAGCGCGGCGCAGAATCGGCGATGGCCCAGTCGAGCGCGGACGGGCCGCGGTCGCCGGGCGGCCCCGGATGCACGATGAGGCAGGTCTGCTCCCGCCAGACGTCCTCGGGCAGGGCCGTCTTCAGCATCGGCGCGACGATCAGGTCCGGGCGCCGGTCGTGCACGGCGGCACGGACCGGGTCCGCGCCGTGCGTGGCGAGTACGACATCCACGCGGTGTCCCAGGTCGGAGAGTTCTGCGTACAGCCGCTGGGAGAGGCTGTTGAACGCGCTGGCCACGAGCAAAATGTCCATGACATGGCATGTTCGTCCCTCTTGGGGGAACCGTGAAGAACCCGTGCGGCGTTTCCTTCACCTCGGCGGGATCTCTTCCTCCGTCCGCAGCGCGTTCCGGGCGGTCCCTCGGGCACCGCGGGCGCGGATGCGCGGGCCGCGTCTCGGCGGCACGATGGAAGAACGGGCCGGGCCCCCGACAGGCTCGTCCATGCGCTGGAAGTGATCCCATGGCACAGCAATCGGCGACCAGGGACCGGACGGCCGCACCGGTCGGGTACGGCAGCGTCTTCCTCTCCTTCGCGCCATGGATCGTCTTCACGGTGGTCGCCGGACCCAGCACCTGGAAGTACGCGGCGCTGGCCGCGCTGGTCACCGCCCTCGTGCTGTCCGGCCAGGACATCCTGCACGGCAGGCTCTCGATCCTCGACGTGACGGGCATCGTCTTCTTCGCCGTGATCTGCGTGCTGGCGCTGACCCTGGAACAGCAACAACTGCTGTGGCTGGAGACGTACGCGCAGGTGATCGCCAACGGGGTCATCGCCGTCGTGGCCCTCGGATCGCTGTTCTTCCAGCCGTTCACGGAGCAGTACGCCCGGCGGTCGACGCCGCCCGAGGTGTGGGACTCGCCACTGTTCAAGCGCATCAACCGGGTGCTCACGGCGGCGCGGGGTGGGGTATTCGTGGTCATCACGGTGCTGGGCTGGCTGGCCACACGGACGTCGTCGGGGAGCGACTGGCTCAACTGGGTCCTGCCGGTGGCGCTGCTGGTGTGGGCAGTCAACTTCACCCGACGCTACCCGGAGTCACAGCGCAGCCGGGCCCTGGCATCGTGAGGAAGGAGCCGGCTTCATGCATCACGACGAGATCATCGGAAAGGTGCAGGCACTGGCCCAGCTGCCCGACCGGGGGACGGCCGAGCGGGCGACGCACGCCGTGGTGAGCACCCTCTCGGAACGGCTGCCGTCCGGGCTCGCCCGCCATGTGGCCGCTCAGCTGCCGCCGGACCTGGCGGCCGACATGCGACTGGCGGCGGACGCGTCGGGCGGCGCCGACTCGGGCACCGCGGGTGAGCGTTTCGGGCTGACCGTCTTCGCCGGACGGATCGCCGACCGGGCCGGCACCGACGAGGACACGGCCCTGCGCGACGCCGCGGCCGTACTGGAGGTGCTGGACGCCGCACTGGCTCCGGAGCTGACCGAGCGGATCGCCGGGGCGCTGCCGGCGGACATCCGGGAGCTGCTGCCCGTGGAGCGCGCCCACGGGTTGTGAAGTCCGCGTCACCGCGCGTTGCGTCGTCTCCTTCTCCGGCTTGCCCTTACCGTTCTCAGGATGTGACGGACAGTCAGGACGCGGGCACGGTGAGGAGGCGGAAGACCGGGTGGGCGGTGCGGGCCGGCGAATGAGCAGAGGGCGTCGAGCGGGCGCGGCGGTGCTGGGGAGCCGGCCGGCGTACTCGGTACGGCTCACGGCGGTCACCCGCCCGGAGCCCGACACCCCGGTGGCCGGGCGCCCGGTGCCGTGGCTGCGGGTCGCCGCCGCCTACGCCTGGCGCCTCACCCTCGTCGGCATCGTCGTCTACGGCGTCTTCAGCATCCTCGGCCGCTTCCAGCTCATCGCCGTCGCCCTGTTCCTCGCCCTCGTCGTCACCTCGGTCCTGCGCCCCCTCGTCGACTTCCTCAGCCGCGTCCTGTCGCGGCCGCTGAGCGTCGCCCTCGCGCTCGTCGGCAGCCTGCTGATCCTGCTCGGCCTGCTCGCGCTCGTGGGCAACGCGGTGGCGGGCGAGTCGGCCAAGCTGGCCGGCGAGTTCCGGGGCGGCATCCACCGCATCGAGCTGTGGCTGCAGCGTCCGCCGTTCCGGCTCAGCCCCGGCCGGCTCTCCGATCTGCAGCGCCAGGTGACCGACTACATCTCCACGCACCGGGCCAGCCTGCTCAGCAGCGCCCTGTCGGGACTGGGCAGAGTCGTCGAGGTGATCACGGGCGGCGCGCTCGCGCTGTTCGCCTCCGCGTTCTTCATGCACTCCGGCGAGCGCATGTGGCGCTGGGGGCGCGACCAGCTGGTGCCGGGCCCTGCCCGGCCGGCCTGGGACCGGGCGGGGAGCGCCGCCTGGCGGACGTTCGCCGGGTACACGCGCGGGATCATCATCGTGGCTGCCACCAACGCCGTGCTGGTCGGCATCGCACTGCTCGTGCTGCGGGTGCCGCTCGCGCTGCCGCTGACGCTGCTGGAGTTCTTCGCCACGTTCGTGCCCCTGGTGGGCTCACCGGTCGCGCTCGGCGTGGCCACCATCGTCGCTCTCGCCGGGCGTGGGCCGCTCACGGCCGCGGCGGTGCTGGTGCTCATCGTCGTCATCGGCCAGCTCGAAGGGCATGTGCTGCACCCGCTGGTGATGAGCTGGGCGGTCCGGCTGCACCCGCTCGTCGTTGCCGTGTCCGTCATCGCGGGCAGCATCGTCGCGGGGGTGATCGGAGCCGTCGTCGCCGTGCCGATCATCTCGGTCGTCTGGGCTGTCCTGCGCGCGGTGCGGGCGGTGCCGCCGTGACCGTGGTCGCGACACCTTCCCTTCGGTTCCGAGGGAGGCCACGCCGTGGTCGTCGTACGGCTCAGCGCAGGGCCGCTGCCACGAGGCCGTGGATCTCCGGCCCGGTCACGCTACCGCCGTTCACCAGCCGGTCGAAGACCAGCCCGTCCACGCAGGTCAGCAGGGTGACCGCACGTTCTTCGGCATCCTCCACGCCCTGCATGACCAGGAATTCCTGCAGCGCCCGTCGCGCCAGGTTCTCGCGGGGCACGAGGATCTCGCGCAGCTCGGGCTGGTGCACGCTCTCGATGGCGCACGCGTACCGCGCGAGGGACCGCCGCCGCCCCTCCCCGGCGAGCCGAAGCGCGGTGAACGCCAGGAGGCCCGCCGTCACCTCGGCGGCGCTCCGGATCTCCGGTGTCCTGCTCCCGATCTCCTGCAGCTCCGCCTGGTCGAGTGCCACCAGACGTCGCACCAGTGCGGTGAGCAGCGCCTGGCGGGTGCGGTAGTAGGCGGAGGTGGTGCCTGGCGGCAGATTCGCCGCGCGGTCCACGGCGCGGTGCGTCAGTCCGCGCATGCCGACGTCGGCGAGCACGCCGATGGCCGCGTCGGCGAGGAGGGTACGTCGATCGGTGGACACCCCCTCTTTCTACACCCCCGCTTCTACAGCCGTAGAGGGCCCGAGTACGCTCCTTCTACATCTGTAGAAGGAGCGTACTCGGGGAGGGGACCGACATGGGCGGTACGGCGGTGGTGGTCGGTGGCGGGATCGGGGGACTGTCGGCGGCGATCGGTCTGCACCGCATCGGCTGGGAGGTGACGGTCCTCGAACGGGCCGCCACCCTGGCCGACGCGGGTGCGGGCATCTCCCTGCACGCCAACGGCCTGCGCGCGCTGGACGTCCTGGGCGTCGGCGCCGCGGTGCGTGCGGCGGCCCGGCCGCAGTACAGCGGGGGCACCCGCACCCCCTCGGGCGGCCTCCTGGCACGCATGGACGGAGCCGCGCTCGCGCGGGAGCTGGGCACGCCGATCGTCGGCATCCCGCGCACCGCGCTGCACCGCCTGCTGCGCGCCGCGCTGCCCCCGGAGTGCCTGCATGTGGGCGTCACCGTGCCGTCGGTCGACCGCTCGGCTCCCGACCGGATCGAGGTGCCGACCGGAGCGGGTGTCCTGGAAGCGGATCTGGTCGTCGCGGCGGACGGCGTCGGCAGTCGGCTGCGCGGCCAGGTGTTCCCGGACCATCCCGGCCCCGCGTACAGCGGGTCGACGGTCCTGCGCGCCATCACCGCGCGCCCGGTGGAGCTGAGCAGCGACTTCGAGCTGACCTGGGGACAGGGAGCGGAGTTCGGCCACATCGCCTTCGCCGACGGGCGCGCCGAGTGGCACGCGGTGCTCAACTCCCCGCCCGCAGTGCGTCATACGGATCCGCTCGGCATGCTGCGCGCCCGCTTCCGCGGCTGGCACGCGCCGATCCCGGCGCTCCTGGAGGCGACCCGGACCGAGGCCGTACTGCACCACGACATCCACGAGTTGGTGACCCCGCTGCCGACCTTCGTCGCGGGCCGGATCGCGTTCCTCGGCGACGCGGCCCACGCCATGACGCCGCATCTAGGCCAGGGCGCCTGCCAGGCCCTGGAGGACGCCGCCACGCTGGCCGCCGCGCTCGCCGACGCCCCCACGGTCGCGGCGGCGCTGGCCCGGTACGACGCCGAGCGCCGGCCCCGCACGCAGTCGGTCGCCCGCGCGGCCCGGCAGGCCGGCCGGATGGGCCAGCAGCTGTCCCATCCCGCGGCCGTCGCCCTGCGCAACACGGCTCTGCGACTCGCCCCGTCCCGGGCGACGGTCCGAGGCATCCTGCGCCACGCCGACTGGGCACCGCCGAGCCTGGGGTGAGGCATCCGCACCGGAGGACACCAGGTCACCCCGGTCCGGCGTCCGGCGCACAGCGGCAGGTGCCCACCCGCACTGCGGTGCCAACTGGGCACTGCCGTGCCTGGGGCGAGGCCTCCACGTCGGAGGACTCCAGGTCAGACCGAGCCGACGTCCGGCGCGCAGCGGCCGGTACCCACCCTCGCTCCGGTCAGCCCGCCGGGCGGTCCGTGTCCGGGGTGTCGGGCAGGCCGAGGCGGAGGTGCCTCGTCGTCGGCGTCGCGCGGGACTTCGTCTCCGCGCCCGGCATCGGCGTACGGGCCAGGATCGAAGGCCGTACGGTCGCCGTGGGCGCGCCAGGCTCGGCTGCTGTACGACGACCTGTCACCAGCCCGCTCGGCGCCCGCCGTCCGGGACGGTGCCGAGGCCTTCGCCGCCCATCTGAAGGACGGCGGCCGTACCGCGGTGCTCGTCACCGTCGACGGCGTCCCCGTCGTCGCCCTCGGGATCGCCGACCGGTTGCGACCCGACGCCGCCGGCACCGTCGCTCCCTCACGGCGCTCACCGGCAGCGGCCCGATGCTGCTCACCGGCGACAACCCCCCGCGCCGCCGCCCGGCGGGCCGGCGAGGTCGGTATCACCGAGGTGCGGGCCGGGCTGCCGCCCGAGGACAAGGTGGGCGCGGTGAAGGAGCGGGAGAGCGCCGGCCGCAAGGTGCTGGTCGTCGGTGACTGCGTCGACGACGCGCCCGCCCTGGCCGCCGCCCACACCGCGATCGCCATGGGCCGCGCCGGATCGGACCTGGCCCTGGAGACCGCGGACGCGGTGATCGTCCGCGACGAACCGGCCTCCGTGCCCACCGTGGTGGCGCTCTCCCGGCGGGCCCGGCGTCTGGTGGTGCAGAACCTCGTCAACGCCGCCGTGTTCATCAGCGGCCTGGTCGTGCGGGACGGGACGTCGCGGCCACCCTGCCGCTGCCGCTCGGCGTCCTCGGCCACGGGGGCTCGACGGTCGTCGTCCGCCTCAACGGCCTGCGGCCGCTCCGTGAGGCGGCCTGGGCGAACGCCGGTGCCGGCGAGGGGCAGTGGGTCGCCTCTGGTTCCTGACCCCGGCGATCGGTGTCATCAGTCGACGGTGGCGTCGGCGACGACCGCGTGGATGTCCGCCGTGATCTGCGTGTCGGCCTCGTCCGTGGTGACTGCGAGGAGGAAGGCGGTGCGTTCGTCGTCGACGGTCACCAGGGTCATCTCCAGGCGGGCGGTGCCGTCGTCGCCGTTCCGGATGCGCAGGACGGCCGTGTGGGCGGGCCGGCTGTCCACCTCGGTGGCGTGCGACTCCTCCAGGGTGGCCGGCCGGTCGGGGTAGAAGAACTCGGCGTTGGAGCGGGCGGCGCTCTCGGCCGCCCGGCGCAGCTCCGCGCGCGGCACGGTCTGCCCGGCGCGCCCGGCCAGCACGGTGCCGCCGCCCGAGGAGGCCGCGCCGGAGGTCCTGCTCATCGTCGAGGAGAAGGCGTCGATGAGGTCCTTGTCCTTGGCCGCGTCGTGCTTCCAGCCTTCCGGCACGGCGTAGGACAGGCCGGCGCGCGTGTCGGTGACCCGGGGACGGCCCGCCAGCGGGTCGTTCTCCTCGCCCTTGCTCCACCAGACGGCGGCCACCGCGCACGCGGCGACGAGGATCAGCGCCACCGCGCCCACGAGCAGCCGACGGCGCGGCCGGCGCGGTGCGGGCTGCGGCGCCTGGGCGGGGTACGGGAACGGGGTGATCGGCGAGTGGCTGGGCGAGGAGCTTGTCATGCCCTCAGCCTTCATGATCTCCGGAGGGCATCGCCTGAGTCGTCGTACTCATCTGCCGCGCCTGGTTCGCCTACGTCTCCTGCGCCTCCCGCACCCCGAACACGGCGGGTCCCACGATCAGGATCCCGTCGGTCAGCGGCCGACAGCGCACTCCTCCGCCGCCGCGCAGCGCCCGCTGCGCTCCGGGTCCCAGCGTGGTGTCCATCCAGGCGCAGGGCCGGGCAGCGCTGCGTACCTCCAGGTCCACGGGCCCGGTGCCGCAGTCGAGGAAGACCGTCGAGCCGACGTACGCGTCGATGTCCACGCCGCGCAGCAGGACGTTACGACGTGTGCGCAGCAGGTCGGCCTCGCCCGGGCCCTGCCGCGGCAGGCGTTCGACGGCCATGAGGGTGATCGACGCGTTGCGGTGGGCGGGGTGGTTGAAGTACCGGTCCCCGACGATGCCCAGTCCCGCGCGGACCTCGGCGGTCGTCACCAGGTCGTCGGGCGGCAGCTCGGGCAGTCCGTCGCCCGGGCGACCCTCGAACCGGTGCACGGGCGAGACCAGCAGCTGAACGATTTCCACATGGAGCACGCCCCGAGCCTAACCAGCGCGCTGACCGTATGGGGGTGACCGCCGGTGGTGACCGCCGGTGGCAGAATCCTGCCCATTCGATGATCACACCGGAGGATGCACGTGACCGTGGACCTGGCCGAGTTCGCCGAGCCGGACGCCGAACGCCCGCCCGTCCCCGTCCCCGTCGACTGGGCGGCCGTGGAGGAGTGGCTGGGGACGCGGCTGCCGGCCGACTACAAGCTGCTGGCCGACCGGTACGGGCCGGTGGACTTCGGGGAGTTCCTCTGGATCCATGTGCCGTGTGTGCAGCCGGGCAGGTTCGACTACGGCCAGTGGCTGCGGGCCACGCAGCGGGAGGCCCGGATCGAGGCGCGCGAACTCCCTGCGGAGGAGCGGCCGTTGCTGCACCCTGAGCCGGGCGGGCTGCTCGCCTGGGGCTGCAGCCGGGGCACCGACACGCTGTTCTGGGACACGTCGGTCTCCGACGACCCCGACGAGTGGACGGTGGTCGTCGCCCACCAGGGGCCCGTGCCCGGCAGCGGCCTGCTCCCCTGGCACCGGTACGACCTCACGCTCACCGGCTACCTGCGCCACGCCGTCCGCGACACCTGGGAACTTCCCTCCCCACCCGGCCCGTTGATGGGCCCCCTGCCCGGCACCTTCGCGCGCACCGCCTTCCTCGACACCGCCGGACCGTGGACCCCGCCCGCCCCCGTCCCGCCCCGGCTGAGCAAGGAGGAGCGCCTGATCGCCCTGGAGACCGGTACGGGACTGGACGCGCTGCGCCTGCTGACCCCACCGCCGGCCGAGCCACGCCTCGGCGACGGCACCTGGGAGGGGCTGTTCGAGCAGTTGGGCACGGCCCTGCCCGGGGAGTACGTGCGGCTGATGGAGACGTACGGCAGCGGCGAGTGGAGCGGTTGGCTGCGGTTCCCGGAGCCGCTGCGCACGACGGCGCCGCGCTTCACCGCGTTCGTGGACCAGACGATCGAGGCCTACGAGTACCTGAAGTCCGGCCACCCGGAGTGGTATCCCTTCGCCACCTTCCCGGCGCCCGGCGGTTTCCTGCCCATCGCCGACTCCATCGACGGCGACTACCTGGGCTGGCTCACCGAGGGCGACCGACCCGACGACTGGCCGCTCGTGTTCTGGCCCCGGCACGCGAAACAGGGGCCGCCGCTGGAGCAGGGTCTGATCGACACGCTGCTGGCCTGGCAGCGCGGCCGGCTCAGCACGCCCGGCCTGTGTGTCCTGGACGAGGACGACGACCCGGTCGAGTTCGCGGACTTCGAGGCCTACGGCGGGGAGGAGGACGACTGAGCCCCGGCCGTCGGCGGGTCGTCCGCACCCGGCATGATGATCACCATGACTCCGATCACCGGCCTGGACCTGACCGGCTTCACCGAGCGTGAGCCCGGCGTGTGGACGGACGCGGCGGGACTCGTCCTGTCGATCCACTTCTTTCCTCTCGTCCCCGATCTGCCCGCCCCGCTGCATGAGTTGGAACACCTGCGGACCGGGCTCGCGGCGGGCGTGGCCCGGGCCGGCGGCGGGCTCATCGAGGCGGTGCCCGGCACCGTGCACGGTGTCCCGGCGGTACGTCAGCTGGTGAAGGTGCCCCGGCCCGGCGGACCGCACGGGCAGGTGTTCCTCGGCTCGTGGACCGTACCGAAGGCCGGGTGCAGCACGGTCCTGAAGGTGCAGGCCGCGGAGGGCGCGATGACCGGGATGCGCGAGGCCACGGTGATGGCCCAGGTGGGACCCGAGGCCTACTTCCGTCCCCACCCGTACGCCGCCGGCGGGCAGTTCGGCGGACTCCCGTGTCACGTCGCCGACGACGAGCAGTGGGACGCGCTCTTCCCCGACCACCCGCTCACCCTGGTGCGGGCCGCGCTGCACCGCATCACGCCGACGGTCACCCTCGACGAGCGCTTCCGGCAACTGGCCCCGTTCGCGGGCCCCGTACACCCTTAGCAGCACGAGTAGCGTTGCTCGAGTGACGAGTGAGGGTGTGGCAGGAGACGGCCGGGCGCTGCCCGGAGGCACGGTGAACGCGGGCGCGGTCCTCCGCCGGGGTGCGGTGGTCGACCGTCCCGCACCCCGTACCGCACGGGCCCTGCACCGCCACCTCCAAGCCCTGCGGGAACACGGCTTCGACGCGGCTCCCGTCCCGGTCGGTCTCACCCCGGACGGCCGCGAGCAGCTGACCTTCGTCGCCGGTGAGGTCGCCCTCCCGCCCTTTCCGCGATGGGCGATGACGGAGACCGCACTCAGGTCGGTGGGGGTCCTCCTGCGCCGCCTCCACGAGGCCGGCGCGGCCGTCCCGGCCGACCCTCACGTCGACTGGCCCGGGGACCTGGCCGACCCGCAGGGCGGAACGCTCCTGTGCCACAACGACGTGTGCCCGGAGAACGTGGTCTTCCGGGACGGCCGCGCCGCCGCCCTGATCGACTTCGACCTGGCTGCCCCGGGCCGGCCCCTGTGGGACGTCGCCATGACCGCGCGCTACTGGGTCCCCATGCTCGATCCCGAGTCCGCGTCGGCCCTCTACCCCGCCGGCCTCGACGCCCCCGCGCGCCTGCGGATCCTCGCCGACGGCTACGGCCTGAGCGAGCGGGAACGCGTCGAACTGCCGGGAGTTGTCGAGCAGGCCACCGAGACCAGCCGCGCCTTCGTGGCCCGCCGGGTCGCCGACGGCGACCGTGCCTACCTCCGGATGCTGGCCGAGCGCGGCGGGTGGCAGCGCTGGGACCGTATCCAGGACCGGCTGGTGGCCAACCGGGACAGGTTCACGGCCGCCCTGCTGGACTGAGCCGGTCACGCGGCGGTGGTCAGGCTCGGTCCTCGTTCGGACGCCAGGCCTTCCAGATCAGGTCGAGGCGGTCGTACGCCTCGTCGAACCAGGCGTCGGTCAGCAAGACGGTCACGGTCACCGTCGTCAGGGACATGGAGTGGTCCCTGATCGTGACTCGGCACCGGTCGTCGTCCTCGACCCGTTCGATGAACAGCCATGGGGCGCGTGTGCCTTCACGCCAAGCGATGTCCTGTCCCGCGTCCAGCATGTCCAGGGCCTGCTGCCACTGGCGCAGATCCTCCGGGAAGAGCCAGGTCTTGAGGCTGCCGCGCACGAAGCACGTGTCGACCTGGAACTCCCCGGCCAGGACGTCGGTTTCGTCAGGACGTTCCCCCGCCTCCTTCCCGGTGATCCGGAGGACGACGCTGTTTCCCCCACCCTCCAGGCGGATCAGGTCGATCGGCTCCTCGGCCATGAAGGCACCTCCCAGCTCGCGCATGTGGTCGAACACTACGGCCTGGGCTCGGTGTCGAAGGCGACGAACCTCAGCTCCGAGGTGTAGCGCCGGCCCTCGTCGTCGGTGAGCCAGGTCTGTTCCGGGGGGCAGCATCTCGGTGATCGTGACCGTGCCCTCCGGGTCCTTGCCGGCGAGGCGGCGCAGGGCCTTGGCGAGGATGGTGACGTAGACGGGGCTGCCGAAGTCGACGTAGAACGGCCGGGACTCGGTCGGGGAGACGACGAACACGAAGCGGGGCAGGCCGAGTTCGGTACGCCAGTGGCGGGCGCGGACGAAACGGCGGGCCTCGTCCTTGTCGTCGGCGAACTCCGCCCGGGCGGCGGCCACCCGCCACGTCTCCCGGGCGATCACCAGGCGGTCCACGCTCACCCGGGGCGAGTGGTCCGTCTCCGGGAGGAGCCGGAACAGGTCCATCGCCAGGGTCGTCAGCACGTGGGAGAAGACGTCCGTCGCGGGGAATGCCGAGCCGCCCGGGAGCCGGACGAGCAGTCGGCCGTCGCGCTCCTCGATCGTGGCGTCCGCGCTGCGGACGGTGCGGGGCCGGGCCGGGTCCGCCGTGAAGTCGGCCAGGGCCACCTGATGGTCCTCGGGTCGTACGAGGGTGTGGCGGACCCTGGCCGAGAGGCGGGCGCGGTGCTCCTTCTGCGGCGCAGCAGCACGCCCACCGGGCTGCCGGAGCCGATCCCGGCGGCCTTGAGCGCAGCGGCGAGCCCACCCGTCATGCCGTCCAGGTCGGCGTAGGTGACGCGGTCGTCACCGCAGATCAAAGTGATCCCGCCGGGGGCGTCCACGACCGGCACCGGCTCCCCGCCGACCAAGGTGAACCGGGTGCGCAGCACCTCGTGCCGGTCCACGATCCCGGACAGGGCCCGCTCCAGGCGCGGCACGTCGAGGCTCCCGCGCAGCCTGAGGACCAGCGGAAGCATCGACCCGGTCGAATGTCCGGCCAGCTGGTCCAGGAACCACAGCAGGCGCTGCGCGAAGGATGCCGTGAGGGTGTCGCCGTCGGTCGGTGCCCCCGCGGGGGCCGGGCCTGCTGTCACTGTGCGCCTCCAAGCCGTGTTTTCCAGCAGACTGCCGCCGCCGCACGAGGGCCCATAGGGAAGAAGACACAGCACCGGACGCAGACCGGACTGCCCGGCTGACCTTCCGCCCGGGTCGCCGGAATCCACCGGCCGCGCCCGCTCCGTGCCCCCGCGTACCGGCCGGGGACGGGTTCGTTTTGGCCGATCGGCTCGGCATGACCGCCGGGACCGGGTGGGGTGGGCGGGGCGCCTCGACGGCCGGCGCGCTCAGCCGTGCGCGCCGGCCCCGGCCGCGCTCTCCTCGGGATCCGGACCGCCGACACGCTCCGGCACGGGGGCGGCCTCGGCACCGTACCGGCGCACCAGCCACAGCCCGTACCCGGCGTGGAAGACGTACACGACCGCCTCCCACGCGTCCGGGGCCGCGCCCGGTGAGCGGATCTGGAAGAAGTCGTCCAGGCGTGGACCAAGGCCATCGGCCACACCGAGCCGATGGCGTAGCGCAGGCCGGCGCAGGTGAAGCCGAAGAAGGCCGCGGAGAGCATCTGCCACAGCGTGTCGCCCAACGAAGCGCCGAAGAACAGGTAGTTCTGCAGGTGACCGACGCCGAAGAGCACCGCCACCCCGAGGGCGGCACGGAGCGGACCTAGCGGGGTGAGGGTCTGCTGGATCAGACCGCGGCTGTACACCTCCTCGTTGGCGCCGACCAGGAGCAGGGAGAGCAGCGAACTGACGACGACCGTGGCGCTGCCGTCGAGCCCCTGGGTGACGTAGGAGCAGGCGATCAGGAGCATCGGCGCGGCCAGCCACCAGCGCCGCACACGGCCCAGCCTGAACACCCCGGACAGACGCAGCCAGCCCCACCGCCACAGCACGCATCCCACCGCGACCGCGCAGACCAGGTTCACCAGGGCGGCACCGAGGTCCGGGAACCAGGAGGGCGCCAGCGGAGGCAGCACCACCTTGGCGAACAGCAGCAGCACCGCATGCCAGGCGAGCGTCAACTCGGCCGCGCCCCAGAGGGGATGGCGTATGACGTGAGCCTTCCACCGTTGCGTCACGGAGGGAGGCTAGCGGCGGAGTCACGGCGTCAGCCGTCGCTTTCCGGCCATGGAACGCCGGCCCCGCCGACTACGCGCGCACGACGGCCGCTTCACGGAATGAACTTCACCTCCGGGAAGCCCGCACTCGGGCCGTCCAGCAGGTGTTGCCGGTGGTGCCGCAGGTGCAGGTCGAAGAACGCGAGCGGGTAGGCCTGCTGGATCCGCACCGCCCGGGCGGGATCGAGGGTGCCGATCCAGCCCCGAAGGTCCTCGTCGCTCATCCCGACGGCTTGGGCCAGCTGCGGGATCAGGACCTGGACGTCGCAGTACGACGAGTGAGCTGCCCCCTCCGCCTGGATGTTGAGCCGCCGGCCCCGCAGGTGCGACCAGAACTCGGCGACGCTCGGCTGCGTGGCCCGGGGGAACTCGGCCGTCATCATCATGAACGGCCGATCCAGGTCGGTGGTGACCACGGGCTGCATCGGGCCGTCGATGCTGAGCCCCGCCCGGACGCGCTGGTCCTGGCTCATGACCCATGCGGTCGCCGTTCCGCCCTTCGACCAGCCGAACATGCCGATCCGATGCCGGTCGAGGGCGTGGAGCAGCCCCTCCGGCAGCGGCCGCCGGTCGGCGTCGGGGTTGCACCCGGAGGCGAGGTCCTCGACGCAGTCGAGCACGAACCGGATGTCCCTGGCGAAGTCCCGGGGTCCCAGCCCGTACTTCGGGTCTTCGAGCGGGACGATGAGCCGGCCGTCGGGGAACTCGCTGAACGCGTCGTACGTGTGATCCACCGTGACCACCACATACCCATGGCTGGCCAGCTCCTGGACCACGATGGTGGTGTCCGCACGGTGATCGTGCGCGCCGTGCGAGAAGACGACGACGGGCAACCGTCGGCCGGTTCGCAACACCGGGGCGCTCTGGTGGCCGGCCGTGAGCGGTGGCACCGCGATGTCGGCCGGGAAGTCCGCGGAGGTGAGCAGTGCGCGCAGCACGGCGGGGGACGTCCAGGGGGCGAGCGGATACCGGTGGACGTCCCGGGCGGGGTACCAGACGCTCGCCATCAACTCCCGGTAATGCCCGGGGCCGGCCACGGGATCCGTGCGTGAGGCATCGACGAGGTGCAGCGGTACCGTGCCGACGGGGTGCGGTCCGGAGGGTGCCGGCAGCGTGGGCTGCACCGGGCCAGGGGCGGTCGCAGCCGCCCAGGCCTGACCTGCGACGCCGAGGGGTAGGGCGACCCCGGCACCGATGCCCAGCACCGCTCCGAGCATGTGACGGCGTGTCATGTCCTTCTTGGCGGTGACCGGTTTGATGGTCACGTACCCTCCCCAGGTTTCTTGGACGGTGTTCGGCATGCTGTCCCGCCGAGCTGCGACGGGAGTTGATCGTGACGGCCGTGCTTCCCCTGTGTCCGGGCTAGGACTCCTGCGCTGAACCGCCTTGTTCGATCTGGTGGATGAGTCGCTTGAGCTGGGTGACCTCGTCCTTCAGGGCGCGGTCGCCGGCGGGGGTGAGGGAGAGCCAGGTGCGGGCGCGTTTGCCCTCGTAGCCCTTCTCGATGTGGATCAGTCCGGCCTTCTCCAGAACGGCCAGGTGCTGGCTGAGGTTTCCGGCGGTGAGGCCGAGGGCCGTGCGCAGGAAACCGAACTCGACACGGCGCGCCTGGTGCGCAACGGTGAGGATGCCGAGGCGGACGCGCTGGTGGACGACGTCGTCGAGGCTGTTGACCGGGTGCTGATCCGGCTCGGTGGTCATGAGACGTCGCGCCGGCGGAACAGCTCGGCCAGGCCGAAACCGAGGGCGCCGAGCAGGAGCAGCACACCGGGGACGCCGAAGTGGGGCAGGGCGGACCAGTGCGAGGTGAAGGGGATCCCCGCCCAGCCGTCGGTGAGCGGCACCAGCAGGACGGCCAGGTACACCATGGTGAGCAGCAGCAGGGTGCGGCTGCGTTCCACCCAGGACAGCACCAGCAGCGGCAGCCCGACGGTTGCGGGGCTCCCGGTGAGTCGCACGAGGAACTTCGTCACCCCGGAGGTGGGATCGAGCCGCAGGCCCAACAGGTCGACCGGGGCGCCGGGCCTGGGCATCCCCTGACGGATGCTCCAGATCTCGATGACGGTCACCAGGCCGACCAGGGCGATCCCGGTGAGGATGTACGGCCGGACCGGGGTGCCGATTCCGCGGTTGCGGGAGCGGCGGATGTAGAAGAACGCCGTCGCGGCGTAGGCGAGGGCGAGTCCGAGAGGCCAGTAGACCGGCGAGCCCTGCGTGATCAGGGTGCAGCCGCCGCCTGTCGCGGGGGCGTTCGCCGGGCAGGGAACGGTCTCGACCTTGAAGGTGAAGCGGCTGACCAGGATTCCGCCCAGTGTGAGCGCGCCGAGCAGCAGGAGGGGGAACCAGGCGCCGCGTTGGGCAGTGCGGACCTTGCGGGTCAACTCGCCCAGGCCGGCGAGGACTTCGTGAGGAGTGCCCGACGACGGCACCGAAGCTTCTGTCATGCAATCAGCTTTGCATCACAAACCAGTTGTGGCAAGAAACGAGCGATAACTCGATGGCGAGGCCGGGCCCCGACAGACGACCATGCGACTCATGAGTGAAGAACCCGCGCGGTGGACCCAGGCAACCGTCTATCCCGACATGTGGACCGACCCGGACGACGATCCCCGCGAAGGACCCGTTCCGGAGGGCGAGTTGGCGACGCTGGAGGACTACCTGACGAGCTACCGCCTGACCCTGCGGATGAAGTGCGAGGGCCTGGACGCGGAGCAGCTGGCCCGCCGGTCGGTTCCGCCGTCCACGATGTCGCTGCTCGGCCTGGTGCGGCACCTCGCCGAGGTGGAGCGGGACTGGCGCGGCTGGATCACCGACGGCGACCCGCTGCCGAAGCTGTACGGCGTGCGTGACGGGGACTTCGACGGAGCCGTCGCCGAGCAGGCCGTGGTCGACGCCGCGTACGCCGATCTGGAGCGCGAGCAGGCCGCGACCGACGCCGCGCTGGCCGAGCACCCGGATCTGGGCGAGCGGTTGGGCAAGGACGCGATCTCGGTCCGGGAGCTGCTGGTGCACAGGATCGAGGAGTACGCCCGGCACTGCGGGCACGCCGACCTGTTGCGCGAGTGCGTCGACGGACGGGTGGGCCAGTGACGAGGGCCGCCTCGGACGTGACCTGACGGCAGGCCGGTCCCGGCCCGGAGTGTCAGCGTGCCGTCAGCGGTCCCTGTCACTGTTGTTCTCGTGAACGGCACGGGCGACCGGGCCGGGAGCGAGGAGAGGTGCCCGGAGTGGCTTATCGGGGACCGGCGAGCACGTCTCGAGGTCGGGCCTCACGGCCCACGCAGGTTCAAATCCTGCCCTCTCCGCTCGGCTCGACCGGGGCGGGACGGTCGTTGTCACAGGACCTGCCGGACAACCCCGCCCGCACCATCGCCGAGGCTCTGGTGCGGGCGGGGTTGTCGGCGGTGCCGGCGGCGCGTCAGCCGGTGGCGAAGTTCTTCACCTTGTCCAGGGAGCCGTTGAACCGGTCGTGGTCCCCGACGGTCGGGCCGGAGGAGGTGTACTGCCACATGGTGTACGACGACCAGCCCGCCGGCAGCGTCCCCGCCGACGAGGCGTATCGGGCGATCCAGAGCGGGTTGGTGTCACCGAAGCCCGCGTAGTTGCCGGTGCAGTCGCTCCACCAGCTGGTGGCGGTGTAGATGACGGCTTCGCGGCCGGTGCGCTCCTTGTAGCGGTCCAGGAAGTCGCGGATCCAGCTGACCATGCCGCTCCTGGACTTGCCGTAGCAGGCGTCTCCGTACGGGTTCCACTCGATGTCGAGCGCGCCGGGCAGGGTCTTGGCGTCCCTGGACCAGCCGCCGCCCTGGTCGACGAAGTAGTCGGCCTGCTCGGCCCCACTGGTGGTGTCCGGGGTCGCGAAGTGGTAGGCGCCGCGGATCATGCCGGCGTCGTAGGAGCCGTCGTACTGCTGCGCGAAGTAGGGGTTCGAGTAGTACGTGCCCTCCGTGGCCTTGGTGTAGGCCCAGCGCACGCCACTGTTCCACAGGGTGCTCCAGGCGACGTCGCCCTGGTAGCTGGCGACGTCCACGCCCTCGGTCTGGGTCGCCCGGGGGACCGACACGGGGGCGTCGTCGTCGGTGGCGGCTTCGCCGTCGTGGGCGAGTACCCCCATGCCCATGTAGGCGCTGCCGCGCTCGACTGTGGACTCGGCCGCCGAGGGCACGGCCGCGGGGATCGACAGGGTCAGCAGGAGGCCGGTCAGGGCGCTGGCCACGGACCAGCGCGAGCGGCGGCGGTTTCGGCATATTTGGCTCGTCACGGGATCCATCAGACCCGCAGGCGGGCCGCCCCGCACTCCGGATCCCGTCCAACTACGCCATATCGGCCGGGTATTTACGCCAAGTGAGTGGCTGGGTCGTCCTACCCGCATGGTCATGGGCGGCGCCGGGCACGGCGCCGCCCATGACCGGCCGGTGCGGGTCAGCCGTCGATGCGGTGCTGGGTCCAGAAGGAGGTCAGGTCGGTGCTGGTGGCGGCCTGGGCGGCCGCCTTGAACTCGGCCGTGGTCGAGACGCCGTACCAGTGCGCGGCCGCGTAGTCCTTCAGCAGCTTGGTCATCGCCGTGTCGCCGAGGACGCGCCGCAAGTCGTGCAGGGCGCACTTGCCGTAGCCGTAGACCACGGTGGAGTACCGGGACGAGTGCGCGTCCCAGTAGGCCATCGAGTTGGTGATCTTCTCCGCGCTGGAGGCCCAGGAGACGCTGCTCCAGCAGTTGCTGCCGGTCTTGCCGAGGGCCAGGTCGGTGGCGTAGTCGGTGAAGGCCTCGTCCAGCCACGGGCTGGTGTACTCGTCGTCGCCGACGATGCCGTACCACCACTGGTGGCCGATCTCATGGGTGAGCGCCGTGGTGCTGACCAGGTCGAGGACGAAGCCGGGGTACTCCATTCCGCCGAACCAGTAGTTGTTGTCGATGACCGCGTCCAGCTCGCCGTAGGGGTAGGCGCCGAAGCGTGCCGCGTGGGCGTCGACGGCGGTCTTGGCGGTGCTGAGCATCGACTGGGCGCTGGAGGAGCTGATCCCCGAGACGGAGTAGATGTTCACCGGTACGCCGCCGGGCGAGGTGCCGGAGATCTTGGTGAAGGGCCCGGCGGCCCAGGCGAAGTCACGGACCTTGGACGCGGTGGCGGTGGTGACCGTACGGCCGCTGGAGCCGGGGGTGTCGGTGGAGGCGCCGGTGGCCGGGACCAGCAGGGTGCTGGGGTGGTCGAGGGTCACCTTGAAGTCGGCGGCCAGGGAGTAGAAGGACTCGCCGTTGTTGGTGTACGGGTCCAGGTGCCAGCCCGCGCTGTCGCGGACCGCGAGGACGGGCAGGGCGTTGCCGATGAAGCTGAAGGCGCCGTCGTGACCGAACCGGTCGGCGCCGCTGGGCACGGTGATGCCCAGGTCGAAGCCGATGGTGGCGGTCTGACCCTGGTTCAGCGGCGTCGGCAGGGTGACCTTCAGGGCGGTGCAGTCCACCGAGAGGGCGCCCGCGGTGCCGCCGGTGACGTTGGTGACCGTGATCGGCATCGCCGAGCAGGTGCCGTGGTAGTTGTCCCACAGCCTCAGGTACACCTCGCTGAGCGCGGTGGCGGAGGCGTTGGTGAAGGACACGCTCTCGTGCCCGTTCCAGACGGTGCCGCTCGTGTCGCTGCTGAGGCTGACGGTGTAGGAGGGCGCGGCCGGGGTGCGGGTCGAGTCCGCCGGGGGCGGGGTGGTGTCGCCGGAGGTGGCGAGGGCGATGTCGTCCAGGACGAAGCTCGTCTGGAGGCTGTAGTCCTCGGTTCCGGTGAAGGACACGTTCACGGTCTGGCCCGCGAACGACGACACGTCGAACGACTTCTGCACGTAGCCGGTGTTGTCGTCGAGGTTCGAGTAGGTCGCCAGCGTGGTGCTGCCGATCTTGGCCGTCAGCTTGTCGTACGCGGTGGACGAGGTCGTCTCGTCGGTGTCGATGTGCAGCCAGAAGGTGAGGGTGGCGGTGCTGCAGCCGCTCGGGATGGTGACGCTCTGGGAGAGCGTGTCGGTGTGGGTGCTGCCGACACCGTTCAGCCAGGCGAAGGAGGAACCGCCGTGGGCGCTCTCGCCGGTGCGGCTGGTGATCACACTGGACGAGGACTGGGTCCAGGGCGAGGTACCGCTTTCGAAGCCGCCGTTGGTGACCGTCTGCGTCGGAGTGCAGGCGGCGGCCACCGGCTGTTCGGCGGGCTGGGCGGCGGCGGGGGTGACGGGGAGGGAGAGGGCGGCCAGCGCGGCGACGGTGAGGGCACCGGCGCCGAGGGCCTTGTGGGGGGTCGATCTCACACGCTACTCCTTTGCGGCGGCCGGGATTCCGGCCTGCTCGATGGCCGCCCGGCCGGCTGGGGTGCGCCGGGGCGGCCGCGGGGTTGGGGTTGCGCGATCGCTGTGCGGGGTGGGGCGCCGCGCCCTCATGGGGTCAGGGCGAGGACTGCCGAAAGGGTGACAGATTTGACCAGGGCATGCCAGAAGGCCACGGAAAGTGGGTGGCGGTGCTCCTGATGCCGTGCGGTGGTGCGGTGAGGGTCAGGACCGCGACGCCGGATGCGCCACGTATCCCCCGATGCCGGAGAACACGCCCGCCGCGGCGAGCAGCAGGACCACGGTCATGCTCACCCGCAGCAGCAGGGCGCCGATGACCGCGCCCACCAGGACCGCCAGCAGGCCGCCGACGCGGTAGCGCTGGGCGCTGTCTCCGGTTCCGCCGCCCAGGGGCGACCGTCTGATCAGGGTGATGAGGGTGCCGGTGACGAGCGTGGTGTTCAGGACCGCTCCGAGGCGCCACATCGTCGCGCTGCGCAGCCCCATGGCCAGCGCCGTCAGCGCGGTCACGGCGTAGTGGCGTGGTTCGGGGTCCTGGCCGACGGGGCGCAGGCCGATCGCGGTCAGCGCCGCTGCCACGAGAAGGGTGGCCGCGGCGGCGGCCGAGGTGAGCAGCCAGCGGCGGCGCCGCTCGGATGTGGCGGCGCCCAGACGGCTGCCGGCGACGGCGCCGACGCTGAACGCCGTGAGCGCCGTACCGGATCCGATCGGCGAGAGCCCTGCCGCGCCGGCGAGGGAGAAGCCGAGGAAGAGGATGTTGCCGGTCATGAAGGCGGTGAAGACCTGCCCGAGCCCCAGGTAGGCCACCGCGTCGACCATGCCCGTGGCGGCGGTCACGACGAGGAGCGCCTTCGGGAGCGGATCGGGGCGGCCGGGGCGTCCGGGCATGGGCTCACCTTCCTCCGCCCCACTACACCCCGGCCGCCGGCCCCCGGCATGTCGATCTCCCCGAAGGCGGTGGGATCAGTGGGTGTCCAGGACCATGAACACCGCCCGCAGCCGGGTGCCGTCCGGTCCCGGCCAGCCGCTCGCGACATGGCCGAGCACTCCCTGCGCGGGCAGCGGCGGGTTGTCGGGGACGGGCTGCAGGACGCGGTGGAGGTGGAGGGTCGTGCCGTGCGGTGCGGAAAGGTGGGTGCCCTGCTCGTCGTCGGTGGGCCGCGGGGTGAAGTCATCCAGGGAGAACGGCTCGCCCTCGTAGGAGCGGGTCACCTCGCGGTCGGGGGTGTCGCTGATGGACTGGGCCATCGCCTGCGCCTTGCCCTCGATCAGCGAGAGCAGTTCGGTGACCAGCACCGGGTCGTGGCAGCCGTCGTAGGCCCAGCGCTTGCCCAGCACGCCGTGCTCCATCGTGCCGACGAGCGCGTGCTCCGCCCCCTCCAGTGGCGCGCCGCGATAGGTGAGCGGGACCAGGTAGGCGGTCGACTCGGGGGTGGAGGTGTCGGTGGCCACCATGAGCTCGATCCCGACCTCGCCCTCCGGGTCGTCCAGCCGGAAGCCGCCGGACTTCGTCAGCACGGGGGCGTCCGGACCGCCTCGGTACCAGGGCCGGGTGGGCAGCCAGGTGGCGAGGAGTTCGACCTTGGTCGGCTTCACGGTGGTGTGGTGGATGATGGCCATGCCGGTGGCTCTCCTCCGTTGCGCTGGTGCGGACCCTCGCAGCTTTCCACACCGTCTCCGCTGGTCATCCCACCGCCCCGGTTGACGCCGGCGTCAACTCGGCCCAGGGGTCGGGAGGTTCGCCCGTGACCGGTCCGCAGACCGCCGCGCCTCGCTCGTGCGCGGTGCGGACGGCGAGCGGGACCAGGGCCTCGGGTACGCCGTGGACGAGGTGGCAGAACCGCTCCGGCGGGTGGCGTGCCGTCCAGACGGGCCGGGTGAACGCCGAGACGTACGTGGGCCAGGGACCCTCGAAGGTGACGGTCAGGTCGGCGAGACGGATGTAGCCGGAGGCCGGGTGCACCCCCGGGGTGAGGACGACCGTCCCCGCGCCGAGGCGTCGTAACTCCCGGACCAGGCGCCGGCAGGCCGGCAGGCCCTCCGCGGTCGCGGTGACGCGGTCGAGGAAACAGCCCTCGACCGCGTACCACTTTTGGTGCCGGCGCACGTCCTCGACGACCTCGGCACGGTCCCGGACGCCGTAGTCGGTGTCGACGTACCCGAGCAGACGGGCGCCCGCCGCTCGGAGCGCCCGGGCTGCCGCCGTGAAGGCGGGGTCGGGAGCGGCGCCCGGTCCGTTGGCGGGGTTGAGCACGACCGCGTGGGTGCGGGCGGCCGGGGTGATCAGCCGGCGCCAGGCGCCGGGGTCCTCGGCCGGGTGCACGTACAGCGGTATCAACAGGCTCATGGCACCTGCCCGTTCTCGGCCGTGGCCGCCCACAGGGCGTCGAGGGCGTCGTCCAGCCCGTGGACGGGCCGCCGGCCGGGGGCGCGGTCGGCGGCCGTGATGCCGGAGCACTGCCACGACACCCGGGCGGAGCGGGCCGAACCGGCCGTGCGATCGACGTTTTCCTCCAGCCGCCCCCGGAAGTCCGCCCGCCGGGCCAGGCCCCGCACCAACTCCCGTACCGGCACGGCCCGTCCGCCGCCGACGTTGAGCACGGGCGGGAGCGGACCGGGAGCGATGGCCGCGAGGGCGACCGCCCGGGCGAGGTCGCGTACGTCCACGAAGTCGCGGTGGGCGGACAGGTCGCCGAGCCTGAGGACCGCCGCGGGGTCACGGTCGGCGGCGCGCAACTGCGCCGCCATGCCGCCACACCCACGCCGCACTCACCCCCCTACCCGGCGCGAATGTTGCTTCCCGCTTCTGGTCCGTGAGACCTACCGGACGGTATACAGACCCAGTTGAACGCGCGGACCGCCCTTACGGCGGGGCCGTGCGATGTCACGTCCTCAGGGGGAGGAATCCATGGCGAACGACACGCATGTGACGGACGGGGCGAGAGGCCGGCGGCGAACCGCCGTGCTGGGGGCGGCGCTGGGGGGCTGCGCCCTCGTCGCCGCGTCGACGGTGCCCGCGGCGGCACACGGCCGCGATCTCACCTACGTCTCCCTCGGGGACTCCTACACCTCGGGCCCGCTCATCCCGCGCCAGACGGACGCCAACTGCGCCCGCTCCGACCACAACTACCCCTCGCTCGTGGCCGCGCAGCGCGAGGCGACCGTGTTCAAGGACGTGAGCTGCGCCGGGGCCACGACGAACGAGATGTGGAAGCCGCAGGGCACCAACGCACCCCAGCTCGACGCGCTGGGACGGGACACCGACCTGGTGACGGTGCAGATCGGCGGCAACGACGTCGGTTTCGGCTCGATCATCGGCACCTGTGCCCGCCTCGGCGCCCAGGACCCGACGGGCAACCCCTGCGAGCGCTCGTACAGGGCCGGGGGCTACGACCAGTTGGCGCTCACCGTCCTGGAGACCGCGCCGAAGATCGACCGGGTGCTGCGGGCCGTGCACGCCCGGGCGCCGCACGCGCGGGTGGTCCTCGTCGGCTATCCGGACCTGCTGCCGGACGACGGCAGCGGCTGCTTCCCCTCGGTGCCGTTCGCGCAGCGGGACTTCCCCTATCTGCGGGACACCGAGAAGCGGCTGAACCTGATGCTGCGTCTGGTCGCCGCGTGGAACCGGGCCGAGTACGTCGACACCTACGGCCCCACGGTCGGCCACGACATGTGCAAGGCGCCCGCGGACCGCTGGATCGAGCCGCTGCAGCCGGCCTCGCCCGCGGCCCCCGCACACCCCAACGCCAAGGGCGAGGCCGCCATGGCACAGGCCGTGCTGGACCGGCTGGAGCGGGGTCGCGGACGCGGCTGAGCAGACGCAGGATCGGCGGTATCGGCCTCCGCGCACCGGTCGCATCGGTCGCACCGGTCGCGGAGGCCGTCGTGTCGTCGTCGTGTCGTCGTCGTACGGCCCTGGGGGCTCAGCCGCCGAGCGCGGTCAGGACCACGCCCTTGGCCTCCTCCTGCACCCGGGCGAGGTGGTCGGGGCCGAGGAACGACTCGGCGTAGACCTTGTAGACGTCCTCGGTGCCCGAAGGGCGGGCCGCGAACCAGGCGTTGGCGGTGGTGACCTTGATCCCGCCGATGGCGGCGCCGTTGCCCGGTGCCTCGGTGAGGACGCCGGTGACCGCCTCTCCGGCGAGGGTGTCGGCGGTGACCTGGGCCGGGGACAGCTTCGCCAGCAGCGCCTTCTGCTCGCGTGTGGCGGGGGCGTCGATGCGGGCGTAGGCGGGTTCGCCGAAGCGGGCGGTCAGGTCGGCGTAGTGCTCGGACGGCGTCCTGTCCGTGACCGCCGTGATCTCGGAGGCGAGCAGCGCGAGGAGGATGCCGTCCTTGTCGGTGGTCCACACCGAGCCGTCGCGGCGCAGGAAGGACGCGCCGGCCGATTCCTCGCCGCCGAACCCGATGGTGCCGCCGGCCAGTCCGTCCACGAACCACTTGAACCCGACGGGCACCTCGACCAGTTGACGGTTCAGGTCGGCGGCGACGCGGTCGATCATCGTGGAGGAGACGAGCGTCTTGCCTACTCCCGCGTCGGCGGGCCACTGCTCGCGGTGCCGGTAGAGGTAGGAGATCGCGACCGCGAGGTAGTGGTTGGGGTTCATCAGGCCCGCGTCGGGGGTGACGATGCCGTGCCGGTCGGCGTCGGCGTCGTTGCCGGTGGCGATGCGGAAGCGGTCGCGCTGCTCGATGAGGGAAGCCATCGCGTAGGGCGAGGAGCAGTCCATGCGGATCTGGCCGTCCCAGTCCAGCGTCATGAACCGCCAGGTGGGGTCGGTGTGCGGGTTGACCACGGTCAGGTCGATGCCGTGCTCCTCGGCGATCCGGCCCCAGTAGGCCACGGACGCTCCGCCGAGCGGGTCCGCGCCGATGCGCACGCCGGCCGCGCGGATCGCGTCGAGGTCGAGGACGTTCGGCAGGTCCCCGACGTAGGCGCCGAGGAAGTCGTACCTCTGGGTCGTGTCGGCCGCGAGCGCACGGGTGTAGGGCAGGCGCTGTACGTCCTTCAGGCCGCCGGCGATGATCTGGTTGGCCCGGTCCTGGATCCAGGAGGTCGCCTCGGAGGCCGCCGGGCCGCCGCTGGGCGGGTTGTACTTGAAGCCGCCGTCGGCGGGCGGGTTGTGCGAGGGGGTGACCACCACGCCGTCGGCGAGGCCTGAGGTGCGGCCCCGGTTGTGGGTGAGGATCGCGTGCGAGATCGCGGGCGTGGGGGTGTAACCGTCCGCGCTGTCGATGAGCACGGTCACGCCGCCCGCCGCGAACACCTCCAGGGCGGTGACCTTCGCGGGTTCGGACAGGGCGTGCGTGTCGGCGCCGAGGAACAGGGGCCCGTCCACGCCCTCGGCGGCGCGGTACTCGCAGATGGCCTGGCTGGTGGCGGCGATGTGGTCCTCGTTGAAGGCGGTCGCCAGGGACGAACCCCGGTGCCCCGAGGTGCCGAATGCCACCCGTTGCCCCGGGTCGGTGGGGTCGGGGTGCAGCGCGTAGTACGCCGTGACCAGCCGGGCCACGTCGACAAGGTCCTCGGGACCGGCCGGCCGGCCGGCTCGCTCGTGCGGCATGAGTCCGCTCCTCCGCATCGGTGTGATCGATGGCTCGGGCCCCATCTTTCCTCGTCAGGGGTCGGGCAGGCGAGTGCGCCACCGACCCGGGGAGCGGACCTGGGCCGTCTGCCCTATGATCCGGTCCGCCGATCTTCCGACCCGACCGCCACCGCGCACGCGCCCGCGTGCCGCCTCCGACAGACAGGTGTCCCACCGTGTCCGCACCCATCGTCAAGGCCCCATGGCCGCTTGCCCGTTGCGCCCAGGCCGCCGTGGCCGCGGCTGTCGCGACGGACGCCTACCGGGCGGTGACCGTACGAGCGAACCTCCTTCATCCGCGGGACACGTCCCTGAGCGCGTCGGGGCGCGCCTCGATGGTGCACGTGTACGTGATGACGGCCGCGATCGTGCTGTTCCTGGTGTGGTTCAGCCGCTGCCGGCGCAACGCCGTCCTCCTCTCCCCCGGGACCGTCCGCGGATCCGCCGCCTGGGCCGTGGCCGCCTGGCTGATCCCGGTGCTGAACCTCTGGGCTCCGCGCGGGCTGGTCCTCGACGTGCAGCGGGCGAGCGGACCCGGAACGCCCGAGGGGCGGGACCGGGTGCTGGTGAACGTCTGGTGGGCGACCTGGGTCGGGCACGCGCTGGTCGTCACCGTGGGCACCCGGGTGGAACGAGGGACTTCGCTCGCCCTCCTCCTCGTGTCCATAGCCCTGAACCTGGCCGCGGGTGCCCTGGCGATCGCCGTGGTCCAGCGCCTCACAGCACGGCAGGCCACGGCACTGGAAGCGACGCTTCCGGTGGCCGGTGCCGTGGACCTGCCGCGTCCGGCCTAGGCCGTCAGCCGATGTGGTAGCTGTCCCCGTACACCTTCCAGTCCAGCGGGGTGTTCAGGTCGAGGTTGCCCTTGCGCAGGAAGACCCGCTGTTCGGTGTCGACCCTGCTGGTGTCGCTGTGCGCCTCCTCCTGCTTCATGGCCCACACCCGGGCGTCGAGGAAGGCGTTGAGATACGTCGTCTCGTTCCCGCCCTGCGCCGGCGGCTTGGCGCTGCGCAGGGCTCGCTTGCGGATGTTGCGGAAGCTGGTGGGGTCGTCGCCGTCGCCGTGCATCACGATGGCGTCGTAGTAGGTGAACTGGCCGAGGGCGCGCAGCCCGTCCGCCTTGCCCTGGGCGACCGCGGGGTTGAAGTAGACGCGGTCGCGTTCGTCGTTCTGCGCCTGCTGGAACGCGGAGTCCTGGGCGGCCTTGCGCCAGTCCTTGGGGTAGTTGGGGTCCAGGCCGCTGTGCGAGTCGCTGCCGTTGACCCGGCGCAGGGCCGGCAGGTACTTGGCCAGGACGTTGCCGGGCTTGCGGTCGGTGTAGAGCTGGACGAGGTCGAGCATGTCGCCGGTGCCGGAGCAGAAGCCGATGATGCCGGCGGTGTAGCCGCGGCCGTCGTCGATGTCCTCGATGTACTTGTACTGGGCCTTCCAGTCGAGCGAGGAGTTCTCCGCGCTGGAGACCAGCTGCATGGCTGTCTCCTTCTTCGCCGGGTCGTCGAGGCCGGGCGCGGCAGCCGGTGCCGCCGCGACGCGCTCGACGCCGAGCAGGGCGCCGGAGGCGACGGCGCCGAGGACGGCGACGACGGTCCGGCGGGAGAGACGGGCGGAGACTGCCGATTCGCGCTCTGTGTGCTCCACTAGGACTCCAAGTAGGGGTGGGGGGTGGGAAGTTGGTTCGTACGGCACTGGTAGGAAAGTTTCCTATCAAATACGGAGGAGGCTGGTAACCCGTCTCGGGAAAAGTTCGTAGGATCGAACAGCGCGGCCGTACCGTGCCCGATTCAGAAACCGGACCGCTCAATGCCATGCGAGGCAGCGGTTGGACTTACGAATCATGAAGGCGCAGGGTGGACAAGCACCTTCGCACACAATGGGCACCCCTACGGCACCACCCGGAGACGACCCGATGAACCACGTCGCGGACCCCGATCGCTACAACGGCACCATGCGCTACCGCCGCACCGGCCGCTCGGGACTGGACCTCCCGCTCCTGTCGCTGGGCTACTGGCACAACTTCGGCGACGACCGCCCCTTCGAGACCCAGCGCGAGATCGCCCTGCGCGCCTTCGACCTCGGGATCACCCACCACGACCTGGCCAACAACTACGGTCCGCCGTACGGGGCGGCCGAGATCAACTTCGGCCGGCTGTTGAAGCAGGACCTCGCGCCGTACCGGGACGAGCTGGTGGTCTCCACCAAGGCCGGCTGGGACATGTGGCCCGGCCCCTACGGACAGGGCGGCGGCTCCCGCAAGTACGTGCTGGCCTCGCTGGACCAGTCGCTGCGCCGCATGGGCCTGGACTACGTGGACATCTTCTACTCACACCGGCTGGACGCGAGCACGCCACTGGAGGAGACGATGGGCGCGCTCGACACGGCCGTCCGCCAGGGCAAGGCCCTGTACGTCGGCATCTCCTCCTACGACGCCGAGCGCAGTCGGCAGGCGGTCGCGATCCTGCGCGAGCTGGGCACCCCGCTGCTGATCCACCAGCCGTCGTACAGCATGGTCAACCGCTGGATCGAGACCGACGGCCTGCTGGACGCGGCCGAGGAGGAGGGCTTCGGCGTCATCGGGTTCACGGCGCTCGCCCAGGGCCTGCTGACCGGCCGCTACCTCGAAGGCGTGCCCGAGGGGTCGCGGGCCGCGGCCGGCACGTCGTTCGACCCGGCGTGGCTGACCGACGACATGCGGCAGCGGCTGCGCTCCCTGAACGACATCGCCGCCCGGCGCGGGCAGACCCTGGCCCAGATGGCGCTGGCCTGGGCACTGCGGGACGAGCGGGTCACCTCGCTGGTCATCGGCGCGTCCCGGGTCGAGCAGCTGGAGCAGAACGTGGTCGCGCTGGAGAACCTCGACTTCAGCGCCGAGGAACTGGCCGAGATCGACAAGTACGCCACCGACGGTGGTGTGGACCTGTGGCGGGACGCTCGGCTGGGAAATCTGGGCTGAAAGGTGGCACGCAGTGACACCCGTCACTGACATAGGGGAAAAATAGGACATAATCGAAGCTATCCGGCCCGCGACCCCGCGAAATCAAGGAGCCGCTTCCCGTATGGCTTACGGAGCCCACCACAGCCCCTTCCCCTCTCCCCACCCCGACGTGCGTCTCGCCCGCGACTGCACGCAGTGCCTCGGATGGGGAACCGTCGTCACCCGCGACGGGGATCACGAACTGTGCCGCACCTGCCAGCCCGACCAGGGCGACGGCGAGAGCGGCCTCCGCTCCGCCTCGTAACCCGCTCGGCCACTCCCCCCTGCCCCCGGAGCCCTTCGCACGGCCGTCGGCTGTCCGCTTGGGCCTCCGAGGGGCAGCTGTGGCAGGCGGCGGCGCTCCCGGGCACGATCATCCCGGCCCTCGGGCTGCTGGTCGTGCTGGGGCTGCCCCGGTGGGACACCCCTCACTCGACGAGGTCGCGGTCTCCGCCCAACCGGACTCCCCACCTCCTCCCCTGTGTGCCATCTGTTGCCCGCATGGGTGTTACCTATGGGTAATCCCAGGTGATTTGATGTGCGGCGCCACTCAACCCCCCTTCACCCACAGGGAGATCCAGTGACGCTCTTCGCACCTCGCCGTGCCCTCGGCGCGGCCGTGCTCGCCCTCGCCCTGCCCGCGGCGGCGCTCGCCGGTTCCGCACCCGCGTCGGCAGCCGGGCAGGCACCGGCGCTGAAGGTCCTGACGTACAACGTCTTCCTCATGAGCAAGAACCTGTACCCGAACTGGGGCCAGGACCACCGGGCCGCGGAGATCCCGAAGACGGCCTTCTTCCACGGCAACGACGTGGTCGTCCTCCAGGAGGCGTTCGACAACTCCGCCTCGAACGCGCTGAAGAGCGCGGCCGCGGCCGAATACCCGTACCAGACACCGGTGGTGGGCCGCAGCAAGGACGGCTGGGACGCGACAGGAGGCGCGTACTCGTCCACCACGCCCGAGGACGGCGGGGTCACCGTGCTGAGCAAGTGGCCGATCGTGCACAAGGAGCAGTACGTCTACAAGGACGCGTGCGGCGCGGACTGGTGGTCCAACAAGGGCTTCGCGTACGTCGTCCTGGACGTGAACGGCACCGAGGTGCACGTGGTCGGCACGCACGCGCAGTCCACGGATCCCGGGTGCGGTGCGGGTGAGGCGGCGGCGATGCGCAGCCGGCAGTTCAAGGCCATCGACGCGTTCCTGGACGCCAAGAACATCCCCGCCGACGAGGAAGTGCTGCTCGCGGGCGACCTCAACGTCGACTCACGCAGCGGCGAGTACGCGTCGATGCTCTCCGACGCCGGTGTCGTCGGCGCCGACGCGCGCACCGGGCACCCGTACTCCTTCGACACCCAGGAGAACTCCATCGCCCACGACCGCTACCCGAACGACCCGCGCGAGGACCTCGACTACGTCCTCGCCCGCGCCGGTCACGCCCGCCCGTCGGGGTGGCGCAACGAGGTCGTCAAGGAGCAGTCGGCGCCCTGGACGGTGACCAGCTGGGGGACGTCGTACACGTACACGAACCTCTCGGACCACTACCCCTTGCGGGCGTACGCCGGATAGGAGCCCTTCGGGGTGTCGTCGCCGACGGGCTCGTGGCCTCCGCGCAGGGCGGAGGCGAGGGCCGAGACCAGGGCCATGCCGGCGGCGACACCGAAGACGACGGTCAGGCCGTGGTGGAAGGGACCGGAGACCAGCTGCGGGAAGAACGTGTGACCGGTCAGGGTGGCGCGCTGGGCTGCCGTCAGGTGGTCCAGGGTGTCCCCGGAACCGAGCAGATGGCCGATGGGGTTGTTGCCCAGGAAGGTCGCGAAGAGGGTGCTGACCGGGGGCAGTGAGGCCACCTCGTGGGCGGTGCCGGCGGGCACGCCGTGCGCCTGGAGTCCGCTGCTGAGCGTGGACGGCAGCAAGGAGGCCAGCCCGGAGACCATCAGCGAGAAGAAGACGCCGATGGACAGCGCGGTGCCCGAGTTCTGGAAGGTGGAGCGCATTCCGGAGGCCACGCCCCGGTAGCGGGCGGGGACGCTGCCCATCACGGACGAGGTGTTGGGCGCGGAGAACATACCCTGGCCGAAGCCGTTGAGGAACAGCAGCGCGGCGAACGGGCCGTACGTGAAGTTCACGGGGAGCGCCAGCAGGCCCAGGAAGGAGCCGGCGACCACGATCAGGCCGGCCGTGGAGAACAGGCGGGCGCCGAACCGGTCCGAGAGGTAGCCGGAGACGGGGCCGGCGATCAGGAAACCGAGGGTCAGCGGCAGCATGAAGATGCCGGCCCACAGCGGGGTGTCCTCGAAGTCGTAGCCGTGCAGCGGAAGCCAGATGCCCTGCAGCCAGATGATGAGCATGAACTGCAGCCCTCCGCGGGCGATCGCGGTCAGCAGGGCGGCCAGGTTGCCCGCGGCGAAGGCCCGCACCCGGAACAGGGACAGCCGGAACATCGGCTCGGCGACCCGGGTCTCGGCCACGCAGAAGCCGAGCAGCAGGAGGACGCCGCCGATCAGGCCCGCGAGCACCCAGGGGTTGGTCCATCCGGTGGCGTGGCCGCCGTAGGGCTGGATGCCGTAGGTGATGCCGGCGAGGAGGATTCCGGCGCCCGTGGCGAAGGTGATGTTGCCGAGCCAGTCGATCCGGCCGCGTCCGCCGGCCGCGGTCTCGCGCAGGCTGAGGTACGACCAGATCGTGCCGGTCACACTGACCGGGACGCTGACCCAGAAGACCGCACGCCAGTCGACTGCCGCCAGCAGACCGCCGGCGAGCAGGCCGAGGAACTGCCCGGCGAGCGCGGTGATCTGGTTGATGCCGAGGGCCATGCCGCGCTGCCGGGCCGGGAAGGCGTCGGTGAGGATGGCGGCCGAGTTGGCGGTGAGCATGGAACCGCCGAAGGCCTGCACGATGCGCCACAGGATCAGCCACAGGGCACCCGCTCCCGCCCGGAACGGGTCGAGGGACAGCGCGACGGAGGCACAGGCGAAGACCAGGAAGCCGAGGTTGTAGATGCGGACCCGGCCGAACATGTCGCCGAGCCGGCCGAGGACGACGACCAGCACGGCCGAGACCAGCAGATAGCCGAGGATCATCCACAGCAGGTAGCCGATGTTGCCCGCGGCGAGCGGGTCCAGGCCGATCCCGCGGAAGATCGCGGGCAGCGAGATGATCACGATGGAGGCGTCCATCGTGGCGATCAGGACGCCGAGTGTGGTGTTGGACAGGGCGACCCACTTGTAGCCGGGTCCTGGCGGGGTGTCCCGGAGGCGGGCGGTGCGGGCGCGCAGCCGGCCGCGCGGGCTCTCGGCGGACCCGCCCGGGGCGCTGCCGGGCACCTGCCCGCTCACAGCTGTTCCGCCAGCCTGTCGAGGAGGGGCAGCGTGGCGCGCAGTGCGTCGCGTTCCTCCGGAGTGAACTCGTCCAGGGCGCGGGCGAGCCGGGCCACGGACTCGGAGCGGCGCTCCTCCAGCACGGTGCGGCCCGCGTCGGTGATCGACACGATGGCCCGCCGCCCGTCGGCCGCGTCGGGGGTACGGCTGACCAGTCCGCGCTGTTCGAGTCCGGTGAGCGTGGTGCCCATCGCCTGAGGGCGGACGCGCTCCAGCTCGGCGAGCGAGCCGGGCGAGTCCGGTCCGGCGGTGGCCAGCCGGGACAGCACGGACACGCCGGAGAGGGTCAGGTCCCCCACGGCGTGGGCCTGGCGCAGCCTGCGGACGGTCCGGCCCATGGCCAGCCGCAACGCGGCGGCGAGCGCCGTGTTGTCCTGCGGCGGGCTCGGGGGGCGGGTGCCGTTCCCGGTCCTGTTTTCCACCCTGTTGTCCACGTCCACGATTACTAACTATAGGTTTATCAGTCTGGACTGTTCAATCAAATGTGAATAATCGAAGCCGGGCCGGGGTGGCTACGCCTCGGGTCACGGCCGGTCGTCGGGTTTCGGAGGCGGGTGGGGTGGCGGAGGCGGGTGGGGTGGCCGGGGCTCGCCCGCGGTGAGGTGTTCCAGGACCTGCACCAATTCCTGGCATGCCTGTTCGACGGAGCGGCGGGTGTTGCGCTGCTCGGTGATGACGGCCGACAGCAGCAGCGCGGTGAGAGCCATCGCCCCGTTGAAGGCCTGGAGTTTCGCCATGACCTCGATCCGGGTCAGCCCCGCGAACGCCCCGACGCCGTCCGTCGCGGCGATGGTGGCCAGCACGGACGTCACGAGCGCGCAGAGCATGCTGCCCACGAGCTCGAAGCGCAGGGCGGCCCAGATGATGAGCGGATAGACGAGGAAGAGCAGGCTGATCGAGCTGTAGGCGGCCAGCGGTACGACGCAGAACGCCACGATCGTCAGTGCGGTGGCCTCCTTCCAGCGCACGAGCGGCGGCGGCCAGCGGGCCCTGAACAGCAGCAGCAGGAGCGGGGTGACGATCAGGACGCCCATCGCGTCGCCCACCCACCACGCCAGCCAGACAGCCCAGAAACTGTGCTCGGCCAGCTTGCCCGTGAGCACGAGAAGGCCGACGCCGATGGTCGAGCTGATCAGCATGGCGGTCAGCGCGCCGAGGAACACCAGGGAGAGGCCGTCGCGTAGCCGGCCGAGGTCCATACGGAAGCCGGCCCGGCGCAGCAGCAGCACCGCACACACGGGCGCGGCGGTGTTGCCGACCAGGAAGCCGAGCACGTCGGGGCTGGGGGTGGTCAGGTACAGGATGGTGAAGAGGGCCCCGAGTGCGACGCCGGGCCAGCAGCCCAGCCCGAAGATCAGCAGGGCGGCGACGGCGACGCCGGTGGGCGGATAGATGGGGGTGAACACGGAGCCCTCGACGACGAGCCGACGCAGCAGCCCGAGCCGCGCCGCACCGTAGTAGCAGGCCGCGACGGCCAGCACCCGGACGGCGTAGCCGCCCGGTCGGCGCAGATCCTCGAAACCCACCACAGCAGCAATCTCACACCGATGGCCCGCCGTCGGCGAGGCGAGAGCCGTCCGGTCCCGCTCTATGGCTGAAAGCCTGGCCTCAGCGCGCCCCAGCGGTCGGAGAGCCACGCTCCCGGCCCGTCGAGGCCCACGACGAGCACGGCGGCGTCGTCCTCGTGCCCCACGCTGTCCGCGCCCTTGATCACGGCCGCGGCCAGCGCGTGCGCCTCCAGCCCCGCGACGGCCGCGATGCCCGCGAGCCGCACCACCTGGTCGAGGCCGTCCTCGATGCTCAGCGACGGGCCCTCCACGACACCGTCGGTGAGCAGCACGAACACTCCGCCCGTGGTGAGCCGGTGCCGGGTCACCGGGTACTCCATGTCCGGCTCGATACCGAGCGGGGGCCCGCCCCGGTCGTCCACCACGCCGGACTTTCCGTCCGCCGTGGCCCAGATGAAGGGGATGTGCCCGGCCCGCGCGCTCTCCAGGACGCCCGTGGCCGGGTCGAGGCGCATGAAGGTGCAGGTGGCGAACAGGTCGCTGCCCAGGGAGAGCAGCAGCTCATTGGTCCGGGCGAGGAGTTCGCCCGGCTCGCCGGTGACCGAGGCGAGGGCGCGCAGCCCGGCCCGGACCTGGCCCATGAAGGCGGCGGCCTCGATGTTGTGGCCCTGTACGTCGCCGATGCACAGCCCGATGCGGCCGTCGGGCATGGCGAAGGCGTCGTACCAGTCGCCGCCCACGTTGAGGCCGTAGCAGGCGGGCGCGTACCGCACCGCGAGGTGCAGGCCCGGGGCGGAGGGCAGGTCCCGGGGCAGCATGCCGCGCTGCAGCGCGATGGCCAGCTCGACCTGGCTGCGCTGCAGCTCCGCGCGCTCGCGTGCCTGGGCGGTGAGCGAGCCGAGTCTGGCCAGCAGCTCGTCGCCGTCGTCCGTGGAGCGCTTGCGGGGCATCGATCACTTCCGGATGGGCGGTGGCCCGTCAGGTAAACGTCTAGATTTTACCGTTATGGGATGATCCCGCCTCAGGGGGGATCATCCGCTCTGAGACCGATAGTCACCGAGCGTCCCTCACGGCCAGGCCCCGGGCGCCCAGGGCCGCCGCCCACACCAGCAGCGGGAACGCCGCGACGCGTTCCATGCCGCCCATGCCGAGCCCGAGGTAGTGGCGGGAGAGGAAGAGCCCGAAGGCGGTGAGTGCCAGGGCGCCGAGCAGTCCGCTCCCCCAGCGTAGGGGACGCGGCACGTCCAGAGCGGCTCCCGAAAGCAGCAGGCCGACGTTGCCGGTCGCCATGATCAGCAGGGCGCCCAGGACGTGCTGGTTCTCGTGCACGTCCGCGGGCGCGAGCCCGGCCAGCACGAACCCGGCACCGACACCCGCCAGCAGCAGCCGGGAGGCGGTCGCGGCCGCGCCGCGCCGCCACAGGGCACCGGTCAGCAGGACACCGGCGACGAACAGCACACCGAGGGTGACGAACGAGACGTTCATCAGCGCGTGCTCGGGCGAGCAGACGTAGCGCGGTTCGGGGTCCGGCTGCCAGGCGCAGTGGGCGTTGCCCAGATCACTGATGTTGTTCCGCGCCCAGCTGTACGGCCCCGCCCACGCCGACTCGACGACGCCGTGCAGGACGAAGAACTGCACCACACCGACGATCCACGCCGCACACCCCCACCGATACCGCACCTGTCCGCCACCCCTCGGCTGCCCTCGATCGACTCCGGTGCCCACAGCCGATCACGCGGCAGGCACCCGGGGCACTGCGGCAGACCCCCGGAAGGCGGGTGAGGATTTCCCCAGGTGTGCGGCTCAGCCGTACCGGGCCGGCCGCCCGAGCGGCGGACGGACGCTCACATCCATCCGTCCAGCGCCGACATGAACCCCTCGAAGTCGTCCCGGTAGAGGGTGTGCCCCGCCCCCGGGACGGTGCGGATCTCGAAGCCCCTCCGCGCCAACTCCCCCGCCGCCTCCGGGGACACGAGACGACTGGGGTCGGCCAGCATGACCAGTGAGGGCACCACCGGGCGGGCCGGGGTCCGGCTGACCGCGTAGGCGTCGGGGAGCGCATGGGCGGTCGCGGGGTCCCAGACGGCGAGTGTGGCCAATTCGATCTCCACGTCGGCCTCTTCCCACCGCGGGTTGAAGCCGGTGATCATCGCACGGGGCGCGTTCTTGAAGGTCGGGAAGGCGGAGGCGGCCGCGGTGGCGTTCTGGCCCAGCTCCCAGGCCGGGTCACAGTAGACGGCCCGGTCCGGTGCGAGGCGCTCGACGGCCAGGGCCAGCGCCATGGCGCCGAGCGAGTGGCCGATCGCCAACTCCGGGCCCTTGGGGAGGGTTTCCACCAGATCGTCGGCCCAGATCTCGGCGCCGTACTCCCCGCGACCGCTCGCGCCGTGCCCGCGCAGATCCACGCCGATGACCCGGTAGCCCTTGTCCGCCAGGGCCGGCGCGACCCGGCGCCAGGTCCTGTGGTCGGACATGATCCCGTGGACCAGGACGGCGATCCGGTCCCCGTCACCCCACTCACGGGTGTGCAGCTTCATCAACACGCCTCTCTCGTCGGGACTCAGCACGATCTTTTCGGTGAACCGACCCCGGATCCAGCCGATTCCGGGTGTGGCAGCCACTCTTCCCGTGAAAGACGGCCGGCTTCCGCCCGTGCCCGGGTCGCCCGGTGGCTCACAGCGGGGAGTGGGCCACCACCGTCACGTAGGCGCCGTACAGCAGGGACACGACGGCCAGGGCGCCGCCGACGAGCAAGGCCTGGGCGGGGCGTACCCGCCAGGTGCGGGCGAGGGCACGCGCCGGAGGGATCAACAGGGGGAAGACCGGCAGCAGGAAGCGGGGCTTGGACGAGAACGAGCCGGAGCCGCCGACGACCAGCAGCACCAGCACCCCCGCGAAGACGACCAGGGCGAGCGGGGCGCGATCCAGGCAGAGCAGCCCGAAGAGGACGACGGAGACCGCGACGATCATCAGGGCGGCCGGGTAGACGAAGCCGCCGCCGTGCAGGAACAGCGCTCTGAGGAAGCGCAGGGCACCGGCGCCGAAGTCGAAGCGCGAGTCCCAGGCGCTCTGGATCTTGAAGTAGCCCCCGAGCGGGTCGCCGGTCTGCTGCCCCACCCACAGGACATAGGCGAGCCAGCCCAGCGGGGCGATCAGGGCGCCGGCCCACAGGGTCGCGGGCACCCGGCCGCGCCGCCGCAGCACCTCCTGCGCGGAGGCGAGGCCGACGGCCGCGGCCACCGCGAATCCGGTCGGCCGGGACAGACCCGCCAGCGCGGCCAGCGAACCGGCCCACATCCAGCGGCCCTTGAGCACGCAGTACAGGGACCAGACGGCGAGCGCGGCGAAGAGGGACTCGGTGTAGGCGATGGTCAGCTCGACGGCGTGCGGCAGGACGGCCCACAGTCCGACGAGGGCGGTGGCGACGGCACGTCCGTACAGGTGGTGGGCGAGGACGTAGATGCCGTAGGCGGCCGCGCCCGCGGCGGCCCAGGCGACGAACAGCCCGGCCTGGCCGGGGGTGAGCGGGAGGACGGTGGTCAGGGCCCGGATGAGCCCGGGGTAGAGCGGGAAGAACGCCCAGTCGGCCTGCACCCCGCCGCTCGGGGTGATCCAGATGAGGTGCCCGTAGCCCTGGGTGGCGATGTGCAGGTACCAGCGGGAGTCCCAGGAGTGGGCCAGGCTCCTGACCAACGGGTGTCCGGTGAGGTGGTTGGCGACGATCACGACGAGGATCCCGGCGGACCGGACCGCCGCGAACAGCGCGAGGGTCGGCAGGGCGCCTTCGGGGATCCGGTGCCGGGCGACGAGGGGCAGGGCGGGGCCGCGGAAGGGACGGGACGGGGCGGCCGGCTCGGGCCGGGGTACGGAGGACGTGCTCACCCTCAGACCATGGTCACGGCGGTGCGGGCGTGCAATCCGCGACCCGGCTTTCTTACGGTCTTCCACCCTGATTCAGGACCCCCGTAAAGCCCAGAACCGGTTGTTGTTATCATCTGAGCGCTGCCTAGCTCGAAAGATGGATCTGTGACTGTCAACGACGACTCGTTCACCAACTGGAAGAACCGCGAGGAGATCGCGGAGTCGATGATCCCGATCATCGGGAAGCTGCACCGCGAGCGGGACGTGACAGTCCTGCTGCACAGCCGCTCCTTGGTGAACAAGTCGGTGGTCAGCATCCTGAAGACGCACCGCTTCGCCCGGCAGATCGCCGGCGAGGAGCTCTCGGTCACCGAGACCATGCCCTTCCTGCAGACCCTCACCACCCTCGATCTCGGTCCGTCCCAGATCGACATCGGCATGCTCGCCGCCACGTACAGGACCGACGACCGCGGTCTGTCGGTGGCCGAGTTCACCGCCGAGGCCGTCGCCGGCGCCACGGGTGCCGGCAAGATCGAGCGCGGTGCCGGCCGCGACGTCGTCCTGTACGGCTTCGGCCGCATCGGCCGCCTCGTCGCCCGCCTGCTGATCGAGAAGGCCGGCTCCGGCAACGGCCTGCGCCTGCGCGCCATCGTCGTCCGCGGTGGCGGTGAGGCGGACCTCGTCAAGCGCGCCTCGCTGCTGCGCCGCGACTCGATCCACGGCCAGTTCAACGGCACCATCACCGTCGACGAGGCGACCAGCACGATCGTCGCCAACGGCAACGCGATCAAGGTGATCTACGCCAACGACCCCTCCGAGGTCGACTACACGGCGCACGGCATCAAGGACGCCATCCTCATCGACAACACCGGCAAGTGGCGCGACCGCGAGGGCCTCTCCAAGCATCTGCGCCCCGGTATCGACAAGGTCGTCCTGACCGCCCCGGGCAAGGGCGACGTCCCGAACATCGTCCACGGCGTCAACCACGACACGATCAAGCCGGACGAGCAGATCCTGTCCTGCGCCTCCTGCACCACCAACGCGATCGTCCCGCCGCTGAAGGCGATGGACGACGAATTCGGCGTCCTGCGCGGTCACGTGGAGACCGTCCACTCGTTCACGAACGACCAGAACCTGCTGGACAACTACCACAAGGCCGACCGCCGCGGCCGCTCCGCGCCGCTCAACATGGTCATCACCGAGACCGGTGCCGCCTCCGCCGTCGCCAAGGCGCTGCCGGACCTCAAGGCCCCGATCACCGGCAGCTCGATCCGCGTCCCCGTCCCGGACGTCTCGATCGCCATCCTGAGCCTGCGCCTGGGCCGTGAGACCACCCGCGACGAGGTCCTCGACTACCTCCGCGACGTCTCGCTGAACTCGCCGCTGAAGCGCCAGATCGACTTCACCACCGCTCCCGACGCCGTCTCCATGGACTTCGTCGGCTCGCGCCACGCCTCGATCGTCGACGCCGGCGCGACCAAGGTCGACGGCGACAACGCCATCCTCTACCTCTGGTACGACAACGAGTTCGGCTACTCCTGCCAGGTCGTCCGGGTCGTCCAGCACGTCACGGGCGTCGAGTACCCGACATACCCGGCGACGGCGGTCTGACGCCGGGGAACCACGCGACACGTGCGGCCGCCGACCGGGGTTCCGGTCGGCGGCCGTTCTGCTCGGGCGCGGGCGGTCAGGCCGCCGAAGGCCTGGCGCAGGCGCCCGCGGCGCACGCCGTGAGCCACTGGTCGAAGTCGGCGTCGTAGCGGGTGCCGATGCCGTCGTGGTAGACGGCGTATCCGCCGGCGTAGTCACCGGCGCGGAAGCGGTCGAGCATGCGCTGGACGTCGTCGGGGTGCCGCTCGGTCATGTAGCGCACGGCGAGGTAGCCCCACGGATAGGTGCGGGTCACGTCGCTGTTGTCGTACGTGTTCTCGAACAGGGTGCTCAGCTTGTACGTGTGCTTGCCGGCCTCCTGGATCGCCTGGTCGTCGGCGAGACCCCGGTAGCTGTAGGACACGTACTCCGCGACACCTTCGATCCACCACACGTCCGGCACCGAGATCTGATGAGTGAAGTCGCCCTTCATGTCGTCGCGGCCGTCGAGGAAGTGCGTGTACTCGTGGTTGAGGTTCCAGATCCGGGCCACGAAGCCGTCGTCGTAGTTCTTCTGGTACATGATCGACGTGACGTGGTTGGCCGGGTCGGACGGGTCGCCGTCGAGGGTCATACCGCCGTTGTCGGTGCTGATGCCGTAGATCGGGCCGGCGTAGGTCTGGTAGTCGGTCCGGCTGGCGAAGACCACGAGCTGGATCGTGGACACGTACTGTCCGGGTATCGCTCCGCCGGCCTTGACCACGCCGCGGAAGTAGGTGCTCTGGTTCAGCACACTGGCGCAGGCGGCGTCGAGGTCGTCGGCGGTCAGGGACTGGGCGAGGATCGTGACGTTCGCGTCGCACTGGTGGCTGATCGGCAGGACGGCCTTGGTGAGCTTCGCCGGCAGGTCGCAGACGTCGTAGTAGGCGCAGTTGGCGCTGTCGTAGTAGTTGGCCTGCGTGGCGACGGCCACCCAGAGCCCGGCCGTGGGACCGGTGATCTCGGTCTGGTCGAGCAGATCCTTGGTCAACGGCTGGACGGTCTCGCGCAGTTCAGGGTGCTCGACGTAACGGGCCAGGTTCATCCCGGCGTTGGAGTCCAGGAAGGCCAGATCGGTGCCGAGCTGGTCGGTGTTGGCCAGCGCGAAGTCGTACAGGGTGTCGATGATGCGCGGGTCGGCGTCGACCGCCTGCACGTACGCCGGGTTCCAGTTGCCGCGCCACAGCGGCGTGTAGACGTCGTTGACAGCCCTGACCATGCTGTCGACGGTGTCGTAGGAGCTGTCGTAGTCACCCAGCAGCCGCCGGTAGACGTACAGATAGCGGCCCTGCTGGTCGGCGCTGTCGGTGAGGATGACGGTCTCGCCGAGGATGTCACCGTTCGCGGCCGTCACGTCCCGGGAGTGGGAGCGGGCGAAGAAGGTGTCCAGGCCGCCCGTGACGGCGGTGGTGAGCCGGGAGGTGTACGAGCCCACGTCACCGGGGTGGTTGAACTGCACGTAGTAGCCCGCGCGCAGGAAGAGGACGAGCTGCAGCAGGCTGCCGGAGTTGTCGCCCTGGTACTGCCCGGCCGTACGTGTGAACGCGTTCGCCACGCTCAGCATCTGCGCCTGGCGGAAGATGTCGTGCGCGTCCCTGCCGGTGACCGAGAAGAGGGTGTTCACGCACTCCGAGGAGGACGCCTTCACGAACGAGACGAGGGCGGATCCGGTACGGCTGCCGAAGTCGGCCGGAGTGCAGGAGGCCGCCTTGGTCACACCGTGCGGGGCGGTCTCCATGCTGCGGGTGAACGTCGGTGCATGGGGAGGGAGTTGGGCGGGACTGAGGCTCTTCACCTGGGTCGCGGGGCGTTCGGTGCCACCGGTGGTCGGGCCGGTGGGGGGTGGCGCCGGGGTGTGCCTGCCGGGTGTGTGCGCGGTGGTACCGGACCGCGGCTGGGGTGCTGCCAGCGCCGGCGTGGACAGCAGGCCGGCCACGGTGACGCAGACGGCGGCGGCACCGGCCATGCGTCTGGGCAGCGCGAAGCGATAGCGCATCGGGATTCCTCCACGAAGGGATGCGCCTCGGTGGGGTGTTGAGGCGTGTGTGGCACTCTCTCAGCGCGCCACCCGCACAACAATGGCGTGTGACATAGCACATGGCACTACGGGCCCATAACATCGCGGCCCGCTGCGACGCGACGACGGCGGCCGCTACGCCCCGGCGATGCTCCAGGTGCGCGAAGCCCAGGTCCTCAAGTGCGGTGCCTGGGCGACCAGATCGCGGTAGGCGCCGAGGGCCGACTGGAAGAGCGTCTCCACGACGTCGGCGGTGACGGCGTCGGGGCGCCAGGCCAGCACATAACGGCACCACAGCGGCGAGCCGGCCAGCGGCTTGACCGTGACGTGCGGGATCGGGCGCAGCGTCGGCTGCACCATGGAGACACCGAGACCGTCGGCGATCATGCTCTGCAGCTGGGTCTGGTCGCCGAGGAACTCGTGCACGGCGACGGGGGCGAACCCGGCCGCGGCACAGGCGTCGTAGAACACCCCGGGCCAGCCGGCGCCGTCGTCCGGGGTCACGAACCAGTCGTCCTCGGCCAGGTCGGCCAGCTGCACCTGGGCGCACTGGCGCAGGCGGTGACGCGAGGGCAGGGCGACGAACGTCGGCTCGGTGACGATCCCGCGGTGTTGCACGGCGGTCGAGTGCCGCAGCTCCATGCCCGGGTAGTCGGCGGCGATGGCCGCGTCCACCGTGCCCTCCTCCAGCAGTTCGACGATCCGCGAGGAGGCGTAGACGCTGGTCACGGCGAGGGACAGATCCGGCAGCCGGGTGCGGACGCGGGACACCGTGCCGGAGAGCATGGGCGAGTTGGTCGCGGCCACGCGCAGCGTACGGCGCGGCCGGGCGGAGGCGGGGCGGTGGCCGATGGCGTCGGCGCGGGCCAGCACGTCCCGGGCCTGGGCGACGACCTCGGCGCCGTACCGGGTGGGCCGCACTCCGCTCGCGCTGCGTTCGAAGAGCGGCTCGCCCAGGTGCCGCTCGATACGTCTGAGCTGGGTGCTCACGGCGGGCTGCGAGTACCCGAGCTGCGCTGCGGCACGGCCCACGCTGCCCGCGTCGGCGATCGCGCACAGCACACGCAGGTGCCGAAGCTCCAGCTCCATCGGTCCACTCCCCGTTTCGTCCCACGGCCGGCCCCGGGAGACCGTCCGTCTCCCGGGAAGCCCATGCTCACAGCTCCGCCGGCCGTGGTCGCGACCGGCGGACGGAAGCGTTCCATCGCACGGACGCGCGCACAAGTCGCAGGTCCGCGTCCGTTACGTTCCGTCCGCCCGCCTGCACGGGGAGTCGCAGCCCGGCGTCAGTGCCGGCCGAGCACCTCCGCGACCCGGATGAACCCGTCCGTGCCGTGACCCAGGCCGATGACCCGGCGGGCCATGCCCTCCGCCGCGCGCATCACGCCCGCGTCGATGCCGTGGGCCTCGGAGTGGGCGACGACATGGGCCATGGTGGAGACGGCCGAGGTGATGGGGTTGATCGCCCCGGAGTAGGTGCCGGTGTCGGCGTCCTCCGCGAACTCCGCGAAGAGCGGCGGCAGGATGGCGCCGATGCCCTGGGCGAAGGGTGCCAGTTCCCGGGCGGTGACACCCTCCGCCCTGGCGATCGCCACGGCGTGCGCGTAGCCCGCCATCGCGGTCCAGAAGAGGTCGAGCAGCGCGATGTCGAACGTGGCGGCGCGCCCGATCTCCTCGCCGAGGTGGGTGTGCGTGCCGCCCAGGGCCTCCAGCAGGGGCAGCTGCTTCTGGAAGAGGTCCCGCGGGCCGCTGTGCAGGAACACGGCGCCGGGCGTGCCGATGCTCGGTGCGGGGGTCATGATCGCGCCGTCCAGGTAGCGGATGCCGTGGGCTGCGGCCCAGTCGGCCGTGTCCCGCGCGCGACCGGGGGTGTCGGCGGTGAGATTGACGACGGTACGGCCCTTCAGTGCCCGGGTGACGGCGCCCTGGCGCAGGACGGCGTCGGCCGCGTCGTAGTTCACCAGGCAGACGACGATCAGGTCGCTCGCGGCGACGGCCTCCTCGGCGGTCGCGGCGCCGACGGCGCCCTGTGCGATCAGCTCGCGGTCCCTGCCCGGCGTGCGGTTCCAGACCGTGGTCCGCAGCCCGGCCGTCAGGAAGGCGCCGGCCAGCGAACGGCCCATCGGGCCCAGACCGAGCACGGTGACCGTGGAGCGTGCGGAGGACGCAGAGGGTGCAGGCATGATTCAACTCCCGTATAAGTAAAGAAAAGTGGCCGAACGGCCAGGCGGACGAGCGGACGAGCGGACGAGCGGACGAGCGGACGAGCGGACGAGGGAAAAGGACGAGCATGACGCGCAGCCGTGCCCAGGATCCGAACGTGTGCGGAGTGACCGCCGCGATCGCGGTGATCGACGGCAAGTGGAAGACCTCGCTGCTGTGGCTGCTGGAGTCCGGTCCGCACCGGCCGGGCGAACTGCGGCGCCTGCTGCCGGGGCTGAGCGAGAAGGTGCTGACTCAGGCGCTGCGCGAGATGGAGTCGGACGGGCTGGTGCACCGGGAGGTGCACGACGTGCTGCCGCCGAAGACCGTGTACTCGCTGACCGGGTTCGGCCGCGACCTGGCCGAGGCCCTGGGACCCCTGTCCGACTGGGGCCACCGCCGCCTGGAGCGGCTCGTCGCGCCGCGGCCGGCTTCCTGAAGCCCTGTCACGTTCACCTCTCCACCCCCTGTCCGGCAGCCCCTGACCTCGGAGAACAGCCTCTCCCGGTGGGGCGGGGCTGCCAAGTACCCACAAAAAAGTGGGTGTTCGCGGCCGCCCTCCGCTCTCTTGACGCGACCGCACCTTGGTGCCAGCTTTTTTATCGATACAAACGATCTCGGATTGGAGTGCCGTCGTGCCCACCGCCACCGCGATCATCAACCTCGACATCGAGGGTCCGACGATCAGCCGTCATCTCTACGGCCACTTCGCCGAGCATCTCGGGCGGTGTGTGTACGGCGGTTTCTGGGTCGGTGAGGACTCCCCGATCCCGAACGAGGGCGGCATCCGGCTCGACGTCGTCGAGGCGCTGCGCGCCCTGCACATCCCCAACCTCCGCTGGCCGGGCGGCTGTTTCGCCGACGAGTACCACTGGCGGGACGGCATCGGCCCGCGTGAGCAGCGGCCGCGGATGGTCAACACGCACTGGGGCAACGTCGAGGAGAACAACCACTTCGGCACCCACGAGTTCATGGCCCTGTGCGAACTGCTGGGCGCGGAGCCGTACATCAGCGGCAACGTCGGCAGCGGCACCGTCCGTGAGATGAGCGAGTGGGTCGAGTACCTGACCCGCGACGGTGACAGCCCCATGGTGCGGCTCAGGAAGGCCAACGGCCGCGAGGAGCCGTGGCGGGTCAGGTTCTGGGGCATCGGCAACGAGACCTGGGGCTGCGGCGGCAACATGCGCGCCGAGTACTCCGCCGACCTGGCCCGGCAGTACGCCACGTACTGCCGCGACCACGGCGACAACAGGCTGTACCGCATCGCCTCGGGCGCCTCCGACGACGACTACAAGTGGACCGAGACGCTGATGCAGCAGATCAGCTGCTTCGGCTGCGAGGCCACCCCGCGCACATACTTCCAGGGCATCTCCGTCCACCACTACACGCTGGCCGGCCCCTGGGAGGCGAAGGGCAGCGCCACCGGGTTCGGCGTCGACGACCACTACCGCACGATGCTGTCCGCACGGCGCGTGGACCGGATCCTCACCGGCCACTCCACCGTCATGGACATCTACGATCCACGACGCACGGTCGGTCTCGTCCTGGACGAGTGGGGCACGTGGTGGGACGTGGAGCCCGGCACCGACCCCGGCTTCCTGTTCCAGCAGAACACCATGCGGGACGCGCTCGTGGCGAGCACCCACTTCGACGTGTTCCACCGGCACGCGGCCCGCCTGTACATGGCCAACATCGCCCAGACGGTCAACGTCCTGCAGGCGATGCTCCTCACCGACGGGGACGCGCTGGTGCTGACCCCGACGTACCACGTGTTCGAGATGAACAAGGGCCATCAGGACGCCACTTCGCTCCCCGTTCACCTGCGGACCGAGTCCGCCCTGCGCCGGGTCGGGGATGCCGAGCTGGAGACGGTGTCGGCCTCCGCCAGCGTCAAGGACGGATCGCTGCTTCTCTCGCTGAGCAATCTGGACGCCGAGGAGCCCGCCGAGGTGAGCCTGGACCTGCGCGGCGGCCGCATCGGTGAGCCGTACGCCCGCGTCCTGACGGCCGACAAGCTGCAGGCGCACAACACCCAGCAGTCGCCCACGGCCGTGACACCCCGCCCCTTCGACGACGTGACCGTCACCGGCCGGGGACTGTCCCTCACCCTCCCGCCGCACTCGTTCGTCACGGTCCAGGCGCCCGTGACCCTCGCGGACTGAGCGGAGTCGAGCATGGACCGACCGATGCCCGCCCGGCACCTGCGCCCTCCGATGGGCTGGAACAGCTGGGACTGCTACGGCACCACGGTCACCGAGGACGAGGTGCTCGCCAACGCCGGGTTCCTGCGGGACCACCTGCTCGCGCACGGCTGGGACACCGTGGTGGTGGACATCCAGTGGTACGAGCCGACGGCCCGCGCCCACGGCTACAACCCGGACGCGCCGCTGGTCCTCGACGCCCACGGCCGCCAGCTCCCCGCCCCGAACCGGTTCCCGTCCGCCGCCGGCGGGGCCGGATTCGGCCCGCTCGCGCGGCGGGTGCACGACCTCGGCCTGCGCTTCGGCCTGCACATCATGCGCGGCATCCCGCGCCGGGCCGTCGCCGCCCGGCTGCCCGTCGCCGGCACCGGCTTCACCGCCGACGAGATCGCCGACACCGGCTCCGTCTGCCCCTGGAACTCCGACAACTACGGCCTGAACCACGACCATCCGGGCGCCCAGGCGTACTACGACTCCCAGGTCGCCCAGTTCGCCCGCTGGGGCGTGGACTTCGTCAAGGCCGACGACATGCTCTTCCCTTACCACGAGCGGGAGATCGCCGCGTACGCCCGGGCCGTCGAGCGCAGCGGCCGGCCGATCGAGCTGAGCCTCTCCCCCGGCACCGACGTCTCCCTCGCCCGCCTGGACCATCTGCGGGCGAACGCCACCATGTGGCGGGTCTGCGACGACCTGTGGGACCGTTGGGAGGACGTCGAGGCCCAGTTCGCCCGGATGGCACGCTGGGCTCCCTGGCAGGACGAAGGCAGCTGGGCGGACGCCGACATGCTGCCCCTGGGCCGGATCGGCATCCGCGCCGAGCGCGGCGAGGACCGGCTGTGCCGGCTCACCCGCCCGGAACAGATCAGCCTGCTCACCCTGTGGCTGATCTCCCGCTCGCCGCTGATGATGGGCGGCGACCTGCCCGGCAGCCCGCCGGAGACGCTCGAACTGCTCACCAACGACGAGGCGTTGGCCGTCCTGTGGCACAGCACCGGCAACCGCGAGGTGCTCCGCGAGGGCGACCTCGTCCTGTGGACCGCCCGCGACACCGACGGCACCACCCGCTACGCGGCCGTGTTCTCCCTGGCCGGCGAACCCCGCCGGTTCCAGGTGCCGCTCGGCTCGGTCGACGCCCTCCGCGGCGACCGCGTCCGCGAACTGTGGACCCGTACCGACACCCCGCACGACGGCCGCCACCTGACCGTCGGCCTGCCCGCCCACGGTGCCGCCCTCTATCGTCTTGCGGAGGACACCGGGCGGGAGTGAGCGTGGCGACGATCCAGGACGTGGCGAAGGCGGCCGGGGTGTCGGCGATGACCGTGTCCAACGTCATCAACGACCACCCCAACGTCCGCCCCGCCACCCGGCAGCGCGTCCTGGAGGCGATGGCCCGGCTCGACTACCGCGTCAACGTGGCCGCCCGCAATCTGCGCAAGGGCCGTACCGGAACCATCGGTCTCGCCGTCCCCGAGGTGAACCGCCCGTACTACGGCCGGCTGGCCGCCGCCATCATCACGGCGGCGGCCCGGCACGGCCTGCGGGTGAGCATCGAACAGACCGGCGCCCGGCGGGAGAACGAGCTGGCGGCGCTCGCCCTGTCCCGCAACCGGCTCTACGACGGGCTCATCCTGGCCACCGTCGGCATGGGCCCCGCCGACGTCGGCTCCCTCAGGGTCGACCCCCCCGTGGTCATCCTGGGCGAGCGGATCTTCGGCGGCCCCGTCGACCACGTCGCGATGCCCAACGTGGCGGCGGCCGCGGCCGCGACGGGGCACCTGATCGAGCGCGACTGCCGGCGCATAGCCATCCTGTGCGGGGAGCTGCGCGGCGAGGTCGACGTGTCGAGCCTGCGCCACGCCGGCTACCGGCAGGCGCTGGAGGCGGCGGGCCTGCCCGTGGATCCGGAGCTGGTGCAGAGCCTGCCGTCGCTCACCATGGACGCCGCCGCCCGGCGGACCCGGGCGATGGCGGCGGAGGGACTGCGCTTCGACGGCGTGTTCTGTGTGACGGACACCGTGGCGATGGGCGCGCTGCGCGGCCTGGCCGATTCCGGGGTGCGGGTGCCCGGGCAGGTCAAGGTGATCGGCTTCGACAACGTCGACGAGAGCGCGTTCCTCGTTCCCTCACTGTCGACCGTGGACCCGGACCACGACCGGATGGCCGAGCGGGCGGTCGCGCTGCTGGCCGCACGGATCGGGCGGGCGGGGCCGCCGCTGGACCAGGAGGAGTTCGTCAGCCGTTTCTCCCTGGTCGTCCGCGAGTCGACGGGCTGACACACCTTTCTCGGACGCCGAGCCTCACTACAGCACTATGCCACTTGCCTAAACATTTTAGGCAGCTGCATAATCGATGTCGGCAAATGGGAGGAAGCTCATGGCACGCGCAGGACTGACCGCGGAGCGTCTCGTCCGTGCGGGAGCGGAGCTGGCCGACGAGGTCGGCTTCGGGCAGGTGACGGTGTCCGCGCTGGCCCGGCGTTTCGACGTCAAGGCCGCCAGCCTGTACTCGCACCTGAAGAACTCCCAGGAGCTCAAGACCGGGATCGCCCTGCTCGCACTGGAGGAACTCGCCGACCGCGCCGCCGACGCGCTGGCCGGCCGGGCCGGCAAGGACGCCCTCCAGGCCTTCGCGAACGTCTACCGCGACTACGCCCGCGAGCACCCCGGCCGCTACGAGGCGGCCCGGTTCCGGCTCGACCCGGAGGCCGCCGCCGCGAGCGCCGGCGGCCGGCATGCCCAGATGACCCGGGCGATCCTGCGCGGCTACGACCTGGCCGAGCCCGACCAGACCCATGCGGTCCGGCTGCTCGGCAGCGTCTTCCACGGCTACGTCAGCCTCGAGTCGGCCGGCGGGTTCAGCCACAGCGCCCCCGACTCGCAGGAGTCCTGGACCCGGATCCTGGACGCCCTCGACGTACTGCTGCGCAACTGGCCGACGCCCTGACTCCCCCTCTTCCCCTTCTAGCGACAGGCTCGCACCGATGCCCTCGTACGACTGGCTCACCATCCCCCTGACCGCCGGCCTCATACGCGGCGCCCTCGACCTGGAACGCACCGAGCACGGACTGCTGCCGCACCGGCTTCCGGCCCGGGCCCGGGCCCAGTGCGCCGACCCGCAGCTGCACATGGTGGAGTCCCAGCCGTCGGGCGTGCGGCTGGTGTTCCGCACGCGCGCCACCGCCGTCGAGCTGGACACGCTGCCGACCAAACGGGTCTACGTCGGCGCCCCGCCACGCCCGGACGGCCTGTACGACCTGCTCGTCGACGGGCACCCGGCCGGCAGCGCGTCCGTCACCGGCGGCAACACCCTGACGATCGACATGGCCGCCGGCACCACCGAGCAGCGGCCCGGCCCGGTCGGCACCGTACGCTTCACCGGCCTGCCCGCCGCGGTGAAGGACGTCGAGATCTGGCTGCCGCACAACGAGACCACCGAACTGGTCGCCCTGCGCACCGACGCGCCCGTCGAGCCGGTGCCGGACGAGGGCCGCAAGGTGTGGCTGCACCACGGCAGTTCCATCAGCCACGGCTCCGACGCCGCGAGCCCCACCACCACCTGGCCGGCGCTCGCCGCCGCGCTCGGCGGGGTGGAACTGATCAACCTCGGCCTGAGCGGCAGCGCCCTCCTCGACCCGTTCACCGCACGCACCCTGCGCGACACTCCCGCCGACCTGATCAGCGTCAAGCTCGGCATCAACGTGGTCAACACCGACCTGATGCGGCTGCGTGCCTTCGGCCCCGCCGTCCACGGCTTCCTCGACACCATCCGCGAGGGCCGGCCGGACACCCCTCTCCTCGTGATCTCGCCGATCCTGTGCCCCATCCACGAGGACACGCCGGGCCCGTGCGCCCTGGACTTCGGCTCCCTGAGTTCGGGGCAGTTGCGGTTCCGGGCCACCGGCGATCCGGCGGAGCGGGCGTACGGCAAGCTCACCCTGGGAGTCATCCGGGAGGAGCTGGACCGGATCGTGCGGCAGCGGGCGGCCGAGGACCCGCACCTCTACCACCTCGACGGCCGTGAGCTGTACGGAGAGGCCGACAGCGTCGAACTCCCGCTGCCCGACGACCTCCACCCGGACGCCGCCACGCACCGCAGGATCGGCGAGCGCTTCGCCGCGCGGGCCTTCGCCCCGGGCGGTCCCTTCGCGGACGGCGCCGCCTGACCCGTACCGGTCCGCCGGGGCGTCACACGAGGTGGGCGAAGACCACCAGGTTGTCGGTGTAGTCCTCCACCGAGTGGTCGTAGTCCCCCGCACAGGTGATGAGCCGGACCTCGGGGCGCGCCGTGTCGGCGTACACGCGCTTGCTCGGGAAGTCGTCCTTGGCGAAGGTCTCCGTGTCGTCCACGACGAAGTTCGCCCGCTGCCCGTCGGCCCGGTCGACGGAGAACCGGTCGCCGGTCTCCAGCTGGTCGAGGTTGGCGAAGACGGCCGCGGAGGTCGGCGTGTCGACGTGTCCGGCGATGACCGATGTGCCCGCCTCGCCGGGCGAGGCGCCTTCGGAGTACCAGCCGACCAGGTTGGTGTTGGCCGCCGGTGGGGGCTCGAGCTGCCCGGAGGGGTCGAGGGAGAGGGCGGCGAAGGGTGCGTCCACGGAGATCTTCGGGATGAGGAGCCGGATCGGCACGGAATGGGGCAGCGGCCGGCCGGCCTGGAGGGAGTCGCCCGTGGCGGCGCCGGTCGCGCCCGCGGTACGGGAAACGTCCGGGGTGTCGTTCGCACCGTGATGGCCGCCGAACAGGCTGACGGCGAGGACGGCGATCGCCACGCCCCACAGGGTCAGCCGGCCGCCGAGGCCGGGGGTCGGCTGGTCCTTCGCCGGTTCGGCGGGGGGCGGGGAGGAGGGATCTGCTGCCATCGGACACCACCTCACTCGGGCACGGCAGCACGCGGATCTGGGCCCGGGGGCGGGCCGCCGGCGCGGTGTGCGCCGACGGCGGCCGCATCCCTGGCATGGGGGAGTCCGGTCAGGACGCCGGCTCGGTGGCCTTCTTCCGGCGCAGTGCGTACATGCCGGTGGCGCCTACCGCGAGCACGGCGAGCCCGCCCGCGGTCACACCGGGCGTGGCGAGGGCGCCGCCTCCGGTGTGCATGCCGCCGCGCGGCTTGTCCTGGTCGTCACCCCCGCCGCCCCAGTCGCTGTCCTCCTTGTCCCCCTTGCCACTGTCACCCTTGTCCCCCTTATCTCCCTTGTCGCCGTTGTCTCCCTTGTCCTCGTCCTTGTTCTTGTAGGTCTCGGGGTCGAACCTGCTGTCGTCGCTGCTCGAGCTCCAGTCGTCGTCACCCCGCACCGCGGCGAGGGCGCCGCCGCCCGTGTGCATTCCGCCGCGCGGTGAGTCGTGGCTGCCACCGCTGTCGCGGTCCGTGCTGTAGTCGTTGTCGTGGTCGCCGCCGGAGCCCTTGTCGCGGCCGCCGCCGGAATCGCTGTCTTTGTCCCTGCTGTACGAGGAGTCGTCACGGCCGCCGTCGTCCCCGGTCGATACGGCGAACACGGCGCCGGGTGTGACAAAGGAGAGGGCGGCCGCGGCGGCCGCCGTGGCGAGCAGGATGCGGGCAGAACGCATGTCGAGATCCTTCCGCCGTGGCCGGGCAGCGGATTCGACATCGGCTGAATGAACCCGGCCTCGACATGAACCACCGTCAGTCAGGCGGTTGCCCCGCACCATCCGGGCCGCCCAGCCGGGTCATCACTCCACCCGTCTGTCCCAGCGACACGCCGGAACACCCCTCGTTCGGACCAGCCCCCGTCACCCGTCCGCCCGCCGCTCGGCCGGCGCCGTCAGTAGCCCACGAGGAACGTCGCGTCCGCCTGGTCCGTGGCCGTGGAGATCGGGTCGATGCGCAGGACATAGTCCGAATGCCTGAGATAACGGGTGGGGTAGTTGTGCGAGCGGAACGACGTCCAGCCGGCGTCGGCGAGGCCCGCGGTCCGGTGGAAGGTGGCGTCCTGGGCGAAGGTCGAGGTGCCGTCGTTCACGTCGAGGCGCAGCTGGTACGCGTAGTGCCGCAGATAGCGGGTCGGGTAGTTCACCGACTGGAAGGAGACACCGGATCCGTCGGCCAGGCCGGGGACGAGCTTCCACTGGGAGTCGGCGTACGGGTCGAAGGGGTAGGCGTCGATGCGGCCCACGTAGTCGGCGTGGCGGATGTAGCGGTCCGGGTGGTTGTAGGACTTGATCCGGTTCCAGGCGGGTGCGCCCCACTTGGCCACGAGGTCGGTGTACTCGGTGGTGGTGATGGGCTGGATGGTGCCGTGCTTGGAGTTGACCGGCTGGGTGTAGGTGCGCTGGTCGAGGGCGGTCCAGGTGCCCGCGGCCAGGTCGGTGCTCTGCCAGGCGTAGAAGACGCCGTTCGGTGTGTACGTGTCTCCCCACAGCCACCAGGTGCCCGAGGTCTGGGACTTGACGAGGATGGGGGCCTCGGTGCCTCCATGGGCGGTCGGCGCGCTGAAGACGGTGAAGCTCCCGGGGTCCAGCGAGGTGGATCTGGCGCCGACCAGCGCCTGGGCCGAACTGCTCTTGAAGTAGAGGTAGTTGACACCGTTGACGGCTACGGCGAGGTCTCCGTCGATGACGTCGTAGCCGGGGTCGAAGAAGACCTGCGGGGCGGAGACGGTCTGGAAGTCGCTGGTGTAGTTCACCATGATCACGTTGTGTCCGCTGGAGTTCACGGACGAGTAGATGATGCCGTACTGGCCGCGGCCCGCGTCCCAGAATGCCTCCGGGGCCCAGCTATGGGTGTTCATGTCGTGCAGCTTGAGGCGGCGGTAGTGGGTGAAGGTGCGCAGGTCGGCGGAGTCCCAGACGTGGATGTACTGGCTGACGTAGCTCCAGTCGGTGCCCTTGAGGTCGGTGGCGAGGACGACGAAGGCGCCGTTCTGCTTGCGCAGGACGAACGGGTCGCGCAGCCCGCCGGCACCTTCGGTCGGGGTGACGACGGGGTTGTTCTGGTTGAGCGGCATCCAGCGCAGCGCGTCCGTGCTGACGGCGAGGTGCAGGCCGTAGTCGGTGCCGGTGCCGTTCGGTGACTCGGTGAAGTACCCCATGACATAGGCGGAGTCCGCGGCGTGGGCGGGGCGGGCGCCCAGGGTCAGGTCGGTGGCCGTGGCCAGCGGCACGGCGGCGGCCATGCCGAGGAACAGCCGGCGTGAGGGCAGGCCTTGGCGGTGGGGGGTTGCGCTCATGTGGTCTCTCCCGGGACTCTTCAACTTCCGGTATTTCGAACGGAGTTCGGTAAGCCGGTCAGAAAGTAGAGGTGCGGGAGGGGCGCGTCAATGCTTGTGACAGGCAAGGGGGCCGTGAGGCAGGGAGCGCTCCACCGGGGGCGTCCGTGCCGTCCCCCGTCCGGGCCAGCGCGGTCGTACGGCCGTGCGGGCGCCCCTAGCCTGAGTCCGACGAACCATCACGGCACGGCGGTGCCTCCCTGTCGCTCGCCCCGCCGAGAACGAGAAGGGGCCGAGCCATGACCGCCGCCGCAGCCGTGCTCGGGCGCGGCATCCGCCGACTGTTCACGGCGTCGCTGGGTGCCCTGGCCGGGGTCGCCGCCGTCGCCGCACCGGCCCGGGCCCACGTCGGCGATGTGACGGAGTTTCCGATCACGACCACGGCCGGCGCCCTCCCCGCCGGCCTCACCACGGGACCGGACGGGGCCATGTGGTTCGCGGCATCCGGAGTCGGCCGGATCGGGCGGGTCACCGTCGAAGGCAGGGTCACCGACTTCCCCACCTCCAGTCCGGACAGCTTCCCGCTCGCCATCACCACGGGCCGGGACCAGGCGCTGTGGTTCACCGAGGGGACGGCGAACAGGATCGGCCGCATCACCACCTCCGGGCAGCTCACGGAGTTCCCGGTGCCGACGGCCGGCGGCTTCCCGACCGGCATCGCGCCCGGACCGGACGGTGCCCTCTGGTTCACCGAGGCGGACGGCAACAGGATCGGCCGCATCACCACCTCCGGCCGGATCACCGAGTACCCGGTCCCGACCCCGAGCGCCTCCCCGAACTCCATCGCGGCGGGCGGCGACGGAGCGCTGTGGTTCACCGAACTGACCGGCGGGAAGATCGGGCGGATCGACGGCTCCGGCCGGATCACCGAGTTCGCGCTGCCTCCCGCGTCCGGCTTTCCCGACGACATCGTCACCGGCCCCGGCGGCATGTGGTTCACCACGTCCGGTTCGAACTCGGTCGACCGGATCGACTCCACCGGACGCGTCACCGGGATCCCACTGCCCGACCCGGACAGCAGCCCCAGCGGCATCACCCTCGGGCCGGACGGGCAGGTGTGGTACGCCGATCAGTCCGGCCGGATCGGTCGCGTCGAGGCGACCGGCAGGATCACCGCCTTCCCGGTGCCGGGCGGCCCGGACAAGGTGCCGTTCCGCATCGCCGCCGGTCCCGACCACAGGGTGTGGTTCACGGGGCTGCTCGGCAATGTCATCGGGCGCGTCCAGGCCCTGCCCGAGTGATCACACTGGCCGGAAACCGACCCGAACCCGCTTGTTATGACAGCAGTCATAGCGCAGGCTGGTGCCGACAGCACGGCAGGCCGACGCGGTGGGAGGAAGCAGTGGCGGGCGGGACGGCACGGACGATGTGGGAGCGGTACGAGCCGGTGCACGATCTCGTGTACTTCGCGCCCGAGGCGAGGCAGGCGGCGGACCGGCTGGGGTTGCGCGGGTTCTGGATGGGGTACTTCGCGCTGCGGGCGGCCCCGTTGGGCGCGGTGTCGCCGTCCGTGGTCACCGGCTCCTTCTATGTCTTCCACCCCGCCCGGGTGGCCCGTGCGCTGCCCGACGCCTGGGGGTACGCGGCTCCGGAGGAAGTGCTGGCGGCCCGCGGGGACGCCATGGACGCGGCCATGACCCGTCTGTTCGGGCCGGATGTGACGGGCTCGGCGGAGCTGGCGGAGGCGGCCGATCTCGCGTGGGAGGCGGCGGCCGCGGCGGACGTTCCAGGACGGGTGCTGGCCGCGGCCAACCAGGCGCTGGAGCGGCCCGAGCGGCCGACGGTGCGGCTGTGGCAGGCCCTGACGACCCTGCGCGAGCACCGGGGCGACGGGCATGTCGCCGTCCTGGTGGGCCTGGGGCTCGGGCCGGTCGAGGCCATGGTGCTCAAGGCGGCCGCCGGGGAGTCGGACGGGGCGTTCCTGCGGGAGACCCGCAGGTGGGAGCCGGAGGACTGGGCGGCGGCCGAGGCCGCCCTGCGGGAGCGCGGCTTCCTCGCCGAGGACGGATCGCTGACCCGCGCGGGTGTCGCCGGGCGCGCGCACATCGAGATGCGGACCGACCAGGCCGCCGAGCGCCCGTGGAGCGCGCTCGGTGCGGAGCGCACCGCACGCCTGGCCGAGCTGTTGGAGCCGCTGGCCCGCACCGTCGAGGACTCGGGGCTGCTGCCGCCCGGCAATCCGGTGGGGCTGACGCGACGGGAGTCCGCGCGCCGGTGACGGTGGCGCATGTCGGCGTCCCCGTCCGGGGTGCCGGACCGGGACGCCGTACAGGACGTACGGGGAGCCCCTGGGTTACCAGGCCACCGGGAGCCGTTCAGGGATCCGCTTCATGAAGCCGGTGCGCCACACCAATTGACTCGGCGGCACGGCGAGCATGAGGTCCGGCAGGCGTTCGAGCAGGACCTCCAGGGCGATCCGGGCGTGCGCGCGGCCGAGTGCGGTGGCGGGGCAGTAGTGGGCGCCGCCGCCGAAGGAGAGGTGGTCGGCGGTGTTGTCGCGGTGGACGTCGAAGCGGTGCGGGTCGGGGAACTTCTCCGGGTCGAGGTTGGCGCCCTCCACCAGGACCAGGACGAGTTCGCCCCGGCGGACCTGCACGTCGCCGAGCCGGACGTCCTCCAGCGCGAGGCGCGGCAGGGCGTCGCCGATGGAGAGGTTCACCCGCAGCAGCTCCTCCACCCCCGGACCGATCAGGTCGGGGCGGTCCCTGAGCAGGTCCGTGGCCATGGGGTGGGTGAGCAGGTAGACCAGGGCCATGGCGAGGAAGCCCGAGGTGGAGATGGTGCCGGCGCCGAACATGGTGACGCCGACGGTGGCCAGCATCTCGTCGGTCAGGTGGGCATAGTCGGGGTCGTCGCGCAGGGCGGCGAGTTCGCCCATCAGCCCGTGGGTGGCCGGGTCGTCGAGCAGGGCGGTCATCCGGGTGATGTCCCGGTCCCAGTTGATCTTCGCGCCGGTGATCGGGCACGCCGAGTTCATGAAGGCGATGTCGAGGCTGCGCAGGAAGGCCGGGGCCTCGGTCTGCGGGATGCCGAGGATGCGGCAGTGCATGCCCGCCGAGTACGGCTCGCAGAACGCGTCGCGCAGGTCCGCCGTCGGCCCTTCGGCCTCCATCAGGTCCACCAGGCGGTGGGCGTCCTCGCGCAGCCGGTCCAGCAGGCCGGGCGCCTTGGGGTTGAGCGCCTTCATCACCGCCCGGCGCAGCCCCGCCCCGGTGATGTTGCCCATGTTGTTCACGACCTCGGGCGGGATCGTGAGCGCGTACTGGCGGGGGACGCCGGGCGCGGAGGTGTACTTGAGGGAGAAGCGGTCGTCCATGAGGACCTGCCGGCACAGGTCGTAGGAGGAGACCAGCCACGCCTCGTCGCCGGCGATGGTCCGCACGCGCCGTACGGGGGTGGCGGCGCGCAGGTCCTCGACCTCGGCGGGCACGCGGGTGCCGTCCCAGGAGAACGGGAAGGCCGGCAGCGGCGCTTCGGTGCGGATGTCGGGGGCGGTGGTCATGCCGCGGCTCCTTGCCGGTCGGCGGGCGTCACGATGGCGTGGCCCTGGTTGCGGGAGGCGCGCAGTCCGGCGCCGCGGGAGTACAACAGCTCGGCCATCGGCAGCAGTTGGTGGTAGCAGTTGAGCGACGAGGGCACCTTGAGGATGGCGGGGGTGTCCAGGAACAGGGGCGCCTCGGCGCACACGTACTCCAGGCACACCTCGCGCTGCCGCTCGCTGGCCTGCTCGCCGCGGGCGGACAGGAAGCGGCTCACCAGGGCGTCGCAGACGCGCCGGAAGTCGCTGTCGGAGTGCAGCCGGTGCTGCAGCTGCCGGTGGATCTCCTGGTAGGCGGGGTTGGTGCGGAAGGCCGACATCGGGTGCCAGTCGAGCCGGGTGCCGTCCGGGTCGGCCTCCGTCACCGCGTCGCGGACCTTCGCGCGCACGCCCCGCAGGTTCTTCACGGCCTTGCGGCGGGCCTCGTCCGGCGCGTAGCCGGACGCCTCGTACATCTCGGCCACGTACAGGTCGGTGTAGACGAAGTCGACCCTGTCGAAGTGGTCCAGCCCCCAGCGGGCGAGGTCATGCAGGCGTTGGGCGGAGAAGTAGCTGTTGCCCGGCGACACGCCGATCACGGCATGTGCGCCCTCGCCGAAGATGACTTCGCAGTGGGAGGTGTAGGGCTGAACCTCGAAGACGTCGGCCATCAGCACGGATGCTGTGGTCAAGGGGGATAACCCTCCGCCGCGCGCTAGTCCCGTCAGGGCCCTGTGCCCCTGGTGTGGCGACGCGGCGCCCTCACGCTAGCCGTACGACGCCAACACGGGTAGTTACTGCCTGGGTTTGGCCGAAATCAGTCGTATCAATGGTCGAAGTGCCCTCAGAGGAACCTCATTTGCGGGTCGTACGCTGGGGCCCGTGGTCAAACGAGACGAGGATCCGGGACAGGCGGCGTCCCGGCTCACCGGGCGCCGGGTCACGGCCGCGCGGACGCCGTCCGGGTCGCCCGCGGAGGTGACGCTGGAGGGGGGAACGGCGGTGATGGTCAAGCGTGGCGACGCCCCCGGCGCGGTACGCGCCGAGGTGACCGGGCTGCGCTGGCTCGGCGCGGCGGGAGCGGTCCGGGTGCCGGAGGTGCTCGGCCACGACGAGCGGTGGATGGTCACCGAGCGCGTGCCGACCGGGCGGCCCGACGCCGCGGCGGCGCTGCGTTTCGGCCATGCCCTCGTGGCCCTGCACGCCGCCGGGGCACCGGCGTTCGGCGCGCCGCCGCCGGGCGGGCCGGAGGAGGCGTACATCGGCCTCGCCCCCATGCGCAACACGCCCGCGTCGGACTGGCCCGGCTGGTACGCCGAGCATCGCGTGCTGCCGTATCTGCGCGGTGCGGTCGACGCCGGCACGATCCGACCCGCAGAGGCCGCCGTGATCGAGCGGGTCTGCGAGCGGCTGCCGGAACTCGCCGGGCCGGCCGAGCCGCCCGCCCGGCTGCACGGCGACCTGTGGAACGGGAATGTGCTGTGGGCCACAGACGGGGCGGTCCGGATCATCGACCCGGCCGCGCACGGCGGGCACCGGGAGACCGACCTGGCGATGCTCCAGCTGTTCGGCTGCCCGCACCTGGACCGGGTGCTGGCCGGGTATCAGGAGGCGGCGCCGCTGGCCGACGGCTGGCGGCGGCGCGTCGGCCTGCATCAGCTGTTCCCGCTGCTGGTGCACGTGGTGCTGTTCGGACGCGGCTATGCCGAGCAGGCCCTCGCGGCGGCTCGCGGCGCCCTCACGGAATGAAACGGAACGTAAGGCACCGCACGCCCGCGGGCGGACCGCGCAACTCCCCTCGACCGGTGTGACGTCCTCCTATCCGACACCCCGAACGCCCCCTCTGCGGACCCCGGTTACGGAGTGTAAGGAAACCAACCACCCGTTCGATTCGTATAAGGACGTGAAAGCCGAATCAGGGAGAGACCATGCAACCGTTCACGCTCAACTACGCGCGCCCCGCTGTGCAGTTGGACGTCATCGCTCCGTACGCGTACGACTCCGGACTGCAGTTGAACGTCCTCCCGGACGGGCGGATCGCCGCCACCGATCACGCGACCCTGAGAGCACTGGGGACAACGACCTCCACGGCAGGCTCCAAAACGCACTTCGACGACTGAACGCGGGCCGGTGCAAGATGACCGTGCTCATCCTGACCAGTGAAGAGGACGTGACGGCGGACATGGTGGTCCTCCAGTTGGGCCGGGCCGGCGTGCCCGTGGTCCGGCTCGATCCCGCCGACCTCACCAACGGCGTGGCGCTGTCGGGCGAGTACGTGCAGGGCGCCTGCCGCGGACACCTGTCCGTCGGCGGGCGCCTGGTGAGCATGAACGGCCTGCGCTCCATCTGGGTGCGCAGGCCGGGGGCCGCGGCCCTGCGCGCCGGCCAGCCCTCCGCCTGGCTGACCGAGGAGTCCGCCCAGGCGCTGTACGGCATGCTGCGCTGTACCGGCGCGCGCTGGATGAACCATCCGGATGCGGCCCGCCGGGCCCGCCACAAGCCCTGGCAGTTGCGACTCGCCCAGCTCAGCGGGCTCGCCGTGCCGGCCACGCTGATCACCACGTTTCCGCAGGCGGCCCGGGAGTTCGCCGAGCGTTTCCCGGACCTGGTGGTCAAGCCCGTCTCCGGCGCGCATCCCCAGGAGCCGCCGCGGGCGGTGCCCACCAGCCGGGTCGCGCCGGACGCCGACTTCGCGGCCGTCGCCTTCGGTCCGACCCTGCTGCAGCGGCGGATCCCCAAGCGGGCCGACATCCGGCTCACGGTCGTCGGCGAGCGGCTGCTGGCCGCGCGCAAGCCGGCCGACCCGGACGGCCACCCCGACGACATCGACGTCCGCTTCGCCCCGTCGGTCTCCCCCTGGCTCCCGGCTGAAGTGCCCCCGCGCGTCGCCGAAGCCGTCCTGCGCTACCTGAAGGACGCCGAACTCGCGTACGGTGCCTTCGACTTCGCGGAGGACTCGGACGGGATCTGGTGGTTCCTGGAGTGCAACCAGTCGGGCCAGTTCGGCTTCGTGGAGATGGACACCGGCCAGCCGATCGCCGAGACCATCGCGCAGTGGCTGGCCGGGCACGGGGACCATGCGGTGCCGTACGTCAACGGCGGCCGGGACACGGCATCGTGAGGCCGTGGCGACCGGTCAGCGGAAAGGAACGCGAGATGCGCATCGGACTGCTGGGAACGGGCCCGTGGGCCCGGGCGGCCTACGCCCCCGCGCTCGCCCGGCACACCGGCCTGGACTTCGCCGGGGTGTGGGGCCGCCGCCCGGAGGCGGCCACCGCGCTGGCTGAGCAGTACGGCGTCGGGGCGTACGACGACGTGGACGCGCTGCTGGCCGACGTGGACGCGGTGGCGGTGGCTCTTCCGCCGTCCGTGCAGGCCGAGTTGGCGGTACGGGCTGCGCAGGCGGGCCGTCATCTCCTCCTGGACAAGCCATTGGCGGTGGGGGTCGCCGAGGCCCGGGCGGTGGCCGAGGCCGCGGAGCGGGCCGGGGTGGCCTCGGTGGTGTTCTTCACCACACGCTTCCAGAAGGAACCGGAGGCCTGGATCGACGAACAGGCCACGGCGGCGGGCTGGTTCACGGCGCGGGCGCAGTGGCTTGGAGCGGTGTTCACGAGCGACAGCCCGTTCGCGGCCTCTCCCTGGCGACGGGAGAAGGGCGCGCTGTGGGACGTGGGACCGCATGCCCTGTCCGTTCTGCTCCCGGTCCTCGGCGACGTACGGCAGGTCCTGGCGGCGGCGTACGGCCCCACCGACACCGTGCACCTGGTTCTCGACCACGCCACGGGCACGTCCAGCACGCTCACGCTGAGCCTGACGGCACCGCCCGCGGCGGCCGGGGCCGACCTCGAACTGCGGGGCGAGGCCGGCGTGTCGCTCCTGCCGAGAAGCTCCGAGGGCGCCGTTCCCGCCCTCACCCGCGCCGCCGACGCCCTGCTCACCTCCACCCGCACCGGCCGCCCGCACCCCTGCGACGCCGCGTTCGGCCTGCGGGTCACCGAGATCCTGGCGGCGGCAGAGGCAAAGCTGGCCGGGGAACCGGCCTCCCTCGCCTAGCGCCCAGTCCTAGGGCTGGTCCTCCTCGAACGGTTCGTCGCTCCACCGGAACCAGGCCCGGTCCCCCTCGATGTGCAGCAGGAACTCGGAGACCGGGCCGTCCGGCGAGGACAGCGAGACACGGCGCCGTATCTCGTCGTAGGCGGACTCCCACTCCTCCCAGCGCTCGTCCTCCAGCAGGGCCAGCTCACGGGCGAAGAGGTCCTGTACGGCGGCGAAGCCGGGCCGGTGGTGAAGCTCCCCGACAGCCAGGGGAAGTCGGCCTCGTCGATCCGGATCTCGCCGACGGAGTCCTCCCCGGCACGCACCCGCCACACCTCACCGTCGAAGGCCATGGCCCCTCCCCCGTTCCGCCGCCGCCGATCACCCCGTCAGCTTGTCACCCGGCACTGACAACGCGCTCGGACCAGAAGTTGAGACGCTCCCGTACGACGGGGTAGCCGGCCCTGGTGAAGTGTGCGGCCATCGGGAAGTTGTCCTGGTCGGTGGCGGCGGCGATGAACTCGGCGTCGCGTTCGACGAGGAAGTGGGTGCACTCGGCGAGCAGGTCGTAGGCGTAGCCACGGCCGCGGTGCTCCGGGAGGACGCCGATGAAGCCGATGCACGGTCCGTTCGGATTGCGGGCCGGGATGTGGATGCCGACCGGTTCACCCTCGGGCGTGCGGGCGAGCTGCCACCACGCGCGCGGTGACGGGAACCAGTGGAAGATGTCGAGTTCCTCCTGGGCGGCCTGGTCGATTCCGCCCTGCTCGATGGCCCGCCGGGCGTGGGCGTCCAGGGTGACGGAGTGGATGCGGCGCAGGGCGTCGAAGAAGACGGTGTCGTCCGGTTCGGCGGAGAAGACGAGGCGTCCGGGGCGCTCGGGCAGGCCGTTGTCCGGGGTCCAGCGGTAGATGAAGCGTTCCACGAGCGGTTCGTATCCTGCTTTGCGGGCGGCGGCGGTTCGGGTGGTGACGGCGGCTGGCAGACCGGGGACGTCCCGCCAGCCGGCGGGCAGGTCGAGTTCGAGTTCCTCGGTGCGCCAGGGTGCCGTCCGCAGGAGTTCGGCTCCCGCGTCCTGTTCGCCCTCGGCCACGTCGAACCAGTTGATGACGAGCGGCTCGGGGTCCTCCGGCCGCGCCCACCAGGCGGCGCGGGCCACGACCCGGCCGTCACGCAGGGCGACCCGCTTCCAGTCGGGCCGGTACCGGGTCTGCCGGTGCTTCGCACGGAAGCCCAGCGGGTCGGGCAGGGTGTCGAAAAGGTGAGCACTGCTCTCGTCGAGCGTGCGGATGACCACAGCGGTCATGGATTCCTCCGGGATGCGTGCTGCGTACAGCGGGGCGCGCTCCCGGTCAGACGTGTCACGCCCGAGGAACGGGAAGGCGGGAGCGCTGGGTGACTGCGGACTGCATGGCGCTCGCCTCCTTCCGGTGCCGTCTCGGGCGTGCCGCACACGCTAGGAGGACGGACGGCCGGGTGTCGACGGCTTTTTTCGCGGTGCACCCGCCTCCCGGCGACGGCGTAGCGTGGGGATGTGAGATCGGTGCGCGGCTCGTCGTCGCGGCGGAACCGGGAGGAGCGCGGCTGGCTGCGGGGCGCGCCACCGCCGCGATCTGTCCGGGTGCTGCCGGTGGCGCTGCTGGTGGGGGTGACCACGGCCACGCTCGTCACCCCGCACGCAGCCGATCTCGGCTTCCTGCTGGGCGCGATCCCGCCGCTCGCCGTCCTGTCGTACGGGCCGGTGGCAACGGCCGTCATGGGCGCCCTGGTCGTCGTGGTGCTGCACCTCCCGTCGACGCACCTGAACCGTCCCGGCAACACCGATCTGCTCACCATCGTGTTCGTCGCCCTGCTGAGTGTGTTCCTCTCCTACGTGCGCAGGCTCCGGGACGCCCAGCTGGTCATGGAGCGGGCGATCGGGGAGGCCGTGCAGCAGGCCGTGATGCCGCCGCTGCCGGAGCGCGTGGGGCGGGTGGGGTGCACGGGCTTCTACCGGGCCGCCCAGGACGGGACGTTGGTGGGCGGGGACTTCTTCGACGTGCGGGCGGGGCCGCACGGCGTCCGGGCGGTGATGGGGGACGTGCAGGGGCACGGGCTGGCGGCGATGGCGACGGTGGTGTCGCTGCTGGGCGCGTTCCGGGAGGCGGTGCTGGACCAGCCGGACCTGGCGTCGGTCGCGGCCCGCATGGACCGCAGGCTGGGGGTGGACTCGGCGGGTGTGCGGCACGCGGAGCTGTTCGCGACGGCGGTGCTGCTGGAGTTCACGCCCGACGCGCGGGCGGTGCGGATGGTCGCCTACGGGCATCCGGCCCCGGTGCTGCTGCACGAAGGCCGGGCCCGCGAGGTGACCGTCACGTCGGCTCCCCCGCTGGGCCTCGGACTGATCGGCGCCGATCCCCCGAAGGAGGTCACCGTGGCGCTCGGGCCTGGCGACCGCCTGCTGCTGGCCTCCGACGGCGTCTGGGAGGCCCGGAACGCCTCCGGCACCTTCTATCCGCTGCCCGAGCGGCTGTCCGACATCGCGGACACCGTCTCCGGCGACCTGGCCGACGCCGTGTGGACGGACCTCGGCCTACGGCACTACGAGGTGCGCGACGACGCCACCCTGCTGGTCCTGACGCCCCAGCCGCCGGGCACCTGACCTCGGCATCCCGTGCCCGTGCGGGACAGGCGGGTCAGCCCACGTCCCACAGGAAGCGGTGGGTGTGGATGCCGAAGTACGGGAAGGACTGGATCTCGCGGACGCCTTCGATCGGCCGGACCACGTCGTTGACGAAGTCCAGCAGGTCCTTGGGGCCCGGCGCGACCACCTCCGCGAACAGGTCGAACCCGCCGGAGGTGAGCACGGAGTAGACCACCTCGGGGCGTTCGGCGAGGGCGTCGGCGACGACGCGCGGGTCGCCGTCGACGCCGATGCCGAGCAGGGCCATGGCCTGGCCGCCCATGGCCATCGGGTCGGTGACGCCGACGACCTGAACGGCCCTGGAGTCCAGCAGGCGTTGCAGGCGCTGGCGGGCCGCCGAGGCGGACAGCCCGACCTTCGGGCCGAGGTCGGCGTAGGCGATACGGCCGTCGGTCTGCAGCTCGCGCAGGATGGCCCGGTCGATCTCGTCCACAACTCTCCCTTCGTGCTGTTCGGGGGGGGGGGAACGTCCCGGCTCAGTCGGCGAGTGCGGCGAGGGCCGCGGCGAACACCTCGGTGTGCGTGTCGACGTCCTGCTCGGTGGTGTCGGGGCACATGAGCGCCATGTTGTGGAACGGGGTCAGCAGGATGCCCCGGTTGGCGAGGTAGAGGTGCAGGAAGTCCTCCAGCTCCGGGTCGGCGGCCGCGGCGGACTCGGTGCCCGTGCGGGGCGCCGGCGAGGTGAAGCGGTACTCGGTGCGGGCGCCGAGGCGGCTGACGGACCAGGGCAGCCGGTGGGCCTCGATGCCGGCCCGGACACCCGCCTCGAAGCGCTCGGAGAGCTTCGTCATCCGGGCGAAGGCCTCGTCGGTGAGCACGTGCTCCAGGGTGGCCCGGGTCGCGGCGACCGACAGCGCGTTGCCTGCGAGGGTGCCGCCGACGCCGCCCATGTCGACGAGGTCCAGGTCGCCGCGGTCCAGGAGCCGCTCGGCGAGGTCCGCGGAGAGGCCGTAGGCGCCGGCCGGGATGCCGCCGCCGATCGCCTTGCCGATGGTGAGCAGGTCCGGCTCCAGGTCCCAGGCGGCCGTGCAGCCGCCGGGGCCCGCCGAGAACGTGTGGGTCTCGTCGTTGATGAGCAGGGTGCCGTACCGCCTGGTCAGGTCGCGTACGCCCGCGAGGTAGCCGGGCTCGGGCAGGACGATGCCGATGTTGGTGAGCGCGGGCTCCATGAGGACGGCGGCGACGTCCCCGTGGGCCAGCTCGCGCTCCAGCCCGGCCAGGTCGTTGAACTCGGCGACCCTGCTGGTCAGGGTGACGTCACAGGGGGCTCCGACGTTGCCGGGGCGGGCGGCGCCCCGGCCGTCCGGGCCGACGACGATCAGCGATTCGTCGACGCTGCCGTGGTAGCAGTAGCTGTTGACCAGGATCTTCGGGCGCCCGGTGACGGCCCGGGCGAGCCGGATCGCCCATCGGTTGGCGTCGGTCGCGGTCAGCGAGAAGCTCCAGCGGGCCAGGCCGAAGCGGCGGGTCAGCTCGGCGCCGACCCACTCGGCGTCCTCCGTGGGCAGCATGGCGGTGGCCCCGCCCAGGACGGCGTACCGGCGCTCGACCGCCTCGGTGACCGCGGCGGGCGAGTGACCGGCCATCGCGCCGGTGTCACCGAGGCAGAAGTCGATGTACTCGTGCCCGTCCACGTCGGTGATCCGTGCGCCGCGCGCCCCGGCCAGGTAGCGCGGGAAGGCACCGGCCGTCTTGTTCATCCAGGTCATCGGCACCCGGCCGAAGAGGTGGTCGGCCTTCTCGTAGGCCGCCTTGGAGCGCGGGTTGCGGCGTTCGGCCTCGGCGCTCTCGCTGGCCAGGAGGGCGTGCAGACGCGTGCGGTCCATGGGGTACCTCGATGCCTACCGGGGACGGAACGGTCCGAGCATACGAGTGAAAACGTGACGACTTCAAGAGTTGACGCTCGAATCCATTGCCGTGACGCTCGAATCGAGCGCCACCCGGGCACTTGGCGGCCATGCCAGGGATGCCCCGACCGGCGAACCATTGCACTGTGTTCGAACGCGATGTCTTAAACGCCAGGGTTCGCCACCCCTTCCGCCAGGTAGAAATATCTATCAGCATGCATATGCCGGGTTGGGGTGCAGGATCACGCGGAGCGGTGCATGGCGAACAGGATGTGGATGCGGGGCGTGGAGTGGCTCGCCGCGGCGGCGGCCGATCCACGATCGTGCAAATGGGAGTGGGACCACGGGGAGGGCATCGCGCTGCTGGAGGCGGGCCGCTTCTGGGACGTCCTGAGCGTCCCCGAGCGGCTCGGTCTGCTCACCCTGGACCTGCTGTGGCGGCCCTCGCTGCCCGTGCCGGGGCCGACACTGGTGGACACCGCCGCGGGGCGGGTCGGGTTCTTCCTGCCGCCGGACCCGTCCGGGGGCTGGGTCGGCGCCGGCCTGCGGTACGCGACCAAGGGATCCTGGGTCTCCGTACCGCCGCCGTACCGGCCCGCCCGCTCCCTGGAGTGGCTGGTCCCGCCGGACGGCACCGGCACCCTGCACCGGCCCGGCACGCTGGAGGCGGCGCTGCAGGAGGCCAACGGCACGCTGGCGGTCCTCGCGCCGTCGCTCGGGCAGTAGCGGATCAGGAGCGTTCGGGCTCGGGCAGGACGCGCAGCGCAAGCCCGGCGAGGGTGACCCAGAGCACGTAGGGTTCCGCGGGGACGGTGCGCCCCTGGGCCCGCCACTCCGCCACGAGTTGGGCGTAGATCGGCTCGTGGGCCCGGTCCACCGGGGCCCTGCGGCTGCTTCGGTCCGTCCGAACCGTCCGGTCCGCGCGGTCGATGACGTCCATGCCCGGGCAACGCCCGGGCGGCGCCACCGGTACGCTCCGCTCCGCCCGCTCACCGGGTCGGGTGACCACACCCCTCGAACGGGGCCTTCCGCCCGTCCGACAAGCATCCCGGAACAGGGCGGCTCGGGCCGTCGAGGGGCCCACTTGGCCGACAGGCGCCGCCGGGTGCGCGCTCCTATGCTGGGGAGCCAGGGCTCCGACGTCTCGCCCGCCGCACGTACTGCTCTCACGTGCTTGGAGTCAGCCCATGTCGCATTCATCCGCACGCCTGCGCCGGGGGGCCGCGGTCGCCGTCGTGGTGGGGACAGTGATGGTGCCGCTCGGCGGCGCTTCCGCAGGGGCGGCGCTGGCCTCCGTGCCCACCGCGTTCGCCGCCGCCCAGCCCACCCCCTCCCCTTCGGGGGCGGAGGTCCGCACGATCACGCCGGACGTGGCCCGCCAACTCGACGCAGCCGTGCAGAAGGTGATGACCGAGGCGAACGTGCCCGGCGTGCTGGTCGGCATCTGGACGCCGCACCAGGGCAGCTACGTCAGCTCGTTCGGTGTCGCCGACAAGAGCAGCGGCCGGCCGATGACACCCGACCTGTACATGCGGATCGGCAGCGAGACCAAGACGTTCACCGTGACCGCGCTGCTGCAGCTGGTCGACCAGGGCAAGGTCGGTCTGGACGATCCGATCGGCAAGTACATCGCCGGGGTGCCGAACGGGAACGAGATCACGCTGCGGCAGCTCGCCGGGATGCGCAGCGGTCTCTTCAACTACTCCGAGGACGACGACTTCTTCAAGGCGCTCACGTCCGATCCGCAACGCCCCTTCACGCCCCACCAGTTGCTCGCCTACTCCTTCAAGCACCCGGTGCTGTTCCCGCCGGGACAGAAGTTCGACTACAGCAACACCAATCTCATCCTGCTCGGCCTGGTCGTCGAGCAGCGGAGCGGACAGCGCCTCGGCGACTACATCCGTCAGCACATCCTGGAGCCCGCCGGGATGAAGAACACCCTGTTCCCGGCCGGCTCCGAGTTCCCCGCCCCGCACGCGCAGGGCTACACGAACCAGACGGCCGACGGCAAGATCGCGGACACGGCCTCCTGGAACCCGTCCTGGGCGTGGGCGGCCGGTGCGATGGTCTCGAAACAGGACGACATGCGGGTGTGGGCGCGCACGGTGGCGACCGGCCAATTCCCGGACGGCAACTGGATGATCAGCCCGGTCACACAGAGGCAGCGGCTCACCACACCGCCCACAGCCATCCCGGGGGCGGGGTACGGGCTGGGCATCTTCAACGTGCAGGGCTGGATCGGCCACAACGGCTCCCTGCCGGGCTACGAGTCCCTGACCGTCTATCTCCCGGCGGCACAGGCGACCCTAGTGGTGCTGCTCAACACCGACATCGACCACAACGGACAGGAACCGAGCACCCTGTTCGGCGAGGCGATCACGCAGATCATCTCCCCGGACCACGTCTTCGACCTGCCGGCCCAACCCGCGGCCAGGTAGGTCCCGGCCTGGGCGGTTTCCGGTCGAGTCGAGGACGCCCTGTTCGCCGCCGGACGACGACGGTGTGTACTGGACCGCGCCTGCCTCGCGAGAGCCGACCAGCCAGGAGAGCCGTCGTGACCGTCACCGACCGCATCCCGCTCGACCCGTTCGGCACCGACATCGTCGCGGAGAGCGCCCGGCTGCGCGCCCTCGGCCCCGTCGTCCCCGTGGAGCTGCCCGGCGGCATCCCCGCCTGGGCGCCCACCGGGTACGACGTCCTCAGGGAACTGATCCTCGATCCCCTGGTGAGCAAGGACGCGCGCCGGCACTGGCGGCTGTGGCCGCAGACCGGTGAGCGCCCCGACTGGAGCTGGATCGTGACCTGGGTGGGCGTGGTCAACATGCTGACCACCTACGGTCCCGACCATGCCAGACTGCGCAAGCTGGTGGCGCCGAGCTTCACGCTCCGGCGCACCGAGGCGCTTCGCCCGCGCGTGGCGGCCATCACCGCCGAGCTGCTGGACGCGCTGGCGGCCGAGGGCGTCGACGGCCGCGCGGTCGACCTGCGGGCCGGGTTCGCCCATCAGCTGCCCCTGCGCCTGATCTGCGAACTCCTCGGAGTGCCCGACGGGTTGCGCGCGGATGCCGCACGTCTCATCACCGACATCTTCGACACCTCCGACCCGAGCCCGGAGCGGGCGGCGTCCGTGCAGGAGCGGATCGGCACGGTGCTGGGGGCGCTGCTCGCGCACCGGCGGCAGGAACCGGGCGACGATCTCACCACGGAGCTGATCCGGGTCCGGGACGAGGACGGCGACCGGCTCTCCGACGAGGAGCTGCTGCACACGCTGCTGCTGGTGGTCGGCGCCGGGTTCGAGACCACCGTCAATCTCATCGGCAACGCGGTCGTCGCCCTGCTGACGCATCCGGCGCGGCCGGCGGCGGTGCGCTCCGGGGAGGCCGGCTGGAAGGGGGTGGTCGAGGAGACGCTGCGGGTGCATCCGTCGGTCGCCGCGCTGCCGCTGCGGTTCGCGGTCGCGGACCTGTCGGTCGGGGGCGTGACGATCCCGGCCGGGGACGCGATCATCACGACGTACGCGGCCGCCGGACTGGACCCGGCGCGCTACGGGCCGGACGCGGCCGACTTCGACGCGGGGCGCGGCGCCGACGACCATCTGGCGTTCGGGATCGGCGTGCACCGCTGCATCGGCGCTCCGCTGGCCCGCATGGAGGCACTGACCGCACTGCCGCGCTGTTCGCCCGCTTCCCGGAGCTGCGCCTGGCCGTCGGCACCGACGAGCTGCGGCAGGTGCCGTCGTTCATCGCCCACGGCTGGCAGGAGGTGCCGGTCCTGCTCGGCGCCTGAGACACGTGCGGGGCTCCGACCGGTCCCCCGTTCCGGTCGTGCCCCGCGACTGCTGAACCTACGTGCGGGGACACGGCGGTGGGTACCGCGCCGGTGCCCTTTCCGGGGCGGCGAGGACTCACTCGTGCACAGGGGAGTCCGGTTGGCCCCGGTTCGCCCCGCCGACGGCGGGTGCGGCAAGAGCACCGGCCGCCAGGTGGGCGAGGACGACCTCGTACAGGTCGCTGCCCATGGCCAGCAGCTGGCGTTCCAGAACCGGTTCGGCGGCCCGGACGTGGTCGCGTACGGTCTGGGCGTGCATGCCCAGGTCCTTGGCCGTGCGTTCGGCGTTCGAATCCGCGGCGATCCAGGCGCGCAGGGTGCCGCGCAGGTCGCGGCCGTCGCCGTCCAGGCGGCCGAGGAGGTCCTGCGCCCACAACCGCAGCGCGGCCGAGGTGAGCAGATCGCCGAGCCTGTCGGCGCGCGGGTGCGGGGCCGTGCCGTCGGGGTCGTACGGGCCCTGCACCGCCTCGGTGTTGAGCGCGAGGCGGACGACGGCGCGGGTGGTGAGGTGGGAGAAGTCGGTGCCGAGCAGCGCCTCGACGCGGTCCATGCGGGCACGGACGGTGTTGCGGCTGACGCCGAGGACCTTGGCCGCGTTGACGGCGGTGAACTCCAGGCCCAGCCGGGTCGTGGCGAGCAGTTCGGCGCGGATGTGGTGGGGCAGCGTGTCGAGGGGGCGCAGCACGCCCGCGGACCAGGCGCGCAGGGCGACGGGGTCCATGAGCCGTTCGGGGTCGGTGCGTTCGGCGAAGACGGCCGTCTGGTCCGGGCGGAAGCGGGCGACGGCGAGGGCACTGATGGCCTGCCCGTAGGCGGTGGCGGTCCGGGCGAGGCGCTGGCGCAGGCTGCCGCCGAGGAAGGTGCCCGGCCGGCCGTCGACGAGGGAGCGCAGCCGGTCCCCCGCCGCCGGCCGGGGGCCGACGACAATGACGTGCCCGTCCATCGCGGGGCAGCGCACGACGAGTGCCAGGCCCTCGGTGAGGTGCGCGCAGGCGTCGGCGACCGCGTCCCGCTCGGCGGGCGAGACCTCGACGACGTAGACACACGCGGTGTCCTCCTCCAGCAGGCCCGGCCACAGTCCTGCCGCGACCCGGCGGGCGGAGACGGTGTCCTCCACCATCAGCAGCTGCAGGATGGCCAGCCGCAGGTCGGCCGTGGCCCGGCGCAGCCGGCGCCCGTCGTCCGTCAGCTTCCGTTCCGTCAGGAGGAGTTCGAGGACGGACGCGGTGCGGTTCACGATGTCGGCGGCACGCCGGTCGAAGGGGTCGCGGCGGGCCACGGCGAGCACCGCTCCCGCCGCCGGGCCCCGTTCGGGGTGCCGTATCCCGACCAGGCGGACATGGTGCTCGCCGTCCTCCAGGGCGGCTGCGGAGATCCGGCCGGTGACCACGTCGCCGAGCACGGCGGCGTCGAGCGGCAGGCGTTCACCGGCGAGGAGGCTTCCCTGGTCGTCCTGGAGGCAGGCCGTGGCCCCGACGGTCCGCCCGAGCCAGGTGACGACCCGGCGCGGGTCACGGCCGGCGGGACGCAGATGGTCGAGCAGCTGCTCCGCCCACGCGGTGTCGGAGTCCCGCGGCTGCTGGGCGTGAGGGCCCTCGTCGGCTCGGCCGGCCACGTCGCCCTTCTCCTCGTCGTCGGTTTGACCTCGGCTTTCGAACGTGGACGTTACCCCAAGCGGGGCCGCACGCCCCCGACGGTGGCGAGCGCGAATGCGGCGGCGAAGACACGGCACCCCGGGCCGGGGCCCGGACATCCGCCGCCTGCCTCACAACTCCACTACCCCCGACGGCAGTTCGCCAGTCGGCCTCCCGGCCCGCGTCCGGACGGCCGCGAGAGCGCGCCCGGCACACGGAGCACCCCGGCCCGTGCGGGCATCGGGGCGCAGCGCGCCGGAGCCGCGCGCGGCGCCCGGGGACGGCATAAGCTCGGCGGATGGCGAAGTACTTCGACGTGCACCCCGAGAACCCCCAGCCGCGCAGCATCACTCAGGTCGCCGACGCGGTCCGCTCGGGTGCGCTCATCGCATACCCCACCGACTCCTGCTACGCGCTCGGCTGCCAGCTGGGCAGCCGGGACGGCATCGACCGGATCCGTTCCATCCGCCAACTCGACGACCGGCACCACTTCACGCTGATGTGCCGGGACTTCGCGCAGCTCGGCCAGTTCGTCCGTGTCGACAACGACGTGTTCCGGGCCGTCAAGGCGTCGACTCCCGGCAGCTACACCTTCATCCTGCCGGCCACCCGCGAGGTGCCGCGCATGCTGCAGCACCCGAAGAAGAAGACCGTGGGCGTGCGCATCCCCGACCACGTGGTGACCCAGGCCCTGCTGGCCGAGCTGGGCGAACCGCTGCTGTCCAGCACGCTGCTGCTGCCGGACGAGGAGGAGCCGATGACCCAGGGCTGGGAGATCAAGGACCGGCTCGACCACGCGGTGGACGCGGTGGTGGACTCCGGGGACTGCGGCACGGAGCCGACCACGGTCGTGGACTTCTCCAGCGGCGAGGCGGAGATCGTACGGCGGGGCGCCGGGGACACCTCCCGGTTCGAATAGAGGGCGGAAGTGCGGAAATCCGGTCCCGGCGGAGTGGATCTTGCATGGCAGCATGAGAGGTACCCGCAGCGCCGAGGGGCGTCCGCCTCCCGCCGCTGATTCCTCAGGAGGCTCCTCAGCATGACCGCCGTACAGGGAACAGCCGTCGACATCCCGACCGAGGACGGCACCGCCGACGCCTACCTCGCCCACCCCGCGGACGGGAACCCGCATCCGGGCGTCCTGCTCTACCAGGACGCCTACGGCCTGCGCCCGCAGCTGAGGGCGATGGCCGACCGGCTCGCCGGCGCCGGCTACACGGTCCTGGTACCGAACGTCTTCTACCGGCACGGCCGCACCCCGATCGGAGAGCTTCCGGAGTTCATCGACCCCGCTGCCGACCCGAGCATCTGGGAGCGGATCGGCCCGGTCATGGCCTCTCACACCCCCGAGCAGATCAAGCGGGACGCGGACGCCTACCTGGGCTGGCTGGCCGACAGCCCGCTGGTCGCCGACGGCCCGGTCGCGCTGACGGGGTACTGCATGGGCGCCCGCCTGGCGCTGCGCACGGCGGCCACCCATCCCGGGCGGGTGGCCGCGGCGGCCGGCTTCCACGGCGGCCGGCTGGCCACCGACGCCCCGGACAGCCCGCACCGCGGTGCCGAGCACATCACCGCGGAGCTGTACTTCGGCCACGCCGACCAGGACCGGTCCATGCCCGAGGAGCAGATCCGGCTCCTGGCGGACACGCTCACCGCCGCCGGTGTACGGAACACCTGCGAGGTCTACGCGGGGGCGCGGCACGGCTACACGCAGGCCGACACTCCCGCCTACGACCGGGAGGCCGACGAGCGGCACTGGGCGACTCTTCTCGGCCTGCTGAAGCGCACCTTCTGAGGTCCGCGCGGCGCCCGCCACGCGGCGGGCGCCGCCCGGATCCCGTCCAACTCATTGACATGCACCCGCCTTACCGCAAATCTGAGAGCGCTCTCAAGCAGGTACGGACCAAGGTCCGTACGACCCCGACCCCACACGGAGGTGGAGAGTGCCCCCCAGCATCAAACGCCCCGCGCTGCCCCTGGCGGCCGCGGCGGCCCTGGTCGGCGGCCTGCTCACGCTGGTCGCACCGGACCACGCCGGTGCCGCCGTACCGGACACCGTCCCGCTGAAGATCACCAACAACTCGGGCCGCTCCGACCCGGTGTACGTCTACGACCTCGGCACCCAGCTGTCCTCGGGACGGCAGGGCTGGGCCGATGCGAACGGCACCTTCCACGCCTGGCCGGCGGGTGGCAACCCGCCGACTCCCGCACCGGACGCGGCGATCGCCGGACCCGCCGCCGGGCAGTCGAAGACGATCCGCATCCCGAAGTTCTCCGGCCGGATCTACTTCTCCTACGGCCAGAAGCTCGACTTCCGGCTAACCACCGGCGGGCTGGTGCAGCCGGCCGTGCAGAACCCGTCCGACCCCAACCGGAACATCCTGTTCAACTGGTCGGAGTACACGCTGAACGACTCCGGACTGTGGCTCAACAGCACCCAGGTGGACATGTTCTCGGCGCCGTACGCGGTCGGCGTGCAGCGGGCCGACGGCAGCGTGAGCAGCACCGGGCACCTCAAGTCCGGTGGCTACACCGGCTTCTTGAACGCGCTGCGCGGGCAGCCGGGCGGCTGGGCGAACCTGATCCAGACGCGCTCGGACGGCACCGTGCTGCGCGCGCTGTCACCGCTGTACGGGGTGGAGACCGGGGCGCTGCCGGCGAACGTGATGGACGACTACGTCAACCGGGTCTGGCAGAAGTACTCGACGTCGACCCTCACGGTCACGCCGTTCGCCGACCAGCCGGGCACCAAGTACTACGGCCGGGTCTCGGGGAACGTCATGAACTTCACCAACTCCTCCGGCGCGGTCGTCACCAGCTTCCAGAAGCCGGACGCGTCCAGCATCTTCGGCTGCCACAAGCTGCTGGACGCACCCAACGACGCCGTGCGCGGCCCCATCTCCCGCACGCTGTGCGCCGGTTTCAACCGCTCCACCCTGCTGGTGAACCCCAACCAGCCGGACACCTCGGCGGCGAACTTCTACCAGGATGCGGTGACCAACCACTACGCGCGCAAGATCCACGCACAGATGGCCGACGGCAAGGCGTACGCGTTCGCCTTCGACGACGTCGGCAACCAGGAGTCGCTGGTCCACGACGGCGGTCCGCAGCAGGCTTATCTGACGCTGGATCCGCTGTCCTGACATGCCACGGTCCCGCACCCGGAAGCCTCCGGGTGCGGGACCGCGACGTGGGACTCAGCCCGTCGTCAGGGCGGTGTCGTCCACGACGAAGCTGGTCTGGAGCGAGTAGTCCTCGACTCCGTTGAACTTCAGCGTGACCGTCGAGCCCGCCAGCGAGGACAGGTCGAAGGACTTCTGGCTGTAGCCGGCGGCCTTGTTGAGGTTCGAGTAGGTCGCCAGGGTCTTCGAACCGGCGGTCACCGTCAGCTTGTCGTACTGAGTGCTGCTGGTGGTCTCGTCGCTGTCGATGTGCAGGTAGAAGGTCAGGGTCGCCTTGCAGCCCGCGGGGATCGTCACCGACTGGGACAGGGTGTCGGTGTGCGAGGAGCCGTAGCCGTCGAGCCAGGCCTTGTAGGAGCCGCTGTGGGCCGCCTCACCGCTGTCGGTGCCGATGACCCCGCTGGTCGCCGTCCAGCCGGTGCTGCCCGACTCGAAGCCGGGGTTGCTGAGCAGCTGGGTCGAGGAGCAGCCGCCGCCGGTGGGGTTGACCGTCCAGCCGAAGGTCGCGGTACCGGTCGCGCCGGTGGAGTCGGTCACCGTGACCGTGGTGCTGGAGCTGCCCGCGGTGGTGGGCGTGCCGGAGATCAGGCCGGTCGAGCTGTTGATCGACAGGCCGGCCGGCAGCCCGGAGGCGCTGTAGGTGAGGGCACCGCTGTTGGTGCTGCTCGCCTGGATCTGCAGGCTGACCGCGGTGCCGACGGTGGCGGTCTGGCTGCCCGGGTTGGTGACCGTCACTCCGCTGCTGGGCGGGTTGATGTGGCCGCCGACGTTGATGCCGGCGAAGGCGTTGCCCACCCCCGCGTACTGGGTGGAGTTGGTGCCGTAGAGCGCGGCGGCCGCGTTGAGGGCCGCGGTGCGGGCGGCGGCGTAGTCGGTGCTGGACGTCATGTACGACGTCAGCGCCTTGTACCAGATCTGCAGGGCCGCGGCCCGGCCGATGCCGGTGACGGCGACGCCGTCGGAGGTCGGGCTGTTGTAGGTGACGCCGTTGATGACCTTGGTGCCGCTGCCCTCGGACAGCAGGTAGAACATGTGGTTCGCGGGGCCCGAGGAGTAGTGCACGTCGAGGTTGCCGACGCCGGAGTACCAGCTGTCGGCGGATCCGCCGTCCTTGCTGGGCTTGTCCATGTAGCGCAGCGGCGAGCCGTCGCCGTTGATGTCGATCTTCTCGCCGATGAGGTAGTCGCCGACGTCCGAGCTGTTGTTGGCGTAGAACTCCACGCCCGCCGTGCCGAAGATGTCGGAGGTCGCCTCGTTCAGGCCACCGGACTCACCGCTGTACTCCAGACCGGCGGTGTTGGAGGTGACGCCGTGGGTCATCTCGTGGCCGGCGACGTCCAGCGAGGTCAGGGCGTGCGTGTTGCTCGTGCCGTCGCCGTAGGTCATGCAGAAGCAGCTGTCGTCCCAGAACGCGTTGACGTACGCGTTGCTGTAGTGGACGCGCGAGTAGGCGGCGACGCCGTCGTTGCGGATGCCGCTGCGGCCGAAGGTGTTCTTGTAGAAGTCCCAGGTCTCCTGGGCACCGTAGTGGGCGTCGGCGCCCGCGGTCTGGGTGTTGGACCCGGTTCCGTCGCCCCAGACGTCGTCGGAGTCGGTCATCAGGGTGCCGGTGCCCGAGGTGCCGCGGTTGAGGCTGTAGGTCTTGTGACCGCCGCGCGTGGTGTCGTACAGCTGGTACGTCGAACCGGACAGCGTGGTGGTGAGGCTGACCGTGCCGCTGTACTGGGTGTTGCCGGTGCCCGTCTTGACGGCCTGGAAGCGGTACAGCTCCTTGCCGGTGGAGGCGTCGGTGATGACGTGGAGCCGGCTGGGCGTGCCGTCGTCCTGGAAGCCGCCGACCACCGTCTCCCAGGCGAGCTTCGGGGTGCCGGTGCCGGCCCAGATCACCTTGCGGGCGCTGTCTGCGGTGGCCTTCTTCCCGTCGAGGGCCTTCGCGGCCTTGAGGGCCTTGCTCTCGGCGGCGGACTTGGTGAAGGTCGCGGCGGTGGAGGCGACCTTGATCCTGTGCTTGTTGTTGAAGGTCGTGCTCACGGTGCCCGCGGCCAGGGAGGCCGGCGGGGTGTGCACGACGAGGTCGCCACCGAGGACCGGCAGGCCGGCGTAGGTGCGTTCGTAACGCGTGTGCAGGGTGCCGTCGTTGTCCTTGACGACGTCCTTGACGACCAGCTTCTCCTTGGCGCCGAGCCCGAGGGTGCGGGCGGTCGCGGCGGTCTTCTCCTTGGCGCTCTTGATGAGCGCGGAGTGCTGGGCGGGGCTGAGCTTGGCCTCCAGGCCTCCGGTGCGAAGGGGGCTCGGGTGGGGGCCTGCGGGCTTGGCGGTCGCCGGGACCGACTGGATGCCGACGGCGAGGAAGGCGGCGGTGGAGACCAGTGCGGCTCCGACCGTGGCCCGTCTGTGGGGAAGACGTCTCACTCGTACTCCTCCTGCTGCGGCCGCCGGGTCGCGGCCGGTGACAGACCGGACAGACGGGTGTGCTGCCCGGGACGAGCTGAGCTGTGCGGGGACCGTGATCCGTGCACACACCTTGGAGGATTCGTGTGCGGGGGGAGGATTTCACTTTGACCCGCGCATGTCAGCCACGTCGGGGGCAATCGAGGGTTTTCCCTATGCGGGCGGGACAGCTCGGGACACTCCCGTAGTTATGGCCCCCAAGTGCTCCCGCAGGAACCGGACCTGATGGCCCAGCAGGCCCTCGGTCAGGTCGGTGCCGAACGGCTGGTGCCCCGTGCCGGGCAGGAGCAGCACCTCGTGCGGACGGCCCGCCGCGAGCAGCGCCTCGGACAGGCACAGCGTGTGGACGGGCCGCACGTTGGTGTCGGCGAGGCCGTGGAGCAGCAGCGGGCGGGTGAGCCGGTGCGCCTCGCCGAGCAACGAGCAGGCGTCGTACCGCTCGGGGTACTCGTCCGGGTGGCCGAGGAAGCGCTCGCGCCAATGGGCGTGGTAGAGCCGCTGGTCGGTGACGCCCGCGCCGGCGACGGCCGCGTGGAAGACGTCCGGGCGGCGCAGGACGGCCGGCGCGGCGAGCGAGCCGCCGAACGACCAGCCGCGGATGCCGACCCGGTCCAGGTCGAGGACGGGATGGCGGCGGGCCGCCGCGTGCAGTGCGGTCACCTGGTCGTCCAGCACCGGCCCGAGCAGGTCGCCGTGCACCGCCCGTTCCCAGTCGGGACCGCGCCCCGGGGTGCCGCGGCCGTCGGCGACCAGCACCGCGAAGCCCTGTTCGGCGAACCACTGGGACAGCAGGTCCTTCCAGTCGTGCGCGGCGGTCACCCGCTGAGTCGCCGCGCCGCCGTACGGGTCGAGCAGCACGGGCAGCCGGCCGTGCTCGGGTCGGTGCCAGGAAGGCAGGTACAGGTCGGCGCGCAGCTCCCGTGGGCCCAGCCGCAGCGGGGTCCGGCGCACGTCCAGCACAGGCCGGCGTACGACGGCACGGGCAGCGCCGGTCGCTGGGCACGCAGCACCTCGGCGTGCCCGCCCGGGCCCTCCGCGTCCAGGGTGGTCCGTACGAGGGTGCCGCCGCGCCGCACTCCCCCGTGCAGCCCCGCTCCCGCACTCAGCCGCCGCGGGCCCGCCGCTCGGCTCCAGGACCACAGGTGGGTCTCGGTGGGCTCGTCGGAGCCGGTGAACAGCACGTCGTCCCCGTCGACACCGAGGACGGCGCGGAGTTGGAGGCCCGCCCCGGGGTGACCGACTCACCGTCCACGGCCAGGTGACGGGTGCCGCGCAGGTCGGCGTGCGACAACAGGGCGCCGGAGGCGGTACGGACGGGGAGCCCGGTCACCAACTGCACCCAGTGGGCGCCCCGTTGTTCGTGCAGGACCGTGGTACGGCCGTCCGCGGGGTCGATGGCGAGGAAGCGGACCGTGCACTGGTCGCGGGACTGCACGACCGCGAAGGGCCCGTGGACGTCCCAGCCCGCTCCGACCACGTACTCGAAGGCACCCCGGTCCCAACGGGCGGAAATGAGCGGTCGGTCGAGAGGGGCGAGCCACAGGGTGACGTCCGGGTTCGGGGTCCCGGCGGTGGCGTAACGGTGGACCTCGGGCGGGCTGTCCGGGGTGGCGGGGTCGGTGCTGTACCAGCGCCGGACGCGGCGGTTGTCCGTGCGGGCGCACAGCAACGCGGTGCCGTCGGGCGACCACCAGTGGCCGCGCGGGCCGTCGGGGAGGGTGGCCGACGTGTGCTCGGCCGCACCGAACTCGACGTCGGGATCGGACGGTTCGGCGAGCACCCGCTCTTCCGTGCCGTCCGCCCGGATCACGCACAGCGCGCCCTTGCGGAGGTAGGCGATCCGCCGGCCGGTGGGGTCCGGGCGCGGATCGGCTACCGGGCGGCGGGCGGGAAGCCGCCGGGTCTCACCGCCGCCCACCCGTACGGTCCACAACGCGCCGGCGAGGGCGAAGGCGACCAGCCGGGCCGCGCGGTCGGTGCCGTACGCCTCGATGCCGCGGGGCCTCGCCGCATCCCCGGTGAGCCGGACCGGATCGGCGAGCAGCCGTTCCGCACCGGTGTCGAGGTCGAGCAGCCACAGACCCGGAGCCGGCTCGTCGCCCGTACGGCCCCGCAGGTACAGGAGCGCTGCGCCGTCACCGGAAACAGTGAACTGGGCGGGGGCGCCGCGGGTGTAGCGGGCGGTGCGGACGAGTTGGGCGGGGAGGGAGAGGGAGGCCACGGGTGGGAGGCTCCCCAGTCGCCACACAGTTATTCGATTATGTGGGCGGCTGCTGCCCATCCCGACACGCTCGCCGCACCCGGCACCGCGAACCGGGGTTGACCTTCACGTATGGGTCAATGCCTAGCGTCGCCCGCATGAAGCCCTTCACGACGAGCGCATCGACGCCCGCCTCCTCCCGCCCGCCCCGTACAGGTCTTGAGGCCCGACTCACCGCGCGGCCCGACGGGTTCCCCACTCCGGACCACTTCGAGATCGTCACTACCACGGTCCCCGACCCGGCCCCGGGCCAGGTGCTGGTACGCAACCTGTTCATGTCGCTCGACCCCGGCATGCTCCTGCTGATGTCGGGCGGCTCCCGACTGCCCATGCCCGCCTACGAGGTGGGAGAGGTGATGTACGGGGACGCCGTCGGCGAGGTGGTCGCCTCGGGGGATCCGGCGCTCGGCGTGGGCGACCTGGTGGTGCACCGGCTGGGCTGGCGGGAGTACGCGGTGGCCGGCGTGGATGCGTTCCGCCGTGTGGACGCGAGCGCCTACCCGAGCCCGTCCATGCACCTGGGATTCGGTCTTGTCGCCTACGTCGGGCTCATGGAGGTGGCGCGGCTGCGGCCCGGGGACACCGTCTTCGTCTCCAGCGCGGCCGGGGCCACCGGGAGCCTGGCCGGGCAGATCGCCCGGCTCAAGGGCGCGGCCCGGGTGATCTGCAGCGCCGGTTCGCCGGAGAAGGCGGCCCACCTGACCGGCGCCCTCGGGTTCGACGCCGCCTTCGACTACCACGACGGCCCCGTTCTGGACCGGTTGCGCGCGGCGGCGCCGGACGGCATCGACGTGTACTTCGACAACGTGGGCGGCGAGCAGTTGCGGGCCGCGATCGAGGTCATGAACGTGCACGGCCGTGTCGCGGTGTGCGGGGCACTCAACCGGCAGCGCACGGGCCGTCCCGACGACGGGCCCGGCGATCTGCTGAGCGTCGTCGGCAAGCGTCTGACGATCCGGGGCTTCACCCTGTTCGACCATCTGGACCGGGCCGCGGAGTTCGGTGAGCAGTTCCGCGGCTGGCTGCGGGAGGGCTCCGTCGTCTACGACGAGACGGTGGTCGAAGGGCTGGCGAGCGCCCCGCAGGCACTCCTCGACCTGGTCGGCGGCCGGTACACCGGACGGACCGTGGTCCGCCTCACCGGAGCCCCCGTGTCAACGCCGGTAGCCTGACGGGGACTTCACGGGGGAGACGCGATGCTGATCGGCGAGCTGGCGGAACGCACCGGCACCACGACCCGCGCCCTGCGCTACTACGAGGAGCAGGGCCTGCTGGAGTCCGCCCGGACGTCGGCGGGGTACCGCGTCTACGGTCCGGCCGCGGTGACCCGGGTCCGCAACGTCCGCGACCTGCTGGCCTCCGGGTTCACCGTCGAGGACGTGAAGTCGTTCGTCGGCTACCTCGACACCGGTCTGCCCGAGGTCTTCACCTACTCGCAGGCGTGCGCCGACGCCTATGCCGTGGGCGCACACCGGGTGGCCGAGCTGGAGGAGAGGATCGCGACCCTCACCCGGGTACGGGACATCCTCGTCCGTCGGATGCCCTGGCTGGCGGCGCCCGGCGACGCCCCGGAGCAGGGCGCCACCTGACCGGCACCATGCCAACTTGTCTGGTCAAGTTTGGTCTCGGTTCTTCCGTTCGACAGCGCAGACCGATACCCATGTCCCGTTCATCGTGCACAGCCGGGCCCTACGGCCCTCACCCTCACCACACCCTCTTGAACGGGACGAGGTACACGCATGCGACTGCGCTGGAGATCCCTCGGCGGGCTCCTGGCCCTCCTCGGCGCACTGATCGTCTCCGCTCCCCCGGCCCACGCGGCCGGGAGCAGCGGCAATCTGATCGTCAACGGCGATGCGGAGGCCGGTGGTTACTGCACCGACGACTGGTCCGCGGCCACCACGGTGCCCGGCTGGACCACCCAGGCCGGCGGCCCTGACGTCATGTGCCACACCGCCGGGTCCTTCGGGCTGCCCGGCGACGGCAAGGCCCCCGGCAAGGCCTTCTTCGGACCCGGCAACTTCGGTGACGGCTCGATGTCGCAGACCGTGAACGTCTCCTCGGCGGCCACGGCCATCGACGGCGGCGGTGTGAGCTACAACCTCTCCGGCTGGCTCGGCGGCTGGACGGTCTACGGTGGTTACGTCGCCGTCGGCCTGCACTTCCAGGACGCGAGCGGCCGCCCGCTGGGTGCGACGGCCAAGCTGCCGACGGTCTCCGCGTCCGACCGGGGTCTGGCCACCGAGTTCCTGTCCCGCAGCACCACCGGCCCGGTGCCCGCCGGGACCCGGTCGATCCAGGTCGAGGTGCAGTTCCTGTCGACGTCGCACGAGACCGGCTACCTCGACAACCTCTCCCTCACCCTGGACACCCCGGTCGCCGCGCCGGCGCCGCTCACCCCGCCCGTGTCCCAAGTGCCCGGCTACGACCACGTGTTCATGGTCATGATGGAGAACACCGACTACTCCGCGGTCATGAACGACCCGGCCGACACGCCCTACATGCACAGTCTGATGAACCAGGGCGCGACCCTGACCGACTTCCACGGCGTCTACCATCCGAGCGACGAGAACTACCTCGCCGTCGCGGGCGGTGACACCTACGCCAAGGGCGCCACGTACTGGCCCAACATCAACTCCCCGCAGCGCAACCTGGGCGACACCCTGGAGGACGCCGGGAAGACCTGGAAGGCCTACGAGCAGGGCATGGGCACGCCCTGCAACACCAAGAACAACTACGACAGTTACTACGAGCCCGACGACGCCCCGTTCATCAACTACACCGACATCAGCGGCAACGCGTCGCGCTGCGCCGCCCACCTGTTCGACACCACGCAGCTGACCACCGACCTGCAGTCGGCCGCGACCACGCCGAACTTCTCCTGGATCGCCGCCGACGACTACTACGACGGCGAGGCCTCCGGCAACGGCAGCGCCACCAGCCTGAAGACGCAGGACGGCTGGCTGAGGCAGACCCTCGCCCCGGTGCTGTCCTCCCCCGCCTGGACCCAGCAGCGCTCGCTGCTCGTCCTGACCTGGGACGAGAGCAACAGCGAGGCCTACAACCACATCGTCACCACGGTCGTCGGCTCGCAGGGCACCGTCCCGGCCGGCACCAGCAGCCCGGCCCACTACGACCACTACGGCATCGCCCGCACCATCGAGTCGGCCCTCGGCCTGCCCGGCCTGACCGCCAACGACACCTACGCGACGCCGCTGAACGCCGCCTTCGCACCGTCCCGCGCGACGACGCCGACGCTCACCGGTGACCTGAACGCGGTCGCGAACGGCGGCAACGTCACCTTCCGGTACTCGGTTCCGTCCGCCGCGCAGGTCAGCGCGAAGAACTGGATCGGCATCTACCCGGCCGGTGTCACCCCGGGCCAGCGGTCCGCACTGACCTGGGCCTACACGCCCAACGCGAGCGGCGCGGCCACCTTCTCCACCGGCAAGCTGGGCGGCGCCGGCAGGTACGACGTGTACTACCTCGCCAATGACGGCTACTCGGTGCTGGCCGGGCCGTTCTCGCTGGCCGTGGACTGATCGGGACTGTGGACTGACCAGGACTGTGGGCTGATCAGACGCCCTCAGTTCGGCGCCCCGGGCGGTACCCGGGGCAGTGGGTCGAGCCTCACCGTGCGTGGGTCGGCCAGGTAGGCACCGATCGACCTGGCCGCCTCACGCCGCTGTTCCCCGACCTGCACGCGCAGGGTGTCGGCGAGCCGTCGCAGGGCGTTCCGGAGGGTGGCCCTGACCGGGGCGTGCAGGCCGGGCGATTCGAGGACGGTGAGCAGATGGTTCAGGACGGTCCAGTCGGCCGTGTGCCGCACACCCTCCCCACCCGGCACCTGCGCGTCGCCGTCCTCCTCGTCGCTCAGCCAGGTCGTGTCCAGCAGGGCGTCCACGACATCCTCGACGCCCGGCACGGCCGGGTCCTTGGCGTGCTGCCAGGCCACGCGGCCGAGCCGGGCGGGGTCGAGCAGTTCGGCGGTGACGAGGGTGACGGCGGTGCGTACGGCCTCGAAGGGATCGGGGAGCCGTCCGGTGCGGGTGTCGAAGTACTGGTCGGTCCGCCCGTACCGGATGGCGGGCGGGGTGAGGGCCTCCAACACGGCCTCCGGCAGACCGAGTTGATCGGTTCGGAGCAGCTCGGCCAGACGGGTCAGGGCCGTACGCTGGGCGGCCGCGTCGACGGCCTCCGCGCCCGGGGAGTCGTCCCCGGCCTGCGCATAGCCGTACCGGACCCCGCCGACGAGGCGGGCGACGGCGGTGACCTCGTGGCGGTGGAGCAGGTGCAGCAGCACCGCCCGTTCCTCCAGTTCACCGGTCTGCCGGTCGGGCGGCAGCACCCCGCGTGAGAAGCCCTCCAGGGCGATGCGGCGTACCCGGAGTACGGTCTCCAGGGCGCGGAGCGCGTCTCCCTCGGTCGCCCAGGGCACGCCGTCCGGGTGGGCGGCTGCGGTGCCCTGGGCGTCCACGTCGCTCACATACATCAGGCCCGCCTCCGCCACCTCGCGGCGCAGCCCGGCCAACTCGCGTTCCTCGTCGGCGAGGTGGCCGTAGCCATGGGCGACGAGGAAGTGGTCCCAGGGGCCCAGGCCGATGGGGTAGGCGTGGCCGAGGTCGAGGTCGCCGGTGTCGGTCACGGTGACGCGGGCGTGCGGGTAGTCCATGACGGACGGTGCCGGGTGCCGTGTGCTGGCGAAGTTGTGCATGAACCCGAGGGCGTGGCCGATCTCGTGCGCGGCAAGCAGACGGAGCCGGGCCAGCACCAACTCCTCGACGGTGGCCAGGCGTTCGGCCTCGTCGGGGCGGCCGTACGGGGCGAGCAGCGCCTCGCCGAGGGCGCGGACCTGGTCGAGGCGCTGGGAGCCGAGCCGGACCCGGGCGTGCAGGATCTCACCGGTGCGCGGGTCCGTCAGGCCCTGCCCCAGGGACCAGCCGCGGCCGGAACGGTGCACCCACACCACGGAGTTGACCGCCGGTTCGTGCGGGTCGAAGTCGTCGCCTGCGGCCTCCACCCGGTAGGCGTCGGGCAGGCCGATCCGGGCGAAGGCCTCCCGCCACCAGTTGCCGCCCTCGACGACCGCCGTACGGAAGGGCTCGGGGACGGCAGGGTCGACGCGGAAGACGATGGGCGCGCCACCGGGCTCGGCACGGAACCGGGGCTGGACCTTCACCTGGGTGTCCGCACGGCCGGCCAGGCCGTGGTCGGCCCACCCGACACCGTAGCTGCCGGAGGCCGGATGGTAACGGCGGGCGGGCAGCGGGGCCTTGGGCAGGCGCAGGAGGACCAACTGCTGGACGACGGTCACCGCGCGCGGGTCGGCGGCTACCGCCCGGAGGGCCGGACCACGACCCGGTCCCCGGAAGGTGAGCAGGGCGGGCAGGCGGGTGGCGTCCGGCCCGGTGCGGCCGTCGGCGACAAGCGGGAGACTCGTGGCGGTGTCGAGGGCGTACTCGCCCTGTCCCTCGTCCTCCAGGTGCTCGGTGACACGGTCGTGGTCGTACAGGACGAGCCCGGTGGCGTCCACGACGACCGCTCCCGCCTCCTCTCGCAGCACCGGTCCGCTCCACACCACGGACACGGCGAAGGACTCCTGGCCCGCCCGCACGGCGGCCGGCTCGCCGCTGGTCAGGAAGTGCTTGTTGCGTACGAGGAGCAGCACCCGGCCGCCCGCCCGGCGGAACTCCGCGAGGCGGGCCTTGCCCGCCCGGCCCCGGTCCAGCTGCAGCTCGCTGGAGCCGACGCCCTGAGAGAGGGAGACGGTGAGCAGGAACGGCTCGTCGAAGTGACGGATCCCCAACAGCAGCCGCTCCGGGCCGCTTTCGAGGTCGGGTACCAGGTCGAGGAAGTCGAGGGCGGAGGTGTCGTCGCCTGTCATACGGGCCTCTCGGTCGGTGCGGCTCCGGGAACGCTCGGTGCGGGTCCGGGGACGCATCGTGTCAGGCCCCGCCCTGCGGGCCGTGATCGGCACGTTGTTACCGTGCACCGCGTGTCTGACTCCTCACGCGATACCGCACAGGGCGCCGGCTGGGGCGCGGCCGAACGCGGCGCCTACCAGCGGCTGATGCCCGACCACGTCGAGAAGCTGTCGTGGCTGAACCCGAGGACCCTGTGGGCCGCCCGCAACGGCGTGCTGGCGTCCTGGTTCGGCGACCCGACGGGCCGTACCCGCAGCCGCCTGGTGGCCCGGCAGGCCGAGGCGGGGGCACCCGTCGACAAGGTGATCCGGCGGGAGGTGCCGGACCGGTTCTCCTTCATGGTCATCGGGGACACCGGAGAGGGCGACGACTCCCAGTACGCCGTCGTACCGGGCTTTCTGAAGGCGGGTCAGGACTCGGAGTTCGCGGTGATCGCGAGCGATGTCATCTACCCCGTCGGCAGCGCGGACGACTACGGCACCAAGTTCTTCCAGCCGTACCAGTACTACCCGGCACCCATATACGCGATACCGGGCAACCACGACTGGTACGAGGACCTCGGCGCGTTCATGCGCGTCTTCTGCGCCGACGCCCCGCCGCCGGCCCCCGAGCCCACGCCCCGCCCGCTCACCGGCGCCTGGTGGCAGAACCTGCTCTGGCACCGCCCGCGCCCGGGTGACGGGCAACGCCTGGCCGACGCACGGAAGTTGCGGTCGGCGCCCGGGCAACAGGCCGTACAGCCGGGGCCGTACTGGGCGATCGACGCCGGTCCGGTGCGGATCGTGGGCATCGACACCGGGCTACTCGGCACGATCGACGCCGAACAGGGCGCGTGGCTACGGGAGGTCTCCCGCGGGCCGAAGCCGAAGATCCTGATCACCGGCTCGCCGCTGTACGTGGACGGCGAGCACCACCCCTGTGCCATCGAGGGCGGCGGCACGGTCGACGACATCGTCCGCGACCCGGCGCACCACTACGTGGCCGCGATCGGCGGCGACATCCACAACTACCAGCGCTATCCGGTCGACGTGGACGGCCGGACCATCCAGTACGTGGTCTCGGGCGGCGGCGGCGCGTTCATGCACGCCACCCACACCATTGCGCGGGTGTCGGTCGCGGGAGTCACCGAACGCGACTTCCGCTGCTATCCGCTGCGCGGCGACTCGCTGGCCTTCTACAGCCGCCTGTACGGCCGCCGCCTGCGCCTGCGCCGCTTCTTCACGCTCACCGAGTCCGAGGCGACGGCCGTCATCGCCGAACGCCTGGGCATCGAGCCGGGCCGGGCGCCCGGCCCGGACACCCGGGTCACCCGGCGCACCCGCCTGGTCGCGAGCCTGCTGGGCACCGGCGGCCGCCCCGACCGCGCCTCCCGCTTCCGGCTGCCGGTGCGCAAGCTGTACACCCAGCTGTTCTCGCCCGGCTCGGCCACCTACAGCCCGCCGTTCTTCAAGTGCTTCCTGCGCCTGGACGTCACCCCGGAGGCGGTACGGCTGCGCTGCTTCGCGGCGACGGGCAACCGCGTCCAGGAACTCGATCCGCCGGTCGAGGACGAGGTCACCATTCCGCTGAACTGATCACACGGTTGTCACACTCGCCTGCCAGAATCGGGATGGGGCCGACGCCAGAACCGGGGCAGAGCCAACGCCAGAACCTGGGCGGAGCCGACGTACGACCGTTGGAGGAGCCCGTGCCGTCCACCGCCCGCCCGCTGCGCAAGCTGGGCTTCCTCACCATCGGTCTGTTCGACGCGGCCGACCCGGGCCGGGGCCACGAGGCCACGCTCGAGATCATCGAGCTGGGCGAGCGGCTGGGCTTCGACAGCGCCTGGGTCCGCCACCGGCACCTGCAGCACGGCATCTCGTCCCCGGTCGCGATGCTGGCGGCGGCCTCACAGCGCACCCGGCGCATCGAGCTGGGCACCGCGGTGATCCCGTTGGGCTGGGAGAACCCGCTTCGCCTCGCCGAGGACCTGGCGACCGTGGACATCCTGTCCGGCGGCCGGCTGAACCCCGGCGTCAGCGTGGGCCCGCCGATGCACTACGAGCAGGTCAGGGAGGCCTTGTACCCGGACACCGCGGACGCCGAGAACTTCGGCTACGAGCGGGTGCGGCGCCTCCTCGACTTCGTGCGCGGCGAACCGGCCGACGGCTTCAGCGGTGTAGGGCATTGAGGTGTTCTCGGACATGGTCCAACCTCACTCCCCCGGCCTCGGCCACCGCCTCTGGTACGGCGGCGGCAGCCTCGGCTCGGCCCGCTGGGCGGCCGAGCACGGCATGAACTTCCTGACCAGCAGCGTGGTCAAGGCCGAGGGCCCGGAAGGACCGCTGGACTTCGCGCAGATCCAGCTGTCCCACATCCGCGCCTTCCGTGCGAGCCACCCCGACGGGGACGCGGCCCGCGTCTCCCAGGGTCTGGTGGTGATCCCCACCGACTCGGCGAGCCCCCAGCAGCGGGCCAAGTACGAGGCGTACGCGGCCAAGCGCCTCCTCCGGACGGCCTCCCCGCAGGGCCCGGCGCGACTCCTCTTCGCCCCGGACCTGGTCGGCACCTCCGACGAACTCGCCGAGCGGCTGCACGCGCACGCCGCGTTCCGCGAGATCGACGAGGTGGCGTTCGCCCTGCCGTTCACCTTCGAGCACGAGGACTACGTCCAGATCCTGACCGACATGGCGACAAGACTGGGCCCGGCGCTGGGGTGGCGGCCGATGCCCTGATCTCCCGTGTTGCCGGGATCTTGCCGAGCATCACGCGGTTCGTGATCCAGCAGCAACGGCAACACCGGAGCCGCGGCCGGCACCTGTGTGCCCCGCCGGTCTGCACCCGTTGCGCCCGGTTCGCGCCCTTCCCCGCCCGGACAGGAGCCCGCACGCTCAGGGATATGGGGGACACCGACCGTGAGGACAGCGTCATTCCGTTACCCGGACCGGGCCCGGACGGATCCCGGCAGCCACCCGTCGGCACAACGCAGCCGTGGGAAGCCGCCGACCGCGCCCAAGCCGCCAACGACGGCGCCACCGGACCCGAACCGCCGAATCCGCCGATCTGCCCACAGTGCGGGCTCACCTGCGACCGGCGGGCCACGTACACCGGGCAGCACGTCCTCCTCGAACCCCGCCTCATCCTGCCCGCCCACCTCGTACCAGGTGGGCACCGTTGGCACACGGACGGCAACGGCACCGCCTGGAACGGAGGCCTGGACGAACCACCGCCCGGGGCGACATGCCGGATCCCCCACCAACTGGCCTGCCCGGGACTCACGCTGGACGAGATCCGGCCGTGGCGGTGGCTGACTGCGGTCCGCGAGTACAACACCGTACTGGCGCAGCAAAAGGCCGACGCCGAAGCCTTCCACGAGACGCTGCCGGACGTCGGCTGAAGGCGCTGCCGGAGTTTTACGCGAGGGAGGGCATCGAGTCAGGTGCCGGTCTACTGCTCCTCGACGCGCTCGGTCCGGGCGCCCGGGTGGGGTGCGGTGAGGCTGCCGAGGATGTCTAGGAGTTCGGCGCTGCGGCTGCCGGGTTCGGCGTGGAAGACGACCAGGGTGAGTCCGTCGGTGCCGTCCACGGAGAGTTTGTTCGAGTGCAGGTCCAGGTCGCCGACCTGTGGGTGGCTCAGGTGGCTGACCCGGCCGCGCCGGGGCCGTACGTCGTGCCGGGCCCAGAGCATGCGGAAGCGCTCGCTGCGCAGGGACAGATCGCCGACCAGGTCGCGCAGTTGGGGGTCGTCGGCGTCGGGCCCGGCGTAGGTGCGCAGGGTGGCCACGCCCTCCTCGGTCAGGTCCTCCCAGTCCCGGCGCAGTGCTCGCTCGGCCGGGTCGAGGAAGACGGCCCGCAGCAGGTTGACGCCGGGCCGGCAGTTCGGGGTGAGGGCCGTGGCGAGGGCGTTGGCGGCGAGGACGTCGGTGTAGCGGTTCTGGATGTAGGCGGGGTTGCGGGGCCAGCCGTCGATGAGCTGCAGCAGGCTGGACGGCACCGGTTCCCGGCCGCGGGCCGCCCGGGTGCGCGACGCAGGCCGCGCGCCGGTGGGCCGCTCCTGGACCAGGCCGAGCAGGTAGGAGGTGGCGTCGGCGTCCAGCCGCAGCACCCGGGCGATGGCCTCGAGGACCTGCGCGGACGGGTTGCGGTCGCGGCCCTGCTCCAGGCGCAGGTAGTAGTCGGAGCTGATGCCGGAGAGCATCGCGACCTCCTCGCGGCGCAGCCCCGGCACCCGGCGCAGGCCCGAGCCGGGCAGCCCCACGTCCTCGGGCCGGACCTGCGCCCGGCGGGCGCGCAGGAACTCGCCGAGCGCGTTCGTACCGTCCATGACACCACCGTACGGCCGTACCGGTGGCCGTGGCTGTCCCTGTCACTCCCAGGAACGCGGGGGCACTGCCGCCCGGGCGGCGTTCGGCGCACCGTGGAGACAGGGCACCGGACGTACCGGTGGCCCTCGCACAGCACGAGAGGTACGACATGACTGCACAGCTCGGCGGCACCGTCACCCCGGCCGACGGTCTGACCCTGACCCGCATGGGCTACGGCGCCATGCAGCTGGCCGGGCCGCATGTGTTCGGCCCGCCGAAGGACCGGGCGCGGGCCGTGGCGGTGCTCCGTGCGGCGGTGGCGGCGGGCATCACCCACATCGACACGGCCGACTTCTACGGCCCCGTGGTCGTCAACGAGATCATCAGGGAAGCCCTGCACCCCTACCCGGACGAGTTGCACATCGTGACCAAGGTCGGCGCGCGACGGGGAGCCGACGGCAGCTGGACCGTGTCCCGGCATCCGGAGGACCTGAAGGCGCAGGTGCACGACAACCTCCGGCACCTGGGGCTGGAGACGCTGGACGTCGTCAATCTGCGGCTCGGCGACATGGACACCCCGAACGAGGACTCCGTCGCCGACCAGTTCGGCGCCCTGGCGGAGCTGCGGCAGCAGGGTCTGATCCGGCACCTGGGGCTCAGCGCCGCGTCCGTCGCGCAGCTGGGGGAGGCGCAGGCGATCGCGCCCGTGGTCACCGTGCAGAACCTGTACAACCTGGCCAACCGGCAGGACGACCCGCTCGTCGAGCGTACGGCGGCGGAGAACATCGCCTTCGTGCCGTACTTCCCGCTGGGCGGGTTCACGCCGTTGCAGTCCGAGACGCTGTCGAAGGTGGCCGCGCGGCTGGGCGCCGCACCGCAGCAGGTCGCCCTGGCCTGGCTGCTGCGCCGCTCACCGAACATCGCGCTCATCCCCGGCACGTCGTCCCCGGACCACCTGCGCGAGAACATCGCCGCGGCCGCTCTGGTCCTCCCGCAGGACGCGGCAGCGGAGCTGGACGGCATGGCCGGCTGAGCAAACCGTACCGGGGTACTCGGGTGTGAGGCCCATGCGTGGAAGGAGCCGCTCGTGGCGACGGAGGACCGGCTGCGCACCTATCGCGGCAAGCGTGACTTCGAGCGGACCCGCGAGCCGTCGGGCAAGGCGGCGGCCCCGGCGGGCGCGCGGCCCCGGTTCGTGGTGCAGATCCATGACGCACGCCGGATGCACTTCGACTTCCGACTGCAGGTCGGGGACGTCCTGAAGTCCTGGTCCGTCCCGCGGGGTCCGTCGACGGACCCCGGGGACAAGCGGCTGGCCGTGCCCACCGAGGACCATCCGCTGGAGTACGAGGACTTCGAGGGCGTGATCCCGAAGGGCGAGTACGGCGGCGGCACCGTGATCGTCTGGGACCACGGGACGTACGAGCCGCTCAGCCACGACCGCCGGGGCCGTCCGGTGGACTTCGCGGAGTCGCTGGAGCAGGGACACGCCACCTTCCGGCTGCACGGGTCCAAGCTGCACGGCGAGTACGCCCTCACCCGCTTCCGCACCGGCCAGGACGGGGAGGAGGCGTGGCTGCTGGTCCGCAAGGGTCCCGCCCGCGCAGAGGCACACGGCACCCCGGATCCCCGCCGGGCCCGCTCGGTCCGCACGGGACGCACCCTGGCCCAGGTCGCCGCCGACGCCCGCCGGGAGTGACCGCGGGCGCCGGTGGGCGTCATGCGGTGCCGGGGTCGACGGGTACGGCGGTCAGCAGCGGACCTTGCCGTGGTCGACCTCCTGCTCGGGGTGGGTGACGGCCCACTGCCCGACCGTCCGCATCCGCTCCCGCATCTCCTCGGCGGGCAGATGGTGGAAGCTCCCGTGTCCCGGCAGCACCCACTCGAAGTTCATCTCCTGCGCACCGCGTTGCACGGACGCGGCCAGCGTCCAGGGGCAGCGGGCACGGGTTCGAGTAGGCGGGCGGGTGGACGGATCCGGTGGGGCAGGCGTGTGCGGCCCGGTACATCAGCCGCACCTGATCCTCTGTCTCCGGCTGACGGGCGATGTTGCAGTTCAGGCATCCGAAGCTCGCTCTGTGACTGCGACGTGCGGATAAGCAGTGGAGACCTGATCGTGGTGATGACAAGGTGAGGCTCATGCCGTCGCCCACATTCGAACAGCTCCTCCGTGAACTGCACGCCTCGCTCACACTGCGCAAGCGTCCGGAAGATGTGGCCCGGCTCATCCAGGATCTGTACGCCGCCCAGGGCTCTGACCTCGACGCAGCAACCGAGGCAGCGCTCGCCAAGGCCGCTGAGCACTCGCTGCGAAACCTCTGGCACGGCTACACCTCCATGCGGGAGGAATTCGCCCGTCCGGTTGGCGCACAGCGCCAGCTCGCCCGAGCGGCAAGCCTGTTCATGAGCGTGCCGGACCTCCCGGACAACGCCGGGGATGATCCCGCCCAGATCGAGGCGGTGATCCGGCGAGCGGGTGAGGAGATCGGTCGCGCATACGGGCAGAACGACTTCGGTACGGACCGCTTCAACCGGGCCGAGCGCACGGCGGCGGGCCTCGGTGAGATCTCCAAACGCCAGTACAACAAGCGCTTCCGACTACTGCGCCGTATGGAAGCCAAACTGGCCCGGCTCATCCACGAGCAACGCCTGCGCGAAGTGACCATCACCGGCAAAGGCGCGCTCGCCCACGCCCTCCCGTACGAGCTGTTCGCCACAGACCCGGACACGGCAGCCTTCATCGCCTACATCACGGCACGCGGCTACATGCGCAGCGTCTTCACCAACGGCCGGCAGCGTCAGGTCTACGACGAGGTCGCCGAGGCCCTGTTCCAGCGCCTGCGGAACCTTCCCGAGCGGACCTGCTGGTACGCGGTCGCGCATGTGCACCCCACAGCTGAAGTGCTGGCCCACGTGTCCGACCAGGACCTCACACAGCTGCTGGTTCGATGGAACGGATTCCTACGCCAGGTCGCAGGTCTACTGGAGGACGCCTGGAACCGGCATCCGCTGGAACGCAACACGATGATCGTGCGCCGTGGCAACGACTCGTCGACGTGGAACCAGGCCGCACAGGCATGGAACACGGCCCGGGCCCACTGGTTCGCGCTGCTGACCGAGTTGGGGCAGGGCGAGATCCTGGATCGGATTTGCCCTGGCAAGGTGCCCCGCCTGATGGCGGCCGACGTGGCGTACTGGCACCGCATGAGCGGGGGCGGGCTGCACCCGGACACCTACGTCTGGGCAGAGCTCCCTCTGCCCTGGGAAGTACTCCGGGGTGAGAAGGAATGCCCACGCTCGCTCGTCGAAGCCGTCTGCGCCCGGTATCGGGTGGACCCGATAGCTGGCGCCTGGACCGCTCCCAGGCCGGCAACTGAGGCCGTCGCCTTCCGGCGGACACCCGAGCTGGTACACGGAGTCGCCGTCGCCGACCCACTCATGGCCAGCGCTCTCCGGTCGGCAGGGGTCTTCTCCGGCAAGGACAAGCGTGCTGCCGCTCAAGAGTGGACGTGATCGACGGCAATCCCCGCGCGTCCGCCCCTGCAAATCAGTTGACCCACGCGGTGGCCCAAGCAATGATCACGGTGGCGACGAGGAAGCTCTGCGGAGGAGCGCCCGGCTCTGATCCCGGGTGGACGCAGGTTCGAATCCTGCCCTCGTCGCCTCTTCGCATACTTCCCAGAAGACGCCCCGACGCGCGGATTGCTCAAGGCCCTGTTACATCCACGACTTCGCCCGGGTTACTGGCGCAGCACACTTGTTCCATGCGTGCCGTATTCCTGCCGGACTCGGCGCATGCGCAGGCAAGAGAGGCGCGTGAGCGCTGGTTCGAGCGGCGTCCACCGGCAGCAGCCGACACGAGATGTGCACGAGCTGCGGCAGTACCGAACCTGCTTCACGGGTCCGTGTCAGCGGTGGCAGGCAGACTGTGCTGCATGACTTCGGTAACCGCACATGATTACGCCTGGATACGTTCGTCCTCGTGGTTCCGCTACGCGCTCGATACCGGATACACCCTGACCCTGGTGCGGGGCGTCACGCCGGGGGACGTGCAGCGGGTGATGGCGGCGGAGCCGCAGGGCACGTGTACAGGGGTGGACGCGTTGATCGAGCAGCAGGACGAACTACTCGATGCGACGGACTACTGGGAAGAGTCCTTCATCTCGGGTGCCTTCACCGTGCCGGGCGCCGACGAAGACTGGACACTGGTCCTGCACTTCGACGGCGGCGTAGGGATACAGCCACGCTTTCTGGAGGTCCTGTCGGCAGGCGGGCGCGCAGTGACGCACTCCAGCAACGGAGGCAAACCCATCCACCTCTTCCATTGGTACGAGGACGGAGAGCTCCGGACCACCTTCGAGTGGGCCACGGCAAGGGGCGGCAGCACCCCCGACGCCCTGAACACGGTGATGCGTGAGGTTGGTTTCGCCCTCTCCGAGGAAGAGAGCGCATCTGAGACGCACGTCGACACCAAGGCGGCGGTCTTCGCCCTTGCTGAGCGGCTGACCGGTGTACGGGTGACGGAGGAACTCCTTCGGGATGCCGAGTACCAGCTCGGGCATGTGCCGGAAGAGCCCGCCGAGGAGTGGACCGGCATCGTCATCGACATCACCGACGCTCACGGGGAACGCTTGCGCAAGGAATTCACCCGTGAGGAGGTCGATGCCGCTGTGGAGCGCGCCCGCGCCGAAGCCAATGCTCCAGGCGAATAGCCATGGCGCCGTGCTGGCGGCACGGTTGGACTTCCTGGCGGTGCAAAGCGTGTTGGAGGCCGGCGGGGCATCCGGATTACCCGGTTCCGCCCCCGACTCGCCTTCCCCGGGCCTATGTTCACGGCGGTACCCCCTCGCGTCCATGGAGGCTCCGCATGCGCACCGCACTCCGCCTGGCCGTCACCGGCGTGTTGACCGTCGCCACCGTCCTGACCTGCGGCACCGCGGGGGCGACCCCGCCGGGGCCCGGGGTGACGGCCCGGATCATCAGCCAGACCACCATCGGCGACACCGACTACACCCTGCGGGAGATCACGGTCCCGCCCGGTCAGAGCACCGGATGGCACTACCACGACGGTCCGTTGTACGGCTTCGTGAAGCAGGGCACCCTCAGCCACTTCGACTCCACCTGCGCCTCGGACGGCGTGTACCGGAAGGGCTCGACGATCCAGGAGCCGTCCGGCCCGGACCACGTCCACCTCGGCCGCAACCTGGGTGACACCCCGCTCGTCCTCGATGTGCTCTACGTACTGCCGCACGGCTCCCCGTTCTCGGAGGACGCGCCGAACCCGGGCTGCCCGTTCCAGTGATCAGGCGTCGGGCAACGGCTGTTCCGCCCAGATGGTCTTGCCGCTGCCCGTCTGCCGGCTGCCCCAGCGCTGGGTGAGCTGGGGCAGCCGGCAGCAGTCAGCGGCCGCCCTCGTCGTAGGCGTGCGCCCGCCGCAGGTGCGGTGAGGTGGAACTGCCGTCGGAGACCTCGCAGATGAGCGCGCGGTCGAGGATCAGGTGCAGCTTGATGGGCGGTTCGCCGTAGCGGATGGCGTTGGTGACGAGTTCGCTGACGACGAGTTCGGTGACGAACGCGGCCTCCTCCAGCCCCCAGGCGGCCAGTCGTTCGGTGGCCGCCTGCCGGAAGCCGGCCACCCGGGCCGGGTCGGGCGGTACGTCCCAGGTGGCCACGCGGTCGCCGCCGAGGGCGCGGGTGCGGACCATGAGGAGGGCGACGTCGTCGGTGGGGTGTTCGGGCATGACGGCCTTGAGGACGTTGTCGCTGAGCGCTTCCAGAGAGTCGGCGGGTGTGCCGAGGGCGGGCGCAGTTCGTTGGTGGCGCGGTCGAAGTCCCGGTCGCGGTCCTCGATCAGTCCGTCGGTGTAGAGGGCGATGATGGAGCCTTCGGGTAGTTCGAGTTCCGTCGCCTCGAAGGGCAGCCCGCCGACCCCGAGGGGCGGTCCTGCGGTCATGGGGACGAACTCAGGGATGTCGCCGGGCAGGACGACGGCGGGGGCCGGGTGGCCGGCGGCCGCCATGGGCAGATGGCGGGAGACGGGGTCGTAGACGGCGTACAGGCAGGTGGCGCCGAGTTCGGCGACCTCCTCACCGCTCTCGTCGGAGGCCAGGTGGGTGACGAGGTCGTCGAGGCGGTTGAGGAGTTCGTCCGGGGGCAGGTCGACGTCGGCGAGGGTGCGGACGGCCGTGCGCAGCCGGCCCATGGTGGCCGAGGACTGGATGCCGTGGCCGACCACGTCCCCGACGACCAGTGCGACCCGGCTGCCGGAGAGCGGGATCACGTCGAACCAGTCACCGCCGATGCCGGCCAGCGACCCGGAGGGCAGATAGCGGTGGGCGACGTCGACCGCGGCCTGTCCGGGCAGTCCCGTGGCAGCAGGCTGTGGTGGAGGGCGTGGGCGGTGCTGCGTTCGCGGGTGAAGCGGCGGGAGTTGTCGACGCAGACGGCGGCGCGGCTACCCAGCTCCTCGGCGAAGACGGCGTCGTCGGGGCCGTAGTCGTCCGGGTGGGCCATCCGGATGCACACCGCGACGCCCAGGGCGGTGCCGCGGGCGCGGAGCGGCACCGCGATCACGGGGTGTACGCCCTGCCGGTACGGGCGGCCGTCGGGCGAACGCTCATTGCGCTCGGCGAGCCACTGGACGAAGTCCGGCTCACCGGCGTGGACGAGCACGGCACGTCCCGCGCGCTTCAGCCCTTGTGGGCGCGCAGTGCGGACAGGGCCCGGTCGGCGTGGGTGTTCATCCGCAGCTCGCTGCGGACGATCTCCAGGACCGAGCGGTCCTCGGCGATGACGAAGGTGACCCGCTTGGTGGGCGCGAGTGTGAAGCCCCGCTTGACCCCGAACCGTTCGCGGACCGCTCCGTCGGCGTCGGAGAGCAGCGGCATGCCGAGGGTGTGCCGGCCGGCGAACTCCTGCTGCCGCTCGACACTGTCACCACTGATTCCGACCGGGCGGGCACCGACGGCGGCGAATTCCGCGGCGAGGTCGCGGAAGTGGCAGGCCTCGGCGGTGCAGCCGGGCGTCAGGGCGGCGGGATAGAAGAAGAGGACCACCGGGCCCTCGGCCAGCAGCTCGGTGAGCCGCCGGGTGGCGCCGGTCTCGTCCTGCAGGGCGAAGTCCTCGACCTTGTCCCCGACCTCGATACGCTCGCTCACGACCGTCCCTCTCCGTTCCTTGCCACACTGCGGGCCCACAACACGAGGGGCACCTGGAGGGGCAGCCGGGCCAGGGCCGCGTTCCGCTGCGGCGCGGGCCGGTGCCGCCAGTCGACGGCCATCTTCACGTTGGCGGGGAACACCCCGACGAAGAAGGCGGCGGCCGCCTTCGCGGCGACGGCGCGGGTGCGGGGCGATGCCAGACCGGCCGCCAGTGCCAGTTCCACGACCCCGCTGCCGTAGGTCCAGGCCCTGGGCGAGCCCGGCAGCACCTTCGGAATCGTGGCGTCGAACTGCCGCGGGACGGCGAAGTGGGCGACCCCGACCGAGGCCAGCAGACCGGCCAGCAGCAGGGGTGAGCGTTCGGACCGGGGCACGGATCCTCCTCTGGTGTCCTGCCGCCGGATATTACTCGACGGTAGACACTGGGGCCGTGGCTTCGGGATGAACAGATGGGGCAGCTGCCTCGGGAGCAACGATCGGGACTGCCGCTCCGGGAGCAACGATCGGGACTGCCGCTCCGGGAGGAACGGCCGGGACCGCCGCTCCGGAAGGAACAGCCAGAGCCGCTGCCGTCACGCCGTCGTCGCGCGGGCGTCGGTCTCCTGGCCGGACTCGTCGTCCACCGCGTAGGCGAGGAAGTCGTCGACCATGCGGTGGAACAGCCCGGCCAGCTGCCGCAGCTCCGCGGGCTGCCAGTCGGAGAGGGCAAGCTGCATCCCGCGGGCCCCGGCCTCCCGGACCCGTGCGACGGCCTCCCGGCCCGCGTCGGTCAGCTCGATCCGCTGGGCCCGGCGGTCGTCGGGGTCGGGGACCCGGGTGACGTACCCCGACCGCTGCAGCTGCTGCACGGTCCGCGTCACATGGGAGGCCTCCACGCCCAGCCGCTGCGCCAGCTCCCCCGGCCTGAGCGGCTCGGAGTCGGCGATCTGCCGCAGCAGCGCCACCGCGGCCCGGTCCAGCGGCACCCCGGCCAGCGCCATCAGCCGCTCGTGCTGACGGGCACGCGTGGCCAGGTACGTGATGCGCGTCAGGGCACGCTCGATCTCGATGACCTCGGCAGAGGCGGGCGGGACGTCGGGCAGCGGTTCCGTGGGCATATCCACGAGTTTACCATGTGGTTGCGTAACTTAAGTAAGTTAGTGAAGCGCCCAGCGAAGCGCCCGTGCCCGGACGTTCACGGGGACACGCAGGAAGCCGGAACACCTCTCGGCACAGGAACGGATGGGGCGAGACGCGGGGCGGTGCCCGTCCCCGGGAACGTCCCCGGCGTCCCAGGGGACGCGGGACCGGCATCCTGACGGCCCGTCACGGCAACGCTGGCTGTTGTGATCACGGTTCGTGGTCACAAGAACGACAGCCGGAGGTTTCCATGATCCGACGGACTCTCAAGAGCGGGGTGCTGGCCACGGTCGCGGTGCTCGCGTTCCTGCCCACGGCGGCCGGGGCCGCCTCGGCGAGCGCGACCACCACCCCGCGCCCGGTGCCCAGCGTCGCGGCCCGGCACACCACGCACCACGCGAAGCAGCGCACGCACCACACCAAGCACCGCGGCCACCACGCCAAGCGCACCGTCCGCCGCGTCCACCACCGTCGGTACCGCACGCGCCACATGCACCACTTCGTCGGCGCAGGAGTGGCGCGGGCAGTCGCGCAGGGCATGTCGTACCGCCGCACCATGCCGACCCTCGGCCGGGTCTCCACGCACGGCGCCCGGCTGAACGTACGCTCCGGCCCGGGCACCAACTACCGTGTGATCGGGCACCGGCACACGCACCGGCTGCTCACGCTCAGCTGCAAGACGCACGGCTCCTGGGTGTACGGCAACCACACCTGGTACCGCCTCCCGCACCACCGGGGCTATGTCTCCGCCCGCTACGTCCGCACCGGACGCACCGCCGTCCCGTGGTGCTGACGACCACTCACGCACGCATCGTCTGACCGTCGAAGGCCTGCTCGGGAACTCCCTTCTCCCGAACAGGCCTTCGGCGCGCATATGCCTCACCGTCCTCATACCTCGGCCGGTGTTGCGGATCCCGATCTCCTGGGCAGCTATTCCGACAACAGGGGCGAAAGCGCCCATAGCGGAATGGGAGTCGAGGGACGCACGATGCGGCATCCCCAAGGATCGACCACGCCGGACGAGCCACTGGTGGTGAGACTGCGCGAACTGAAGGACGGTACGGGACTGAGCCTGGCGGCACTGGCGGCGCGCACCCCGTACAGCAAGTCGGCCTGGCACCGCTATCTGACCGGCACCAAACGGCCCCCGCGGGGCGCGGTGGAGGCGCTGAGCCGACTGGCCGGCGCCGATCCCGAAGCCGTACTGGCCCTGTGGGAGGCGGCCGAGGAGCCACCCGCACCCAGTCCGCCCGAGCAGGCGGGCCGGTCCCGCCCCCGATGGCTTCCGCTGTCGGCGCTCGCGCTGCTCGGCACGGCCGCCGCGGTGGCCGCCGCGGTCACCGTCTCCGGCCGGCAGGGCTCCCCCGCTCCCGCCGCACAGACCCTCCTGACCGCGCCCCGCTGTCACGCCCGGTCCTGTCAGGGTCAGTTGCCCGACGCGTCGGTGTGCGCCCGGGACGCGCAGACCACGAGCATGGTGTCCGACACCGACTACGACGTCCGGCTGCGCTACTCCCCCGCCTGCGGCACCGCGTGGTCGCAGGTGCGGGTGCGCACGCCGATGGCGCGGGAGGTGTCGGTGCGGGCCGGACAGGACGTGCTGTCGGCGAGCTATCCGGCGGACGACTCCGCCCAGGACACCAGCCCGATGCTCGCCGTCCGTTCACCCAAGGGCGTGGAGGCCTGCGCCGAGGTGGGCGGGAAGCTGGCGTGCACGGGTCTGGACGTGGAGCCGCCCGGCGAGTGAGGCGACGGCGGTGCCGCACCCGGGATCCGGGTGCGGCACCGTGCCGGTCACCGGGCGGCGACGAGCTGCTGCTCCGCGCCGCTGCGCTGCGGCCCCCGGGCCGAACGCAGGGCCGCGAGGCCGATGAAGACCATCGACGACACGCCGGCCAGGGCGAAGGCGGTGAAGCCCCAGTCGCCGTTGCCCGCGGCGAGCAGCTGACCGCCGAGCCACGGGCCGAAGACGGCACCGAAGCGGCCCATGCCGGAAGTCCAGCCGACGGCGGTGGCGCGGCTGTCAGGGGTGGAGCGGATGGAGACGGTCGCGTAGATCATCGTCTGGGCGCTGTTGAGGAACACGCCGGCGAGGAAGACGACCAGGAAGGTCACGCCCAGCGGCATGCGGACGCTGAGCAGGAACACACCGGCCGCGGTGAGCGCGAACCACACCGCGGAGATGCGCGGGGCACCGAAGCTGTCGGCGGCGCGGCCCGCCAGCAGCATGCCGACGATGCCGCCGAGGTTGAACAGGACCACGAACGTCAGCGCGGAGCCGAGGTTGTAGCCCTCGCCGCGCATCAGGGTGGGCAGCCAGGTGGCGACGCCGTAGACGAGGAGGAGTCCGCCGAAGGAGGCCAGCCAGTAGAGCAGGGTCTGGAGCCACTCGCCGCCGCGGAACAGGCCGAGCAGGGCGTCCCAGCGGTCGGCGGGCGTCTTCCTGTCGGCCGCGGCGGGCGGCTCGACGTCGTAGCGGTCGGCCAGCGCGCGGGCCTGTTCGGTGCGGCCCTTGGCGACCAGGAAGCTCAGCGACTCGGGCAGCACCTTGGCGAGCACCGGGACGAAGAGCAGCGGGAGCACGCAGACCCAGAACGCGGAGCGCCAGCCGACGGGCTCCACGAGCCACTTGGCCACGTAGGCGGACAGGATGCCGCCGGCGTGGTGGGCCGTCATCAGCAGGCCGATGGTCAGGGCGCCGCGGCCGCCCCTGGCGTAGTCGCAGACCATGCTGATCGCGGTGGGCAGCAGACCGCCGAGGCCGACACCGGCCAGGGTCCGGCCGAGGCCGAAGACCGCGACGCTGTCGGCTATCGCGCACACGCCGGAGGCCAGCGAGAACAGTGTGCCGCAGGCGACCATCAGCCTCGGCCGATGCGGTCCGCGACCGTGCCCGCCGTCAGGGCGCCCACCAGCATGCCGAAGGTGGCGTAGCTGCCGAGGTCGCCGGCCCGGTCGGGGGTGAGGCCGAAGGTCTTGGTCGCCAGCAGGTGGGGCAGCACCGAGCCGTAGATGAACATGTCGAGGCCGTCGAAGAGGACGGCGAGCCAGCACAGACCGACGACCAGCAGCGCGAGTCCGCTGCCGCGAGCGGAGGGGGCGGGGGAGGAGGACATCTTCGTTTTCCTCTCGTCCAGGAGGCGTTCCCTGGAGGGGGTCAGTGAGTGTGCCAGACGCTAAGGACCCGCCACGCACAACATCAACATTTTTGTCAGCAATCGCATCGGCAATGAGGCGTCGGCGTGGCGGCTCCGGGCGTCGGCGGTCAGCCCACCGGCGGTGTGCCGTGGGTGTGGAAGGACTCGATGGTCTTCAGCCCCCAGGCCTCTCCCTTGGCCCGATCGGCCTCGGTCCAGGTGATGAGCGGCCAGTCCGGGGCCAGGACGAGTCGGGTGAGCGGGTTGCACAGCTCGATGCGGTTGCCGCCGGGCTCGTAGACGTAGAGGAAGAACGTCTGCTGGATGGCGTGCTTGTGCGGGCCGGTCTCGATGAAGACGCCGGTGTCGATCGCGAGGTCGGCGGCGCGCAGGATGTCCTCACGGGTGTCGGTCGCGAAGGCGATGTGGTGCAGCCGGCCGCTCGAACCGGTCCAGTCCTCCGTGTACACGACGTCGTAGGACTTGTTCGTGAAGGTCAGCCAGCGGGCCGCGATGCGCCCGGTGTCGAGCCGGATCTGCTCGGTGGGCCGGGCGCCGAGCACGTTTTCCTGGAACTCGGCGCCGGCGAGCACGTCGGCGGCGAGGAAGTTGACGTGGTCGAGTCGCCGCACCCCCACGCCCCGGTTGGGCTTGGCCTGCGGCTGGTTCTTCAGCGCCGGTTTCAGCTCGTCGGGAGCCTGGTAGTGCTCGCTCTCCCAGTACAGGGCGTGTTCGTGGCCGTCCGGGTCGGTCGTGACGTACAGCGCGCCGAGGCCGGGTTCGTCCTCGGCCCAGCGCCCCTTGCCGCCTGCCGCCTCGATCGCCCTGATACGGCGGTGGAGGGCCTCCTCGCCGGAGGTGCGCAGCGCGAGCCGGCCCAGGCCGGGCCGGTCCCGGGCGGTGAGGACGAGGCTGTGGTGCTCGTAGTCGTCGAATGTGCGCAGGTAGACGGTGTCGCCGTCCTCCCCGTTGACCGTGAGCCCCAGGTAGTCGGTGAAGAAGGCGACACTGGCGTCCAGGTCGGGGGTGAACAGCTCGACGTGGCCGATATGGGCGATGTCACCGAGCGGCGGAGCCATCGTTGCCTCCAAGGGGTTGTCCGGGTGCAGGGGCGGCGGCACGTGCGAAGACGATGCCGTCGATGATCTTTCGGGCCGTGCGGACGACGGCGGTACGACGCGCCGTGGGCGGGGAGGCGGCCGGGTCGACGGCCGTCTCGACGTCCAGGAAGCCGGTGGGGTGCTCGATGCGGACACGGTCGCCTCGCTCGGGCGGCCGGGCGATCCCCTCCCCCACCCCGCCGGGCAGCCGCAGCCCGGCCGCCACGCTCGCGGCGCCGAGAACGCCGATGGAGGTGTGGCAGCGGACGGGAATGAAGGTGCGGGTGGTGACTGCGCCGCCGTTGCGGGGCGGGGCGAGCAGGGTGAGCTTGGGGACGGTGGCGGTCTCCACGTCCTCGAGTCCCATCAGCCGCCCGGCCTCCAGCCGGATCTCCTGGAGGCGCTCGGTGAGCACCAGGTCCTCCTCCAGGTCCTTCGGTTCCTCGTATCCGGTGACGTTCAGCGCGGTCGCCGGGATGAGCACGGTCGGCATCCCGTTGTCCACGCAGGTCACCTCGGTACCGGCGACGGTGTCGCGGACGCTGCCGGTCGGCAGCAGCGGGGTGTCCCCGCCCGGGAACTCGATCACCACGGGGGCCGCGGTGCCGGGCACGCCCGAGATCTCGGCGTCACCGGTGTAGTCGACGCGCCGGCCCGGGGTGGGGAAGGCGGCGACGGCCCGCTCCCCCGTGTTGAGCATGCGGATGCGGACGGAGGTCTCGCCGTCACCGGGGACCACGAGCCCCCGCTCGACCGCGAACGGGCCGACTCCGGCGAGGATGTTCCCGCAGTTCTGACGGTCGCTCACCTCGCTGCGCTCCACGGCCACTTGGAGGAAGTGGTAGTCCACGTCGGCGTCCGGGGCGCCGGACGCGGAGACGACGGCCACTTTGCTGGTGAGCGGGTGGGCGCCGCCGAGTCCGTCGATCTGGCGCGGGTCGGGGCTGCCCATGATCCGCAGCAGCAGGTCGTCGCGGGCCTCCGGGTCGGCGGGCAGGTCCTCTGCCAGGAAGTAGGCGCCCTTGGAGGTGCCGCCGCGCATCAGCATGCAGCGCACCTCGGTGGGACCGCTCACGCCCCGGCTCCGCGCCGCGCGTGGTCCTCATCCCTGACGTAGGCCCCATCCCGGACGTACTCCTCGTACCTGGTGTACGTGACGCCCAGTTGCGCGAGCTTCTCCCGCAACCCGTAGCGGTCCAGGCCGAGTTGGCCCTCGACGAAGGCGGTGCGGGAGGCGGCCTCCTTGGCCTCCCGGGCCGCGGACGCCTCGACGGCCTCGCGGGCCTTCTCGCGCGGCACGAGCACGACTCCGTCGTCGTCGGCGAGAATCACGTCACCGGGCCGGACCGGCTGACCGCCGACGGCCACGGGTACGTTGACCGAGCCGCCGGTCGCCTTCACGGTGCCCTGCGCCGAGACGGCGGCCGACCAGGCGGGGAAGCCGAGTTCGCGCAGTTCCCGGGTGTCGCGGATGCCTGCGTCGATGACCAGGCCGCGCACGCCCCGCCGCTTCAGCGCGGTGGCGAACAGTTCGCCGAACATGCCGTCGGTGGAGGGCGAGGTGGTGGTGACGACCAGCAGGTCGCCCTCGCCGCACTGCTCGACGGCCGCGTGGATCATGAGGTTGTCGCCGGGCCAGGACAGCACGGTGACCGCGGTGCCCGCGACCCGGGTGCCCTGCTGAACCGGGCGCAGCCGCGCCGGCAGGAGTCCGGTGCGGCCCATGGCCTCGTGCACGGTGGCCACGCCGTACCCGGCGAGGGCCTCGACGTCCTCGGCGTCGGCCTTGGGCGGGCCGGTGACGATCACGCCGCTCATACCAGCTCCTTGGCGACCTGCGGGTAGGGGCGCATGTAGGCCTCGGCCATGGTCTTGTGCGGCAGACCGAGGTTGGGGCCCGCGTTGCGCTTGAGCTGGACGCCGCGGCGGACGGCCAGGTCGGTGTAGTAGTCCCACAGGTGCTGCTGGGCGCCGAGGCACTCCATGGCCTTGCGCTTGGTGTCCCACACCTCGGTGATGTCGAGCAGGACCTCGGGCCGGAAGCCGCTCATCTCGGGCTGGTGGGGCTCGAAGTAGAAGACGGGCGGGGCGCCGATGATCTCGCCGGGGCCGGGGTAGCCGATGGCCTGGGCGAGGACCCGCGCCTGAAGCGCCATGCGGTTGGCCGCCGGGTGGTCACCGTTGTAGGGGTCCTCGACCGGGTGGGTGAGCACCACGTCGGGCTGGGTCTCGCGGAAGACGGCGACGAGCCGGTCGGTCAACTCGGCATCGGCGACGAGCGGGTAGTCGCCGGCGTCGAAGAAGCGGACCTCGGCGCCGAGCGTGGCGGCGGCCTCCTCGGCCTCGGCCCGGCGTATCGCCTTGATCTCCGCCAGGGTCCTCCCCTCGCGCCACGCCTTGGCGGACTCGCCGCGCTCGCCGAAGGTGAGGCATGCGATGGTGACCCTCTCCCCGCGGGCGGCTGCCAGGGCGATGGCTCCGCCCGCGCGCCACACGAAGTCCCCGGCGTGCGCGGTCACGACCAGGGTCGAACGTGGTGGGGTGGGGGGCACGGCGCATGGGCGTGCGTCATTGCGGAAATCTCCCTTTTCAGGCTCGGTTCAGCGCAGGGGTGTGCCCCTGCGGTGCCCTCGCCTCGATGGACAGGTGTGCGCCCGCCCCGAGTCCCGCGCGCGGTGCGTCAGTCGCTGAGCGCCTCGATCACGCTGGCGAGGTGGGCGCGGACGGCCGCTTCGGCCGCCTGCGGGTCCCTGGCCCTGATCGCTTCGATCATCGCCAGGTGCTCGTTCAGGGATTGTTGGGGACGCCCCGGCCTGAGCGCCAACTGGAAGCGATGGCGGACCAGTTGGGCATTCAGCCGCTCCAGCAGCTCGACAGCGGTCCGCTGTCCGGAGATCTCCCGGATCCGGTCGTGGAGTTGGTGGTTGAGTTCGGAGTACGTCACCGGCTCGCCGTCGGCGACGGCCTTCTGCATCGCCGTGCCGAGGTCGGTCAGTCCGGCCAGCTGCTCGTCGCTCGCCGCGACGGCCGCCTTCGCCGCGCACAGTCCTTCCAGGACCATGCGGCACTCCGTGATCGCGACCGCTTCCTCCACGGTCACCACCCGCACCCGCGAGCCGCGGTTGCGGATCCGTTCGACCAGTCCCTGTGCCTCCAGATCGATCAGTGCCGCCCGGATGCTGGCCCGCGTCACACCGAACTGCTCGGCGAGTTCGTTCTCCACCAGCCGCTGGGCCGGTGCCATCTCGCCGTGCAGGATCGCCTGCCGCAGCTGCGCGAGCGCATGCTGTTTGGCCTGCTCTCCGGTGGTCGGACGGGCTTCCTTCGGCATCGTGCCCTCCCTGAGTGAGTGCCTGTCGAACGTAAATCTAGCCAAACAAGATTGTCAACAATTTTGTTCGCGCTTTCTGTCGGCGCCTCAGCCCGCCCGGTACAGCTCGGTGAGCAGTTCGCGCACGGCCGGGTGGGCGGGGTGCGGATCGTCCCGCCACCAGGCGAGGCGCACGGCGACGGGTTCGGCGTCGCGCACCGGCCGGTAGACGATGCCGGGCCTCGGGTACTGGTTCGCGGTGGACTCGGCCGTCACGCCGATGCCGCGTCCGGCGGCGATGACGGTGAGCCAGTCGTCGACGTCGTACGTCTCCTCCACGGCCGGCCGGGCGTCCGGCGGCCACAGCTCCGGCGTGGCCGTGCCGGTGCGGCGGTCGATGAAGAGCGTGCGCCCGGCGATGTCGGCGAGCCGGACCGAGCGGCGCCTGGCGAGGGGGTCGTCAGCGGCGAGCGCACACAGGCGCCGTTCCAGGCCGACGATGGCGGAGTCGAAGCGCCGGTCGTCCAGCGGCCTGCGGACGACCGCGAGATCACAGGCGCCCTCGGCCAGCCCCGCGGACGGGGAGTTGACCCGCACCAGATGCAGGTCGGTGTCGGGGTGTGCGGCGCTCCAGCGCCGCTGAAAGGCCACGGTGTGGCGGCCGAGCGCCGACCAGGCGTAGCCGATCCGCACCCGCTCGTGCCCCGAGGTGGCCTCCAGGACCAGCTCGGTCACGTCCGCGAGCACCCGCCGGGCCTGCGCCACCACGCGCAGCCCGGTCGCGGTCGGGGTGACCGCGCGCGAGGTGCGCCTGAGCAGCCGTACGCCCAGGGCCCGTTCGAGGGAGGCGAGGGTGCGGGAGACGGCGGCCTGGGAGACGCCGAGGGCGATGGCCGCGTCGGTGAAGGTGCCCTCGTCGACGATGGCCACGAGGCAGCGGAGCTGGCGCAGGTCGATGTCGGCTTCATGCATACGCTCAGCGTATAGATGGGCCCGAGTATGCATTTTGCGTAAGCATCCTGGCGGCGCACCATCCAGGCATGCCTCAAGCCCTCGAACGCCCTGCCGCCGCGACCGCCGCCGCGACCGGGCCCACCACTGCGTCCGGCTCCGCGCCGCAGGCCCGGCGGGCGGCCGGGGTGGCCACCATGTTCGGCAGCGGTCTGTCCAACCAGACCGGCGCGGCCATCGGGGCGCTGGCCTTCCCCGTGCTCGGCCCCCTCGGCGTGGTCGCGATGCGCCAGTACGTCGCCGCACTGGTCCTGCTGGCCGTCGCCCGACCGCGCCTTCGGTCCTTCGCCTGGAGCCAGTGGTGGCCGGTGCTCCTGCTGGCTGCGGTCTTCGGCACGATGAACCTCACCCTGTACAGCGCGGTCGACCGGATCGGCCTGGGGCTCGCGGTGACCCTGGAGTTCCTCGGCCCGCTCGTCATCGCCCTGGCCGCATCACGGCGCCGGCTGGACGCGGGGTGCGCGGTGCTGGCGGCGGCCGGGGTCGTGGTCCTGATGCGCCCACAGCCCTCGACCGACTACGTGGGTATGGGCCTCGGCCTGGTGGCGGCCTGCTGCTGGGCCTCGTACATCCTGCTCAACCGGGTCGTCGGCCGCCGCATCCCCGGCGCCCAGGGCGCGGCCGCCGCCGCGGGCGTGTCGGCGCTGGCCTTCCTGCCGGTCGGCATCGTCGTCGCCGTACGACACACGCCCACGGGCGGTGCCGTGCTGTGCGCCGTGGCCGCCGGGGTGCTCTCCTCGGCCGTGCCGTACCTCGCCGACCTGCTCACCCTGCGAACCGTGCCCGCGCAGACCTTCGGGCTCTTCATGAGCGTCAATCCGGTGCTCGCGGCCGTGGTCGGCTGGATCGTCCTCGGCCAGGGGCTCGGCGCGCCGGAGTGGGCAGGCATCGGCGCGGTCGTCGCCGCGAACGCGACCAGCATGCTGACTACACGAAACTGACGCTCGCCCTGGTGCGGGCCGGGACGCAGACCGGCCCACGCCGACTCATCCGGCCGACGCGGGGGTGGTCCAGGGCCGTCGGCCGGACGCGTCGGACGAGGACCTTCTTGAGGACGTCGCCGAGCACCTCGGCCGCACCCACAACGGACTCGGCCCCACCGCTTTGCCTCGCGCCCGGCACAGCCCACCCCCACCGCACCCAGCCGCCTCGCGCCCGACGCGGGCCCAGCGCACCGCGGGCTCTCAACTCGCGCCGGCCGCGGATCGACCCGTCAACTCCGGCCGGCCGGCGCCCGGAACGGACCCAGCCACCAACTCCACCCGGCTCGCGCCCGCCGCGAACCCAGCCCACCACCCCACATCACATGCCGGTCAGCCCACCACCTCCCCCCAGCTCGCCCCCGCCGCGACGGCCTGCCGCCATCTCCGGATCACCCTGGGCGGCATACCGACGGCGAGGGCTAAGCGGCTGTCGGTCAAGTCCCCGTCGACAACGGCCAGTTCGTCGTGTCCGGGCAGGTACCCGTACGCCTGGATCTTCAGGTCGTACCGGTCCGACCAGAAGTACGACACCGGCGCGAACGGCTTGCATGCCTCGGGGTTGAGCAGGTTCCGGGCTGCGGCCATGCCCTGTTCGGCCGCGTTGGTCCGGTGTTCGAGCCGCATCGACACCCCGAAGTGCGGGTGGTGCCAGCGGGCCACGTCCCCGGCCGCGTACACATCGGGTGCCGCCTGGCAGTACTCGTCGCAGACCACCCCGTCGGCCACGATGAGCCCGCTGCCCGTCAGCCACTCCGTGTTCGGCAGCGAGCCGACGGCGACAAGCATCTCGTCGACCTCGACCTCCTGGCCGTCCCCGAGCCGCACGCCCTCCTCGGTCACTTCGGTGACCGTGACCCCGTTGCGCAGGTCGACGCGATGGTAATGAGATTGCTTGACTCAAGTAACTCACATATGCTTGCCTAACTCAAGCAAGCCCGCTCAGGGTCCCACTCCACCCCACTCCCCCTTCACCTCCGAAAAGCGAGTCGCCCCATGGCCACCATGAAGTCCGTACAGACCGGCGCCGTCGGCAAGGTCGAGGTGGTGGACGTCGAGCGTCCCGTGCCCGGTCCGAAGGACGTGCTCGTGAAGATCCGCGCCTGTGGGATCTGCGGCACCGACGTCACCTTCCTGCACATGGGCGGCATGCCGGCCCACGCACATCTGGGCGGCGAGCTGGTCCCGGTCGCCCTGGGGCACGAGCCGGCCGGCGAGATCGTCGAGGTCGGCGCCGAGGTCACCGAGCTGAAGGCCGGTGACCGTGTGGTCGTCAATCCGCAGGACGCGCCCACCGGCATCATCGGCTGCGGCGGCCGGTACGGCGGCATGAGCGAGTACCTGCTGGTGGAGAACGCCACGGTCGGCCGGAGTGTCGCGGTGTTCCCCGACACCGTGCCCTTCGACGTCGCCTCCCTCAACGAGCCGATGGCGGTCGCCCTGCACTGCGTCAACCGGTCCGAGGCCCGGCCGCGGGACAAGGTGGTGGTGTTCGGCGCCGGGCCGATCGGGCTCGGGGCCACCATCTGGCTGAAGCTGCGCGGGGTCGAGCACGTGGTGGTGGTCGACGTCCTGCCCGGACGCCTGGAGAAGGCGCTCGACGTCGGCGCGGACGCAGTGATCAACTCCGCCGAGGAGGACGTCATCGCGCGCCTGACCGAGCTGCACGGCGAGGCCGCCAACGCGCTCGGCCAGCCCCGGCCCGGCACCGACGTCCACATCGACGCCGCCGGTGCCGCCGCTGTCTTCAACACCGTGGTGGCCTCGGCGAAGTGGGGCGCCAAGCTGGTCATGGTGGCCGTACAGAAGAAGGGGTCCGAGATCGATCTCGGGGGCATGCTGCGCAGCGAGCTGACGCTCGTCGCCTCCCAGGGCTACCCGACGGAGATCTTCGAGGTCACGCCGCAGCTCGTCGAGCACCACGAGCGCTTCGCGAAGCTCATCAGCCACCGGGTCCCGTTCTCCGCTGCCGGCCGGGCCTTCGAACTGGCGCTCACGCCGGGGGCCGCGGAGAAGGTCGTGGTGACCTTCGGTGCCTGAGGGGTCAGCGGGCGCGAGTGACCGGCGCCAGCCACAGCCCCACGATCGCGTCGGCGAGCCCCGTGGCGACCTCGCTCCAGGTGGCACGCGGGGTCGGGGTGCCCTCGGCGACGGCCCGCTCCCGCTCGGCGCAGGTGTGCAGGATGAGCGTCCGGACCATCTGGCCGCGTTCGGCCCGGACCTCGGCGGGCAGCTCGGGCAGGGTGCGGTTCAGGTTGTCGATCGCCTCCCGCAGCGCCGGCGAGGTCAGGGACTCCTCGACCATGATCTCGTGCAGCGCCGGGTCGGTCATCACCTGGGCGCAGAACCGGGCGTACCAGGTGGGGCTGCCGAGGCCGGCCAGGTGCTCGGTCACCGGGCGCACCAGGCAGTCGACCCAGTCGCGCACGTCGGAGGAGCCCTCGGCGGCCGTCAGGGCCCGTTCCCGCAGCACCTCGATGGGCGCGGCGTGCCGGCGGGCCACCGCGCGGACCAGGTCGGCCTTGGTGCCGAAGTGGTAGCCGACCGCCGCATTGTTGCCCTGGCCGGCGGCCTCGCTGACCTGGCGGTTGGACACGGCGTACACACCGTGCTCGGCGAACAGCCGCTCCGCCGCGGCCAGGATCGCTTCCCGCGTCGCGCTGACCTGTTCCGCCCGCACCGTCCTGCGCGCCATGCTCACCACCGCTCCGGGACTGCGCACCGCCCTGGGGCGGCCAGTCCCGCGCACCGTCCCAGGTCCTCGACCGGGGCGGCGAGGTCCAGCCAGGGCAGCCTACGGGGCGCGCCGCACCCTCGGCCGACAGGCCCGGCCCGGACCGTCTTTTCACGCCGCTAAAGTAAGTCAAGCAGTTGACTTAAAAAGTCTACCGCTCCCCCTACGGAAGGTCCCGTCTCTCATGTCCGACGCTCCCGTCCGGCCCGCCGAGGCCGGCAGATCCGCACCGTCACGCTCGAACGCCGTGGTCGCGGTGCTCGCCCTGGCCGGTATCACCGTGTCGCTGATGCAGACCCTGGTGATACCGATCGTCCCGGAACTGCCCGTCTATCTGCACGCCTCGGCGTCCAACGCGGCCTGGGCGGTCACGGCGACGCTGCTGGCCGCCGCCGTCGCCACTCCGGTGGCCGGCCGGCTCGGCGACATGTTCGGCAAGCGGCGCCTGCTGCTGGTGAGCCTGGTGCTGCTGGTGGCCGGCTCGGTGGTCTGCGCGCTCAGCGACGCGCTGGTCCCGATGATCGTCGGCCGTACCCTGCAGGGTCTCGCGGCCGCCGTGGTGCCGCTGGGCATCAGCATCATGCGCGACGAGCTCCCGCCGGAGCGGCTGGCCGGCTCGACCGCGCTGATGAGCGCCTCGCTCGGGGTCGGCGGCGCCCTCGGTCTGCCCGCCGCCGCCTTCATCGCCGACCACTTCGACTGGCACGTGCTGTTCTGGACCTCGGCCACGCTCGGTGTCGTCGCCTTCGCGCTGGTGCTGACCCTGGTGCCGGAGTCCCGCGTGCGCACCGGCGGCCGCTTCGACCTCGTCGGGTCGCTCGGCATGGCGGTCGGGCTGGTCTCGCTGCTGCTCGCCATCTCGAAGGGCGCCGACTGGGGCTGGGGCAGCGGCACCACGCTGGGCCTGTTCGCCCTCGCGGTCGTGGTCCTGCTGGCGTTCGGCTTCTTCGAACTGCGTACGGCGCAGCCGCTGGTGGACCTGCGCACCACCGTCCGCCGCCAGGTGCTGTTCACCAACCTGGCCTCCATCGCGTTCGGCTTCTCGATGTTCGCGATGTCCCTGGTCCTGCCGCAGCTGCTGCAGCTGCCGACGCAGACCGGCTACGGCCTGGGCAGGTCCATGCTGACCGTGGGTCTGGTGATGGCGCCGCAGGGCCTGGTGATGATGGCCACGGCCCCCGTCTCCGCCATGATCACCAAGTCGCGGGGCCCGAAGGTCACGCTGATGATCGGCGCGGTCGTCGTGGCGGCCGGGTACGGCCTCGACATCGTGCTGATGAGCGAGGTCTGGCACCTGATCCTGGTGTCCTGCGTCATCGGCGCGGGCGTGGGCTTCGCCTACGGCGCCATGCCGGCCCTGATCATGGGCGCCGTGCCTGCGTCGGAGACGGCCGCCGCCAACAGCCTCAACACCCTGATGCGGTCCATCGGCACCTCGGTGGCCAGCGCGGTCGCGGGTGTGATCCTCTCGCAGCTGACGATCAGCCTCGGGGGCCAGGCGCTGCCGTCCGAGAACGGCTTCAAGGCCGTCATGGCGATCGGCGCGGGCGCCGCAGTCCTGGCCTTCGTCCTCGCCTCCTTCCTCCCCCGCCACCGCCCCGCCGGCACGGCCGAGGCTCCGGCGCAGGCCGAGCCGTCGGCCGAGACGGTGGGCTAGGAAGCGCGAGCGTGCTTCTGGTGGAGCGGCGACCACGACTGGCGCGGCCGGCCGTCCCGCGGTGTCACGAGGCGCCGGTCCGCCGATCCGCCGGAGGGCGAGGGCAGGCCGGGGACCGGCGGGCTGCCCGGGCGGGGCAGACCGTGCGGCGCGGCTCGCCCCGGCGGGGGCTCGACCGGGCCGGGCCGCGGCAGCCGCTGCGGCTCGCCCGGCCGGGGCATCGCCACCACGGCCGCGCGTGCGGGACGAAATACGCGGCGGGCCGACGAATGGAACGCGGCGAAGCCGCCGAACGCTCCTGGGGGCCCGCTGTCCGTCACCGGGCCGGACCCCGCGCTCTACGACGACCATGACCAGCCGGCCCCGTCGAGGGTGCGACCAAGGTGGAGTTGCCGTGCGTGTGGTGATCGCCGAGGACAACGCGCTGTTGCGTGAGGGCCTGGTGCTGCTGCTCAGCTCTGTCGGGCACGAGGTGGTCGCGGTCGTCGGCAGTGGGCCGGAGATCCTTCCGGCACTGTTGGACCACCGCCCCGACATCGCCGTACTGGACGTACGGATGCCGCCGCTCTTCCGGGACGAGGGGCTGCGTGCGGCTCTCGACGCGCGCCGGTACCTGCCCGGGCTGCCGGTGCTGGTGCTCTCGCAGTACGTCGAGGAGTCGTACGCGGCCGAGTTGCTGAGCGGTGGCGCCCGCGGAGTGGGCTACCTGCTCAAGGACCGTGTGGGCCGGGTCGACGAGTTCCTCGACGCGCTGGAGCGGGTCGCGGGCGGCGGCACGTCCCTCGACCCGGAGGTGGTGACGGAGCTGATGACCCGGCGCGAGGACTCGCCCCTGGACGCGCTGACCCCGCGCGAGCGGGAGGTGCTGCAGCTGATGGCCGAGGGCCACGACAACACCACCATCGCCAGGACCCTCGTCATCACCGAACGCTCGGTCAGCAAGCACATCGGCAACGTCTTCCTGAAGCTGGGGCTGCCGCCCAGCGACAGCGGACACCGCCGGGTGCTGGCCGTACTCGCCTACCTGCAGCACGCGTGAGCTGCGCGGGACCGTACCCAACTCGTGGCGTCGGCCTGCCAGTCGACGCCGGTGGCACCGAGGCGACCGGACGGGCCCGTTCAGGGGAACTGGTGACGAAAGGCGCGTGACGGCGCCGGGTGCGGTCGACACCTTCTGCCGTGACCGCCGTGACCCTGCCGTTGATTGCGCCGATGCTCGCCACCCCGGGCAGGCTGCCGCCCGCCGCCCAGGACGAACGGTGGGCGTACGAGACCAAGCAGGACGGTCAGCGGGTGATGGTCTACCTGCCCGGCGACGGCAGCGTGCTGCTGCGCGCCCGGTCCGGTGAGGAGATCACCGGCGCCTACCCCGAACTCCGGCCGCTCGGCGGCGCCCTGGGCAGCACGGCCGCCGTCCTGGACGGCGAGGTGCTGGCCCTGGACGAGCAGGGGCGGGCGGACTTCCAGTTGCTGCAGGGCCGGATGGGTCTCGCCCACTCCCCCGCGCGAGCGGCCCGCCGGGCCGCCCAGGTACCAGTCCACCTGGTGCTGTTCGACGTGCCCTATCTGGAGCGCCCACTGCTCAGGCTCCCTTACGCCGAGCGGCGGGCGCGGCTGGAGGAGCTGGGCCTGGCGGGGCCGTACTGGTCGGCGCCGGCCGCGGTGACCGGGCACGGCGCCCAGGCGCTCCGGGCGACCCGGGAGCACGGTCTCGAAGGGCTGGTGTGCAAGCGGCTGGACTCGGTGTACGAGCCCGGGGTGCGCTCCCGCGCCTGGATCAAGATCCGCAACATGCGCAGCGAGGACGTGATCGTCGGCGGCTGGCTGCCGGGCAAGGGGCGGCTGACCGGGCTGCCCGGCGCGGTGCTGGTCGGCCAGCGGGCGGGCGGCCGGCTGCGCTACGTGGGCGGGGTGGGCACCGGCTGGAGCGAGGCGGAGCGGACGGAGCTGGCGGCGCTGCTGCGGGCCGCCGCCAGCGCCGAGTGCCCCTTCGACCCGGTGCCGCGGATCCCGGACGCCCACTGGGTGCTGCCCCGGCTGGTCGGCGAGGTCAGCTACAGCACCCGGACCCGGGCCGGGATGCTGCGCCAGCCGTCGTGGCTGCGGCTGCGCCCCGACCTCACCCCGGAGGAGTCGGCGGCGGACGTCCCGGAGGGCGGGCAGTAGGTGTTCTGCGGGGCTTCACTCATGGGACGCGTGTGATCTCTTGGCAGCGCAGCCTTTGCCCGGGATGCTGAACTCCCTTGCCCCCCACCGCTGTTGGAGGACCCTCGTGCCGTCGCTCACCTCCCGTGTCCGGCCCGGCAGATGGTTCGGCGTGCTCGCCGGCGCCGCCGCACTCGTCGTCGCCTTCCCGGCCGTCGCCTTCGCCGCACCGCCGCTCGCGCTGCCCAGGAACGCCGAGCCCGCCGAGCTGACGTACCAGCCGGCCTTCGACTACGACACCGACGGCTGCTACCCGACGCCCGCGATCGGCCCGGACGGCACCATCAACGGCGGCCTCAAGCCGACGGGCGCCCTCAACGGCAGCTGCCACGACGCCTCCGACCTGGACAACACCAACAGCTACTCGCGCTACAAGTGCAACAACGGCTGGTGCGCCTACCTGTACGGCCTGTACTTCGAGAAGGACCAGGCGCTCCCCGGCACCAGCATCGGCGGGCACCGGCACGACTGGGAGCACGTGGTGGTGTGGGTGCAGGACGGGCAGGTGCGGTACGTGTCGACGTCCAACCACGGCTCGTTCACCGTGCACCCGGCCTCCAAGGTCCGCTTCGAGGGCGGCCACCCGAAGGTCGTGTACCACAAGGACGGCATCAGCACGCACTGCTTCCGGCTGGCCAACGAGAACGACGAGCCGCCGGAGAACCACAAGCACACCTGGCAGTACCCGCCGCTGGTCGGCTGGAACGGCTATCCGGCGGGCCTGCGCGACAAGCTGAGCACCTACGACTTCGGCAGCGCCCACTTCGGCCTGAAGGACGCGAGTTTCCCCTCCCACCTGGCCAAGGCCGAGCCGCCCGGGATCCCCTTCGACCCGAACGCCTGACCTGCTCTCGAACGCCTGATTCTTGGTGGGGGACATGACGGGGCAGGGCGCCCGAGGGTCTATCGTGTCCCCCATGTCCGTCCCGGAACTGATCCGCATCGTGTCCCGCGACTCACCGATGGCTCTCGCCCAAGTCGAGCGCGTGCGCGCCGAGTTGGGCGTGCTGCATCCAGGGGTGCGCACCGAGGTCGTACCCGTGAAGACCACGGGTGACAAGTGGCTCGGCGACCTGTCCAAGGTCGAGGGCAAGGGGGCGTTCACCAAGGAGGTGGACGCCGCCCTGCTGGCCGGCGAGGCGGACCTCGCGGTGCACTGCGTCAAGGACGTGCCCGCCGACCGGCCACTGCCCGCCGGCACGGTGTTCGCCGCGTTCCTGAAGCGGGACGACGTCCGGGACGCGCTGGTGCACCCGGGCGGGCTCACCCTCGACGAGCTGCCGGCCGGCACCCGGATCGGCACCTCCTCGGTGCGCCGGGTCGCCCAACTGGCCGCCACGCACCCGCACCTGGAGTGCGTGCCGTTCCGCGGGAACGCCAATCGCCGGCTGGAGAAGCTGGCCGCCGGTGAGGCGGACGCGCTGCTGCTCGCGGTGTCCGGTCTGGAGCGGATCGGCCGCCAGGACGTGATCAGCGAGGTGCTGTCCCCGGAGACGATGATGCCGCCGATCGGTGCGGGCATCCTCGCCCTGCAGTGCCGGGAGGGCGACATCGAGCTGATCGACGCGGTCAGCGGGCTCGGCGACCCGGCCACGCACCGGGAGGCCACGGCCGAGCGGATGTTCCTGCATGTGCTGCAGGGGCACTGCAACAGCCCCATCGCCGGCTACGCACACGTGGACCGCGGCGGTGAACTCTCCCTGCGGGCCTGCGTGTTCACCCCGGACGGCAAGACGCGACTGAACGCCCACGAGTGGGCGGGCCGGCTGGACGCGGCCACGCTCGGCACTTCGGTCGCGGTGGCGCTGTTGCGGCAGGGGGCGCGGGAGATCATCGACGGCATCCCGCACTGACCGGGTCAGGCGGTGCCGGGCTCCGTCTGGTCCTTCACCGTCTGGTCCTTCAGGAAGGCGCTGACCTGGTGGGCCAGGCCGCCCTGTGCGGCGCCCGCGGGGGCGGGGGCCGTGGTCGCCTCCAGGATGCCGATGCCGCCCGTCCACAGCCGGCGGTCGGCCCACTCCTCGTCCACCCGCAGCTGGACCTGCACGTCCACGTGGGTGAGGGCTGCCTCCGGGGCGGCCGCGTAGAGCACGGCGGTGGCCCGGCGCAGCGGATAGACGTCGAAGCCCTCGATGAACTGGGAGTTGCGCCAGTCGATGAACGCGCCCTCCCCGTCCGGGCCGACCCGGACGTCCATCTGGCCGTCCTCGAGATGGATGCCGTAGTGCTGCGCACCGCGGTTCTCGACCGTCACCCGGACACTGAAGTACGTCAGCCCGGCCGCGGCGTCGTCACGTCCGCGCGGCGGCTCGGCCGCCTCCAGGCGGTGGACGCGGACCCGCAGACCGGCATGCTCGTCGTACTCGTGCCAGTCCCCGACCACGTTCGGCTCGTACACAGTGCCCCTCTCGACCTCAGAGAGCTGCTGTCTATCTGTGCGCTCAGCGCACTGTCAAATGAGCAGAATGCGCTGTGGCCAGGGGGTTCGCCCGCTTTGATCGGTGATCAAGCGCTGCCCAGGAAGAATCCCGTCACGGGGCCCGGGGCGGGGTGCGGCCGCGTGCCGCATGTCACTCCGCGGCAAGATCAGCGGGCCAGCCGGCCGAGCAGTGAGGAAGCCGCGGCGATGCCCAGGGCGGCGGCCACCGCCAGGACGCCGAAGTCGGCGGCGAGGTGGGCGGGCGTGCCCAGCAGCAGGCCACGCAGAGCGTCGACCTGGTAACTGAGCGGGTTGGCCTTGCTGACGGCCTGGAGCCAGCCCGGCATCACCGAGACGGGGTACAGGGCGTTGGAGGCGAAGAACAGCGGCATCGTGATCGCCTGCCCGAAGCCCATCAGCCGGTCGCGGCTGAGGACGATGCCCGCGATGGTCATCGAGAGGCAGGAGAAGAACGCGGAGGCGAGGACCACGGCCGCGGCGACGCCGAGCAGCTTCAGCGGGTTCCAGGTGAGGGCCACGCCGAGCAGGGCGGCGATGAGGACGACCACGACGGCCTGGATCAGCGACTTCACTCCGGCCGCGAACGCCTTGCCGGTGATCAGTGCCGAGCGCGGGGTCGGTGTGACGAGGAGCTTGTTCAGGATGCCCGCGTCCCGCTCCCAGATGATCTGGATGCCGTAGAAGATGGCGATGAACATCGCGGACTGGGCGATGATGCCGGGCGCCAGGTAGTCGACGTAGGGGATGCCGCCGGTGGGTATCGCGCGGATCCGGGTGAAGGTCTGGCCGAAGATCAGCAGCCACAGGGCGGGCTGGACGGCGCGGGTGTACAGCTCGGTGCGGTCGTGGCGCAGCTTCTGCAGTTCGACGGCGCACATCGCGGCGACCCGGGCGGGCAGCAGGCGCCAGCCCGCGCGGGGCCGGGGCGGGGTGAGCAGCAGGGCGGTGCCGGCGGCGGTGGGGTCAGCCGACGCGGTGCGCGGTGCGGCGGGTGCTTCGGACATCGCGGAAACCTCCTGCGGAGTCGAGGCCGCTGCCGGCGACGTCCCGGAAGACGTCCTCCAGCGTGGGCAGGGTGTCCGTGCCCCGGCGTTCGGCGAGTCCCCGGCGCAGCTCGGCCGGAGTGCCCAGGGCGCGGACGCGACCGCGGTGCATCAGGCCGACCCGGTCGCAGTACTGGTCGGCCTCGTCCATGTAGTGGGTGGTGACCAGGACGGTCATGCCGGTGGCGGCGCGTACGGCGTTGATGTGCTCCCAGACGCCGGTGCGGGCGATCGGGTCCAGGCCGATGGTGGGCTCGTCCAGGATCAGCAGTCGGGGCGCGCTGACCAGGGCCTGGGCGAGTTCGAGGCGGCGGACCATGCCGCCGGAGTAGGTGCCGGCGAGCCGGTCGGCGGCCTCGGCGAGGCCGACGGCGGCCAGGGCCTGGGCGACGCGCTCGCCCCGCTCGCGGCGCGGCACGTCGAAGACCCGAGCGAACAGGGCGATGTTCTCCCGTCCGGTGAGCCCGCTGTCGGCGGACAGCTGCTGCGGGACGTAGCCGAGGAGGCGGCGTACCGCCATGCGCTCCTTGGCGACGTCGTGCCCGAAGACCCGGACCATGCCGGCCGGCACCGGGAGGAGCGTGGTGATGCAGCGGATCGCGGAGGTCTTTCCGGCGCCGTTGGGCCCGAGCAGTCCGAACACCTCGCCCTCGCGGACGGCCAGGTCGAGTTCGTCGACCGCCCTGGTGTCCCCGAAGGCGTAGGCGAGACGGGTGCAGGTGACGGCTTCGGCGGGCGGGGCGGGGGTGTCGCTCGTCATGTCTCCTCGACCTCCTCGTGCAGGGTGAGGGCCAGCTTGCGCAGCGCCGGCAGGGCCGCGCGCAGGGCCTCCCGGTCGGCCTCGTCCAGCCGGGCCACGTGCCGGCCGACCAGTTCGGCCCGGCGGCGCTGCCAGTCCCCGAGCCGCTGCTCGGCGGCCTCGGTGAGCAGCAGGCGGGCGGCCCGCCGGTCGGCGGGGTCCGTCTCCCGGATCAGATAGCCGTCCCGGACGAGGTGGTTGACCAGGGTCGACACGGAGTTGCCCGCCAGGTGCAGGGCCCGGGCGGCCTCCGAGATGCCGATGCCGGGCCGGCCCTCGACCAGCCGCAGCAGCTCCACCTCGGCACCGCTCAGCCGCGGCAGGGTCAGCCCGCCGCGCAGCCGGCGCCGGATCAGCCGCTGGATCCGTACGAGCGCGTCGGCCAGCTCCTGGGGGAAATCGGATTCCACTCCTGAAGATTACCTCTGTTACAGAGGTAACGCGCTTCACGCCCGATATCACCCGAATTGTTTGATCTACCCATCAGCGGGAATCCGCACAACAGTGCTTCGGACAGGAGGCACGCCCGGATCCAGCGACCGCTGAGGGAAGTGCGCGCGATGCCTGTCACCGGCAGCACGAAGCCTCACCCCCATGACGACGCCCCCGACACGACCGAGTCCTTCGAGCGGCTCGCACAGCTGCCGGACGGTCCCGAGCGCCAGGCGCTCCGGGACGAGCTGGTCCGCCTGTGGCTGCCCATGGCCGAGCGGATCGCCGTACGGTTCCGGGGCCGCGGGGAGTCCCTGGAGGACCTGTACCAGGTGGCCGCCCTCGGCCTGGTGAAGGCCGTCGACCACTACGACCCTGACCGTGGCCGTGCCTTCGAGGCGTACGCGGTGCCGACGGTCACCGGTGAGATCAAGCGCCACTTCCGCGACCACATGTGGACGCTGCATGTGCCGCGCCGGGTGCAGGATCTGCGCAACCGGGTCCGCGGCGCCCTCAAGGAGCTGGCGCAGACCACGCCCGGCCGGGCGCCCACCGTCGCCGAGATCGCCGCGCACACGAAGCTCAGCGAGGCCGAGGTGCGCGCCGGCATGGAGGCCCTGGAGTGCTTCTCGGCCCTGTCGCTGGACGCCGAGGTGTCCGGCACGGAGGGGTACGCGCTCGGCGACTCGCTCGGCGAGGCGGACCCCGGCTTCGACCTCGTGGTCGACCGCGCCGCGGTCAAGCCGTGTCTCCAGGCGCTGCCCGAGCGTGAGCGCATCATCCTCTACCTGCGGTTCTTCGACGGGATGACGCAGAGCCGGATCGCCCAGCAGCTGGGTATCTCGCAGATGCACGTCTCCCGGCTGCTCAGCGGCTGCTTCGAGCGACTGCGGGAGGAGCTGCTCGCGGAGGCGCCGGCCGAGCACCTCGCGGAGGCCGGCTGAGCACCTGACGGGGCCTGTCCGGCACCTCGCGGACGCAGGCCGATCCCTCAGTCCTCCACGCTGCCCGGGCTCTCCTCCGTGCCGGCGGGGATGGCCTCGGCGGTCCCGGGGATCTGGACGGGCCCGTGCCGGTCCAGGGCGTCCTCCAGCGCGGCACGGATCGCGGGCGGGATGTCGCCCCGGCGGCCCCAGATCAGGATCAGCTCCGCGATGTTGCGCAGCTTGATGTTGGTGTGCTGGGAGACGTCCTTCAGCGCCTCCCACCCCTGGTCGGGTGTCACCCGGCCGAGGGCGACCATCATCCCGATGGCCTGGTCGATGACAGCGTGGGAGGCCACGGCCTCCTTCAACTGGTCCACTTCGGCCTGCAGCTCGGCGATCCGGTCGGGCTCCGTCTCTCCCATGCCTCCATCGTGCTCACCCGCCTGGCCCCCCGCCACCGGGGTACTCGACAGGCACCGCACCCGGTTCCGGTTGGACACTGGTGCCAGACCGGTAGGCGCCGGGCCCCGAGACCAGGACGCGACTGCAATGAACCATGACACGCCTGCCAGCAGTGGACCGAGGACGAGGGACATCATCTCCACGCACTCCGTCTTCGGTGCCCCGTGCTGGGTGAGCCTGACCAGCCGCGACCTGGCGGCCACCCAGGAGTTCTACTCGGCGCTGCTCGGCTGGCGGTGGCGCGGCGCCAAGCTCGGCGAGCACTTCCGGATCGCGCTGGCCGACGGTGTGCCGGTCGCCGGGATCGCCGCGGTCGCCGCCATGTGGCAGATGGCGGTGGCCTGGACCCCGTACTTCGCCGTGCCGGACGCGGACGAGGCGGTGTCCCGGGCCCGGGAGCGGGGCGGTACGGCGGCCGTGGGGCCCTTGTCCTTCCCGCCGGGGCGGGCGGCGCTGCTCGCGGACCGGGACGGGGCCACCTTCGGGATCTGGGAGGGCGAGCTGGTCGGCAACTGGGAGGCCTGGCGGCGGGCCGCCCCCACCTTCATCCGGCTGCACACCCGCAACGCCTTCGACTCGGCGCTCTTCTACGGCGAGATCCTCGACTGGGCCTCCGGCAAACCGGGCTGCTGCGAGGTCGAGTACGAGGGCGGCGAGGTGGTGCTGCGCAGCAGGGGTGACGTGGTGGCGCGCATCGACTCGGGCGCGGCGGAGTCGGCCCCCGACCCCTCCGTACGGCCGCACTGGCAGATCCACTTCGCGGTAGCCGACGTGGCGGGCTGCGCGCGGACCGCCGAGAAGCACGGCGGCAGCGTCCTGAGCGAGCAGGAGGACGAGGCGATCCTGCGGGACCCGGACGGCGCCCAGTTCACGGTCACGTCCCGCCGCTCACGCTGAGCAGCCTCAGCGGACCGGCCCGACCCGACCGGTCCAGGAGGCCTGATCCGGGGAGGGGTCCCAGGTCACTTCGACGCCTGCGTCCCCGGCGAGGTCCCTGAGCAGCGCGACGACAGCGGCCTGCGCCGCTTCGGCCTCCGCCTCGGCCCCCGCCCCGTCGAGGCGTCCGCAGAGCATCCCGCCGTCCGCGGTGCGGATGCTGTGGCGCCAGCCGTCCGGTGTCGCCAGCAGGACGACGCTCTCGGGCACGTTGACCAGAGGTCTCTGCTTCCTGCGCCGTTTCGCCATACGACCATCCAACATCACGTCACCGGCGGCGAACCCCGTCGGCCCCTTCTCCCGCCGCGCGACGGCCTCGAGAGCACGATCAGGCTTCGGGACTCCACGCGGAGTCGGGTGCCTGCCTTGCGTTCGCGTTCGTCGGGGATGCCGTCCGGCTCGGCGGTGTCGATCAGGGTCGTCCAGCGCTCGCCGTAGGACTCGTCGGGGAGGCGGAAGACGACCGGCTCCCAGTAGCCGTTCAGGAGCAGCAGGAAGGAGTCGTCGAGCACGCGGCGGCCGTAGGGGTCGCGTTCGGCGATCGCGTCGCCGTTGAGGAACACACCGACCGAGTGGGCGTCTTCGCGCTGCCAGTCCCGGGCGGTCATCTCGCGGGCGTCGGGCCGCAGCCACATCAGGTCGGGCAGCGGCTGCGCGGCGTTGGTCGCGGTCTCGCCGTGGAAGAAGCGGCGCCTGCGCAGCACGGGATGCCGGGCGCGCAGGTCGATGACGTACCGGGTGAAGTCCGTGAGGGTGTTTTGCTCGTCCGTCAGCTTCCAGTCGACCCAGGAGACTTCGTTGTCCTGGCAGTAGGCGTTGTTGTTGCCGCGCTGGGTGCGGCCGAGTTCGTCGCCGTGGCTGAGCATCGGTATGCCCTGGGACAGCAGCAGGGTCGCGAGGAGGTTGCGCTGCTGGCGGGCGCGGAGTTCGAGGACGGCCGGGTCGTCGGTGTCGCCCTCGGCACCGCAGTTCCAGGACCGGTTCGCGCTCTCGCCGTCCCGGTTGCCCTCGCCGTTGGCCTCGTTGTGCTTGTCGTTGTACGACACGAGGTCGCGGAGGGTGAAACCGTCGTGTGCCGTCACGAAGTTGACGCTCGCGCGCGGCCGGCGCCGGCTGTGCTGGTACAGGTCGGAGGAGCCGGTCAGCCGGGAGGCGAACTCACCGAGCGAGCCGGGTTCCGCCCGCCAGAAGTCCCGTACGGCGTCCCGGTAGCGGCCGTTCCACTCCGACCACAACGGCGGGAAGTTGCCCACCTGGTAGCCGCCCTCCCCCACGTCCCAGGGTTCGGCGATGAGCTTGACGCGGCTGATCACCGGGTCCTGCTGGATCAGGTCGAAGAACGCCGAGAGCCGGTCCACCTCGTGGAACTGCCGGGCCAGCGTGGCCGCGAGATCGAAGCGGAAGCCGTCGACGTGCATCTCGGTGACCCAGTAGCGCAGCGAGTCCATGATCAGCTGCAGTACGTAGGGGTGCCGCATCAGCAGGCTGTTGCCGGTGCCGGTGGTGTCGTAGTAGTGCCCCCAGTCGCCGTCGACGAGGCGGTAGTAGGAGGCGTTGTCGATGCCCCGGAGGGACAGCGTGGGGCCCATCTCGTTGCCCTCGGCGGTGTGGTTGTAGACCACGTCGAGGATGACTTCGAGGCCGGCCGCGTGCAGCGCCTTCACCATCGCCTTGAACTCGTCGACCTGCTGGCCCAGGCTGCCGAAGGCGGCGTAGGCGTTGTGCGGGGCGAAGAAGCCGATGGTGTTGTAGCCCCAGTAGTTGGCGAGGCCCCGGTCCTGCAGGACGCCGTCCTGCACGAACTGGTGGACCGGCATCAGCTCCACCGCGGTGACGCCGAGCGAGGTCAGATGCTCCAGGACCGCGGGGTGCGCGAGGCCCGCGTAGGTGCCGCGCAGCCGCTCGGGGACGTCCGGGTGGGTGCGGGTCAGGCCCCGCACGTGGGCCTCGTAGATGACGGAGTCGGCGTACGCGTACCGCGGCGGGCGGTCGTCGCCCCAGTCGAAGTACGGGTCGGTGACCACGCCGAGCATCGAGTGGCCGGCGCTGTCCCCCGGGGAGGGGCCGTCCGCCGCGCGCTCGTAGAGCGAGGCGTGGTTGTCGATCTGGCCGTCCACCGCTCGCGCGTACGGGTCGAGCAGCAGCTTCGCCGGGTTGCACCGGTGGCCGAGGCCGGGCTGCCAGGGGCCGTGCACGCGGTAGCCGTAGCGCTGCCCCGGGCCGACGCCGGGCAGGTAGGCGTGCCAGACGAACCCGTCGACCTCACTCAGGGGGACGGGGCGCTGGGTACCGGCGTCGTCGACCAGGATCAGCTCGACGCGCTCGGCGACCTCGCTGAACAGTGCGAAGTTGGTGCCCTGCCCGTCGAAGGCGGCGCCCAACGGGTAGGGGTGCCCGCTCCAGACGGGCACCCCTTTCCGGGACTTCCGTGCCGTCACCGGGCGCCCTCCAGGACGCCGTCCACGGCGGTCGCCGGGGCGGCCAGGGCGAGCACCGGGAGTTCGCGGGGCACCTGGAGCCCCTGACTCAGGCTCGGCGCCGGAGCGGTCGGAACCAGCGGGACGCGTTCCCCGGCGCGGGCGCGCTGCGAGAACCAGATGATCTTGGCGCCGCCGTCCGGGGCACAGCAGCCCCAGCCGTCGCTCATGGCGGCGATGTCCGCCAGGCACGCCCGCAGGTCCTGGTCCGGGCGAAGGTCGCGGTCGTCGCCGCCGACGGCCGTGATGAGATGCTGGCCGTTCCACCACATCTCGATCGACGTGTCCTTGTCCGAGGCGTGCTCGTCGATCGCGCGCAGCAGCAGTTCGGCACCATGACAGACGGGAACCACGAGGTTCTCGAGGTCCCAGTAGCGGAGATGGGCGGCCAGGATGCGGCTGACCTGTCCCACCCGTTCCGGGCTGACTTCCACGTCCAGGTGGTAGTAGCAGGGCACTGCGGTCTTCATCGTCGCTTGCTCCTCACCCGCGAAGCTCCCGCTCCCCGTGCCGGTGTCCGGGAGTGCCCCGGACACCGAGCGTGAGCGCCGATCGCTTCTGAGTCACCTCCACAGTGGGGTCACTACGCCATTCGTGCAACACGAGCCTCCCGAACGGCGGATGGTTGAAGATCCAACAGGACGTTGCGTGGTCGTACGTGCACCATGAGTGAAAGCCTCGATCGCCGTAACGGTGCCGTGCCCTCCCCTGCGCGGACACCACCCGACCGTCGGGAACGCGCCCAGTCGAGAGCGTGGAAGGTGAAGAGGGTCATGCTGCTACCCGCCAAGGCCGAAGTGGCCCGGCAGTTGCGGCGTTACCGGGCGTGGGAGCGCGTGATGCTCGCCAAGCCCCACGACCGCACGGTCCGGGCCACTTTCGAGGACTCGGGCTACACCTTGTGCGTGCTGATGGGAAAGCGCTGCGCCCGGGAGGCAGCGGACGCGGCGGAGCGCTATCTGCGCTCCAGCCTGGCCGGCTATCTGCGCGACCAGGACGGACGGCCGCAGTCGGGACGGGCGGCCCGGCCGGCACCACCGGAGCGGCGTTCCACGGCGCCAAGCCCCTGACGTGGCACCGTACTCGGCAATCCCCACGGGGCGGCAGCAGCCGAACCGTTTCTCGGATCGAGAAGCCGGGCCTCAGGCCCGGCTTCGCGCACGGCGGAGGTGAGTTCCATGCGCAGGACCCCGGCCATCGGCCGTGTACCGGTACGTGACGTGCGGCCGGCCGTGGAGTGCGGCAAGCGCCCGGCGAAGGCGGTGACCGGAGAGACGTTCCAGGTCACGGCCACCGTGTTCCGCGAGGGGCACGACGCCGTCGGCGCCAATGTCGTCCTGCGCGATCCGACGGGCCGCCGTGGGCCCTGGACCCCGATGCGCGAACTGTCCCCCGGCAGCGACCTGTGGGGCGCGGAGGTCACCCCGGACGCCATCGGCCGCTGGACCTTCCGCGTGGAGGCGTGGAGCCATCCGCTGGCGACCTGGCGGCACACCGCCTCCGTCAAGATCCCGGCGGGCATCGACACCGGCCTGGTCCTGGAGGAGGGCGCCGAACTCTACGAGCGGGCTGCCGCGGGAGTGCCCAAGGGGCCGCAGCGGGACCTGGTCCTGGCCGCGGCGCGGGCTCTCGGCGACGACACGCTGTCCGTGCACCACCGCCTGAAGGCCGCGTTGTCACCCGAGGTGGACGCGGTGCTGTCCCGGTATCCGTTGCGGGAGTTGGTGACCGCGTCCGACGCGATGCCGCTGCTCGTGGAGCGGGAGCGGGCGCT